>MWFB01000001.1 GCA_002071385.1 Bacteroidetes bacterium ADurb.Bin013
CCATGCTGGAAGATAATGAAGGGAATGTATGGATGGGAACCTTTTACGGAGGATTGAATCTTTGGCATAACAGAAGAAACAATTTCTCCCAATTATTCTATACGGGAAAAGAAGGGACCCTTTACGGAAAGCTGGTTCATGCCCTGGTCTCCGATGACCGTGGCAATCTGTGGGTAGGGACAGAAGACGGCAATCTGAACAAATTGATTATCAAGGAAAGGCGGGTGATATGTGTTTCAAAGAATGAAGAATTCCCTGCGGGACTCAATATCCACGGTTTGCTCCAGGAAGGAAAAATGCTTTGGATTGCCACATTCAATGACGGTCTTTATTTATTTGACCTTGACACTGAAAAAATATCCGGGAAAGTGGAACTTCCTTCAAACCAATGTGTTTGCATTATCAAGACCGGCGATGATACTATCTTGCTTGGTACCATATATGGCTTGTACCGGTATGACAGGTCCACAGAAACCTTTGTTTTTGTTGATGGCCCCGGTCACCGTTTCATTCATACCCTGTATCAGGACAGTTTTGGTACCATATGGGTCGGAACTTATGGTGCCGGCATTTTTTTCAGTAAAGACGGCCTGAAAACTTTTGCAACAATCAATAAGGCAACTCCTGGTTTTGGGCTTGAATCAAATTACATCACACATTTCTTTGAAGATTCCACACATATGTTATGGGTGGCTACCGAAGGCGGAGGTTTATGCAGGACATCTCTGGAAGGCACGATATCCTTTAAACATATCACCCGCCAGGATGGTCTTCCTTCCAATATCGCCTGTGCCATTACCCAGGATCAAAAAGGTTTGTTATGGGTTTCCACGACCAAAGGTCTTGCCACCGTCGATCCCGTGACGGGCACTGTGTTGAAGATCTATTTGGATAACAACGACTTTGTTGGCAACCAATTCTCCTACGGCTCCTGTAATCAGTTTCCCTCCGGCCAGATCTTCCTTGGCACCATCAATGGTATGATAACTTTCAATCCTGCCAACCTTTGGGATCCTATTACTTCTTCTCCTCTTTACATCCAGAATATCCACACCGGAATTGATGAAACACTTAGTGATACCAGGTTTGACGGTAAATCTGCCATTATCTCCGACAGGATCCGGATCAGGCAAGCCGATGCCGCTTATCTTTCCATTTCATTTTCTACTCTTAGCTTCTCAAACATCAGTGCCCCCCAGTACGAGTATGTCCTATCAAGCGGAAGCCGCAAATCCATCAGGAAAGTCACTTCTGATAACACGGTCGTATTAACGGACATGAATCCCGGACGCTACAGCTTTGATGTACGAGTCATTGGCAATGATTCTCCGGAATCGTACAAAAGCCTGTCCATCATTGTCATTCCTCCTTTCCACAAGTCAGTATTTGCCTATATAGTATATGTGCTATTAGTTGCATCCGCTGCCGCCTATGTTCTTTTCCTTATATTCAAGAAAAGAAAAATCGAGGAAACAAGTAAGCTTGAGCAGATGGAAGCGTTGAAACAAAAAGAGATATACGATGCGAAAATCAATTTTTTTACCAATATCACTCATGAAATCCGCACACCACTGTCACTTATCAAGATGCCTATTGAGAAAATCATTCTTAATAATGAATATACCGAGGCATCAAAAGATGACATAATGACCATCAAGTCCAACACAAACAGGCTTTTGGAACTTACCAACCAACTTTTGGACATAAGAAAGATGGAGAAAAACCAGCTCTCTCTCCAATTTTTCAAAGAAGATATTTGTACTATCGTGCGTAAGACTTGGGAATACTTTGCCAAAGCCGCAAAAGAACAACATATTTCCTACTCGGTCAATATCCCTGACCAGCCTGTCATGGTCATGTGCTCTGCCGATATGATCAAAAAGATCGTCAGCAACATGCTTTCAAATGCTGTCAAATATTGTAAGGACAGCATAGCATTGACCCTTAGTGTGTCTGAAATTGATCAGAAAGTGGTTATCCGCATTACCAACAACGGAGACCTCATCCAGGGCGATGACAGAGAGAAGATTTTCAGTCCGTTTTATCAGATCAAGACTGTATCAGCCCAGCTAAAAGGAAGCAACGGTACAGGATTGGGTCTTCCATATGCCAGAACACTCACCAACCTTCACAAAGGCACCCTGATACTGGACCCTGAAGTGAAAGATAAGAACTCATTTGTTCTGGCTCTGCCACTGGTTCAACCCTCTCTCATTCAGAATCAAGATGATGCCCAGGATGAAGCAGGGGCTTATCTTTCCGACACCGACAACGATTCGGATAGCAGCAGACATACAATTTTAATAGTGGAAGACGCGGCAGAAATGAGACGTTACCTTTCCAAAGAACTCTCAACTGAATACAATGTCTATACAGCTTCAAACGGTGAGGAAGGAATGAAAATCATAAAGGAACAGAAGATAGACCTGGTGGTCACTGACCTTATGATGCCTGTAATGAATGGTTGCCAGTTTTGCAACTTCATAAAGAAAAACATGGAGTACAGCCACATTCCGGTAATACTTCTGACAGCAGCCGTTGGCGTAGAAACGCATATTGAAACCCTTGAAGTGGGTGCAGACGGATACATAGAAAAGCCTTTCTCTATTGAGCTTTTGTTGGCAAACATCTCAAATCTCTTCAAGAATAAGGAAATAGCTTACAGACAATTCGCCAATTCCCCTCTTTCCCATTTCAACAGTCTTTCCTTTAGCACCACCGAGAAAGTATTCATGGAAAAACTACATAATACTATCATGAAGCATATGGCAGAACAAGATCTGGGAATTGATACGCTCACCACATTGCTCGGAACAAGTAAGTCAACGCTTTATCGCAAGATCAAGGCCAATACCGGGTTGAACACCAATGAGTATATTCGCCTGTGCAGATTGAAAAAAGCGGCAGAAATGTTATCGACCCAGGAATACAGGATCAATGAAGTAGCTTACCTGGTTGGTTTTTCTTCTCCTTCGTATTTCACGACCTGTTTCCAGAAGCAGTTCAATATTTCTCCTTCCTCCTTTGTAAAGGATCTGAGAGCAGAAGAACATACTACCTGATTAATCCGGTCCATTTCATTCAGATCATTTGAACAACAATTCAGTGAACAGGTTTAGTGAACGGCGCCATGTGAGCCATTCATGAGCTGTCCCCGGAGACTCATAATAAATATGCCTGACACCCTGTTCATCCAGTATATCGTGAAATGCTTTCACCCCTGCAAACATCTGTTCAGGCTCTTCGGTCCCGATACTTACAAAAAGCAGCCTCATCTGTTCATTCAAAGAGGAGGGATAGTTCCCGGGAGAATCGGTCATGCCTGATCCGCTGAAACCTCCTATATAAGAGAAAAGATTCATATGTGAAAGACCTATGCTCCAGCTTTGGAATCCTCCTATGGATAGTCCGGCGATAGCCCTGCTATTCCTGTTGGCGTGGGTTCTGTACCCGGCATCTATCATGGGGATAAGTTCTTCCACCATCAAACGCTCAAAAGCTGTGAAATCAAACATGTCACTATTTCTTTCCGTGTTCTGAAAGTCGGTCATGGAAGCATATCCCTTGTCCATTACTACTATCACTGGAACTGCCTGCCCGGCAGCTATTAGGTTATCCAGAATATTGTCCATCCTACCTTGATTTGACCAGGCTGTTTCATCTTCCCCGCCCCCGTGCTGAAGGTAGAGTACCGGATAACGCCTATCCGGATTTTTCTCGTAACACGCAGGCGTGTAAACATACATGCGCCGATACTCCCTACATACCTCGGACCAGTATTTAACAGAACGCACCGCTCCGCGGGGAATATGTTTTCCAGGCATATATACCAATTTCTATCTTCCTCATTCTCTGGCACTTCCATGGCACCGGAGTAGCGGCCGGTGCCATAGAATGTGTACACTGAAGGATCAGCAAACGAAAGTCCTCCCACTTTCAGGGAATAATAATGGAACCCTTCCGCCAGCGGGTCAGAGGTGACGCTCCAGATACCGTTTTTATCCCTGGTCATCATATAATCCCGCCCAAATGACAGCACCACTGCATTGGCTGATGGAGCGTAGAATGTGAATGTGACAGAATTGTCCTTGTTGACAAGGGGATACGTCTTTCCGGACAAATTGTATCGGGAGGGAGTTTGCGCATGAGCTAACGTAACTGAAGAAAAAAAGACCAGAAGGACTAATAGATTACGTTTCATTTCCACACGATTTGGATTATTGGCTTCTACAAAAAAATAATAACGCAATCCCAAACCATTGACGTATTCTGCCAAAATGTTGCAGAATCAATTCACACGACAAATACTAGGTTGTAATTGCATGATCTCATATTTAAAAAACAGACCATTTCTTCTGATAAGAGTTCATCTTATTGCGAACAGCCTCTTTTTATTCTATGTTTGTTTAAATGTATAGGATCGTTTATTGCCTGCTTTCATATATGCTTATAAGTCCACTCCTGTTCGGACATGATAAGGGAATTTCATCCCCGCTCAGGTTCGATTCGGTTTCCAGTGATCTGGGCAGCATAAAGGAGTCCGACGGCACGGTTTTTCATACCTTCCATTTTGTCAACACATCTTCGCGGACGTTGAAATTCGGACGCATTGCTCCCAGCTGCAGCTGTATTAACGCTCTATTTACCGCGGATTCATATGAAAGCGGGGAAACGGGAGAAATAATCATCGGGTTCAACCCTGCCGGAACTATGGGTAAAGTTTACAGATATGTGGACATCTATGAATTTGAGGGAGCATTGCTGGTTTCACTCAGCCTGACAGCAGATGTGATCCCGGAAGTCCGAAGCCGGGATGAACAGTTCAGGTACAGGATCACTGACCACGTATATGCCACCACGGACAAAATCAATATGGGATACATAACGATTGGAGGACATGCTACGCAAAGCTTGTCCGTAATCAATACATCGTCCGATACGGTAGCATTACATCTTAACCCGATTGAACAGTCTTTCCATGCAGTTTTTGATTGCCCGCCATCACTTGCTCCCGGCACAACAGCAATGATTGGCATTGACTTTTCAATTCCCGATAGTCCCGATGCCTATGGGATAAAAAAGGATATAGTTGAAATATGGGTGGATGGGGCTAGGAATTCCTTTACGTTATCTACTTCTTTCATAGGCATTGATCATTTTAATGCTTCGTGCCGGGAGACCCCTGATATGGTGATCTCTCCTTCCATGGTCGCACTTGACAGGAACATGATCACCCGCCGCTTTGAAGGAAGTTTCATAATCCTTAACAGAGGCAATGCAGATCTCCATATTCGTTCGGTGGAGACTGAAAGCTCTGCATGTGCCAATATCAATAATGGAAAAGTGATTCCTCCGGGTCAACGCAAGAAAATCAAGGCAAAATCACGTGCGGCTCAGTTCAGCGTTTTCCTTGTAACAAACGATCCTGCACGGCCCATGAGAGAAATCCAATTTAAATATAATGATTGACATATTAACTTAATTTTCTGATAAATGAAACATTTTAAAGTACTTGCAGTCGCAGCTGCGCTGAGCATTCTTGTTTCATGCAACAACAAGAGCTACGAGTATCCATTTTTAAATCCGCGTCTTTCAGTAGACAAACGTGTGGAGAATCTCATCACCCTGTTGACTCCGGAAGAAAAAGTCGGACTCATGATGAACGGTTCCATCTCTGTGGACCGGCTCGGGATCCCCGCCTACAACTGGTGGAACGAGGCCTGCCATGGAATCTGCTATGATAATGTCACCGTATTTCCCCAGTCCATTGCACTGGCTGCAACATTCGATGCCGCACAACAGTATGAAATATACTCTGCCGTATCAGATGAGGCGCGTGCCGTATGGAACACTACCGATCACAACGAGTTCGGAAAGACTAAGGCAACCGGAGGCATATGGCATCAGGGTCTCTCGTTTTGGTGTCCGAATATCAACATCTTCCGTGATCCAAGATGGGGCCGCGGCCAGGAAACGAGTGGAGAAGACCCGTATCTGGCGGGCGTGATGGGCACAGCCACAGTACAGGGAATGCAGGGTGATCATAAGGATTATTTCAAGACGCATGCCTGCGTAAAGCACTATGCTGTGCACAGCGGACCGGAACCTCTCAGGCACAGCTTTGACGCAACAGTCTCCATGAGAGACCTTTGGGAAACCTATCTTCCTGCATTCAAAGAAATTGTACAGGTAGGGAACGTTCAGGAGGTAATGTGCGCTTACAACAGGTATGAAGGTGAACCCTGTTGTGGCAGCGACAGACTTCTCCAGGACATTCTCCGCGACAAGTGGGGCTACAAATCACTGGTCCTTTCTGACTGCAGTGCCATTAACAATTTCTATACCAAGGGACAGCACGAAACCCACCCCGACGCTGCAACGGCCAGTGCTGCGGCTGTTCTTGCCGGAACCGACCTGGAGTGCGGTACCAGCTATGAAGCGCTGATCGAAAGCCTCAACAAAGGACTTATCAATGAAACAGACCTTGATATAGCACTCAGGCGCATCCTGCGTTCACGTATTGAGCTTGGCATGTTCGATCCTGAAGACATGATTCCGTGGAAGGATCTTGATGAAAGCGTCCTGAGCAGCCCTGCCAATACCCGGCTCGCCCTGGAAGCTGCCAGGGAATCCATGGTACTGCTGAAAAATGACGGAGTACTCCCACTTTCCAAAGATATCAGGACAATCGCAGTTGTCGGACCTAACGCAAACGACGTATCCATGCATAACGGCAATTATAACGGCATTCCAACAGCAGAGAACACAATCTCCATAGTGGACGCAATCAGAAAGGCTGTACCTGGGACCGAGATCATTTACGACAAGGCCTGCGAACTCGTTGACATATACCTGACCACAGACCATATGGGAGACATCAACGAAGGCCAGGGTTTGTATGCCGAGTTTTTCAACAACCAGGAATTCGAAGGGACACCGGCCAATTCTGGTTATTACAAGACAGTGAACATGCGTACCTTCGGCGATTATCGCTTTGCAGACAATGTCAACCAGACTGACATTTCTGCCCGACTGACAGGTAAATTCGTTGCCGGTTTTACCGGGAATATGTACTATTCCCTGCTTGGAAGCGACACATACAAGTTCACAGTGAACGGCAGGACTGTTGCTCAACAGAAAGAACCTGCCAGGGGATTCGGTTGGTTCAGATCAACAGTTCCTTCCACCACCTTCCCTGTGGTCAAGGGGCAGACTTACAATATCCAGGTGGATTTCACCAAGGGTGGACAGGGCTTTGCATTCCTTAGCTTCAGCCTTACAGAAAGGAATCTGGCCGAGTTTAGCGCTCTTGCCCAAAGGGTGAAGAATGCGGACGCCATCATTGTGGTAGGAGGAATTTCTGCCAGGCTGGAAGGTGAACAAATGCCCGTTTCCCTGGATGGATTCAACGGCGGGGACCGCACCAGGATCGAGCTTCCTGACGTGCAGAAGGAACTTCTTGCAGCCATGCACAAAACCGGCAAGCCGGTCATCCTGGTGAATTGCTCGGGGAGTGCTATCGGTTTCGGGGATGTTGAAACCCAATACAATGCATTGCTGCAGGCATGGTACGGAGGACAGGCTACAGGACTTGCTGTTGCCGACGTGCTCTTTGGTGACTACAACCCTGCCGGCAGACTACCGGTGACTTTTTACAAGTCCACAGACCAACTGCCTGATTTTGAAAATTATGACATGGAAGGACGCACCTACAGGTACTTTCGCGGAGAACCTTTGTATGCTTTCGGCTACGGTCTTTCATACACCACTTTCGACTATGGGAACGCCACCCTCTCCAGGAAAAGCGTCAAGGCCGGCAATGGCGTTAAGATATCCATCCCGGTGACCAACAGCGGCACGTACGATGGAGACGAAGTTGTCCAGGTATATGTCAAAAGTCTGGACAACCCCGAAGCACCCATCAAGTCTCTCAAGGGATTCAAACGGGTCAATATAGCTGCAGGAACAACTGCCACTGTTTCCATAGAGCTGGACTCCAAAGCCTTTGAATTCTATGATGAATCGGCTGATGAACTGGCTCCCCGTGCAGGAAAATATCAGATCCTCTATGGTTCTTCTTCCAAAGGCTCAGATCTCAAGGCGCTGGATTTTGAAGTAATCTAAACCTTAATTATTGATTATGAGCAATTCTACACAAAAGATCTCCGTCATAGAAAAAATAGGATACAGTTTGGGTGATCTGTCGGCTAACCTGATTTTCCAAACCCTTATGACGTTTCTCGCCTTTTTTTATACCGATGTATACAAAATTCCCCCAGGCACCGCTTCATTCATCATTTTCTTCGGTGGTATGTTCGGAGCTTTCTTCAATCCCATCATGGGCATTATTGCAGACCGAACCACTACACGCTGGGGTAAATTCCGCCCCTGGATACTTTGGACGGCCGTGCCTTTTGGTGCCATGGCCATACTGGCCTTCAGTACGCCCGATTTCAGTCCTTCCGGAAAAGTTGTTTACGCTTTCGTCACTTACTTGTTGCTGGTTGTTGTTTACTCGGCAAACAACCTTCCCTACGCATCACTGAGCGGGGTGATAACAGGTAACATGTCCGAACGGAACAGTCTCTCCTCTTACCGGTTCGTGGCCGTAACCATTGCCCAGCTGATTGTTCAGAGCTTTTTGCTTCCGCTGGCACTTCTCCTTGGCGACGGAGACAGGACCAAAGGATTCGAGAATACGATGATGCTTTTTGCAGCCATTGGTGTAGTATTCTTTATCATCACTTTCCTGACCACAAAAGAAAGGATCATTCCCAAACCTGAACAAAAATCAAGCATAAAAGAAGACCTGCATGACCTGATAAGGAACAAACCCTGGATAATCATGCTCATAGTGACTGTTTTCATTTTCATTACCCTGTCGCTTAAAGGCGGCATGTACGTGTACTATTTTGAAAACTACCTGAGTCAGGAGCATCTGGCGAATTTCCTTGAAAAGGTGGGCATAAGCAAACTGTCCGGTCTGGGATGGCCTTCCGATCCGGCCACATCGGGATTCAGCCTGTTCAATGCCATGGGAATTGTAATGACACTTGTTGGAATAGCCATTTCCAAGCCCCTGGCGGACCGGTATGGCAAACGCGATGTGTTCGGGACCAGTCTCTTTCTCTCCGCCCTGTGTCTGCTTATGTTCTACTTTTACAGCCCCCGTGCCATCGTGCCCGTTTTTGCCACGCAAATGTTACACGGATTCTTCTACGGCATTTCCACTCCTTTACTTTGGGCCATGATTGCCGATGTGGCCGATTATTCCGAATGGAAGAATTCACGCAGAGCCACAGCCATCATATTCTCGGCCATGATATTTGGTCTGAAAGCCGGCCTGAGCATTGGCGGAGCCCTTGTTGCCGGTATCCTGGCAAGTTATGGTTACAACGAACAACTTGCCGTTCAGTCTGCAGAGACTGTAAACGGGATCAAGCTGTCACTGAGCATTTACCCTACCCTCACATTTTTTGTAAGCGTTGCCTGTCTGTTCTTTTATGAGATCAATAAAAAAATGGAACTACGGATTCAGGAAGATCTGGCCGCACGCCGTTCAGATAACGAAAATTAAGAAATAACCAGAGGACCGATTTATGAATATATCTTTCAAAACCATGCTCCTTGGGCTGGCCACGTTGTCGGCGGGCGCGTACACTCAGGCACATCAGGAAACACAGCCTTCGCTTAAAGAGGCTTTTTCCGGTAAATTTCTGATAGGTACGGCCATGAAAGCCGCTCAGATTAATGAAACAGATACTGCCTCTGTCAGGGTGATCAAAGAGCATTTCAATGCCATTGTGGCTGAAAATTGTATGAAAAGCATGTGGCTTCAGCCAAAGGAAGGCGTATTTGATTTTACTCTGGCCGATAAATTTGTCGAATTCGGCGAAAGGAATAATATGATCATGTACGGTCATGTTCTTATATGGCATTCCCAGGCACCTGCGTGGTTCTTCACCGACAGCAAGGGAAACGACGTGACCCGGGAAGTCATGATAGAGCGTATGAAAACACACATTCAGACGGTAATGGAACATTATAAAGGCCGGGTAAAAGAATGGGAAGTGGTGAATGAGGCCATTATGGATGACGGAACCTTCCGCAAAACCAAATTCTACGAAATTATTGGCGAGGATTATATTCGACTGGCGTTTCAGTTTGCCCGGGAGGCCGATCCCGATTCCGAACTCTACTACAACGATTATTCCATGGCCCTTCCCGGCAGACGCGAAGGCGTGGTGGCTATGGTGAAAAAGCTTCAGGCAGCGGGGCTCAGGATAGACGGTATCGGCATGCAAACCCACGTGGGCATGGATTACCCGGACCTGGCCGAATACGAAAAAAGCATGGAAGTTTTTGCGGCCCTGGGCGTTAAGATAATGATCACGGAAATGGATATTACTTTATTACCGTTCCCTGATCAGACCGCAGGAGCCGATATGAACGTCTCGTTCGAATACCAGCGGGAAATGAATCCGTACGCACAGGGATTGCCCGATTCTGTGAATACTTTGTTTGAAAAAAGGTACTTAGATTTCTTTTCCATTTTCTTAAGGCATAAAGATATGATTTCCAGGGTAACACTCTGGGGCGTCAGCGATCAGCAGTCATGGAGGAATAACTGGCCCATTCCGGGAAGAACCGACTATCCTCTGTTATTCGACCGCCAGAACAAACCCAAACCGGTTGTATCAAAAATCATTGAAGAAGCATTGAAAACAAAATAATCATGAAAAAACCAAGATACCTTATACCCCATTTATTTACGGCAGATCCTTCCGTTCACCTCTTTGACGGAAGGCTCTATATTTATCCCTCGCACGATATCGAATCGGGCATTCCCGAAAACGATAACGGGGATCACTTTGACATGCGCGATTATCATGTATTCTCCATGGAATCTCCTGAAAGCGAAGTGACCGACCACGGTGTGGCCCTGGACGTGAAAGATATACCCTGGGCCGGACGCCAGTTATGGGATTGTGACGTTGCTTCCAGGAACGGTGTCTATTACCTGTATTTCCCTCTGAAAGATAAAACCGACATTTTTCGCATAGGAGTGGCGGTAAGCCGTAAGCCTGAAGGACCTTTCAAACCCATGGATGCTCCCATCAACGGAAGCTATTCCATTGACCCTTGTGTCTTCCGGGACGATGACGGATCACATTATATGTACTTCGGAGGACTCTGGGGCGGACAGTTGCAGCGTTACCGCAATAACAAGGCTATTGAGTGTGGTCACGAGCCTGATGATGACCAGCAGGCACTTCCCTCAAGGGTGGCCCGGCTGGGTGACGACATGCTTAGGTTTGCCGAGGACCCCAAAGAAGTGGTCCTGTTGGACAGGAACGGGGATGTGCTGAAAGCGGGTGATCACGACAGGCGTTTTTTCGAAGCTTCCTGGATGCACAAATACAAGGGAAACTACTATTTTTCCTATTCAACCGGCAATACGCACAAACTTTGTTATGCCACAGGTGATAACCCGTACGGGCCATTCATCTACCAGGGAGTGATACTTACTCCTGTTGTAGGCTGGACGACACACCATTGCATCATAGAATTCAAAAACCGCTGGTACCTGTTCTTTCACGACAGCGTTCCTTCAGGAGGAAAGACATGGTTGCGAAGTCTGAAAGTGACAGGGCTGGATTACAACCAGGACGGCAGCATTATAACCATTGACGGGGGAAGCGTTTAATAGGGGCGCAGGTCAGATTTGACTGTTCCTGTTTATGATATCGTTGATAACACCAACTGATGCGGCGCTGGTCATACCGTCCGGCGCCGTATTGAAACAGTAATCAAGCAGTATATCCTCACTTGTGGAGGCCACATGCGTGCGTGAATCGCTAGATGCATAATAGATCAATACAGTCCCGTCTTCCTTTCGGATCCAGCCGTTGGAAAAGAGCACATTGGAAACATCCCCGATGCGTTCTTCACCTTGCGGGGCCATGAAGTAACCGGCAGGCTCCGCGATTACACGCCAGGGCTCATCCAGGGAGGTCATATAAAGGTATAACACATAACGTAGACCTGCGGCACAGTTCCTGACGCCGTGCGCCAGGTGCAGCCAGCCTTTTGAGGTTTTCAGGGGCGCAGGGCCTTCCCCGTTCTTCAATTCTTTAATGGTATGGTAATGCCTTTTGTTGGCAATGGTTTCCCGGGAAACACGCGCATGTGTGATATCATCTACCAGCGCCCATCCTATACCCCCGCCGTTCCCGGCTTCAATGAATCCGTCCTGGGGCCTTGTGTACAAGGCATATTTCCCGTCTATGAACTCGGGGTGCAACACCACATTCCGCTGCTGACTTACTGATTCCAGGTCCGGAAGCCTTTCCCAGTTTACCAGATCCCTGGTCCTGGCAATCCCCGCCGAGGCAATGGCCGATGACAGGTCACCGGGGAGGGCTGCGGGATCTTTCCTTTCGGCGCAGAAAATCCCGTAAATCCACCCGTCCTGATGCGCTACCAGGCGCATGTCATAAACATTGGTGGTCGGTTCACCCCATTCGGGCATGAAAACAGGTCTTTCCCAAAACCGGAAGTTATCGGTGCCATTGGGGCTCTCGGCTATGGCAAAGAACGATTTCCTGTCAAAGCCTTCCACCCTGGCAACCAGCAGGTAACGTCCCTCCCAAAGGATGGCCCCCGCATTGAAAACCGCGTTGATGCCGTATCGTAGCAACAAACGTGGATTCGTCCCGGGATTCAGATCGTAACGCCAGTTAAGGGGTATATGGTCCGGAGTGAGGACAGGATACTGATAGCGGTTATACCAGCCTGAAGGATCTTCAGCCGGAACATTTGCGTGTAACAGCAGTGTTTCATGCTTTTTTTTGAGAATGCGCAACTTATCTTCAAAAACGACCATAATTACTATTACCAGAAAGAGTCGCCATGCAACGATTTCTTAACCATGCACCTGACGACTCTCCTGACCCACCTAACCTAATTTTAAACCTAAATACAACAAGTCTTACTTTTACTTGACAAAAGTAATTCCACAAAAAGAGGTAATCAAGTATTATTTTATCAAAAATTGTACCTTTTTTGAAATCCATTCGGGACAAATGAATGAAAATTTTATTATCTTGTAACTCTTTTGTTAGTTGGTTTTGTTACCTTGGTTTTTCGTACCCAGTGTACTTTACTTGTTGATTTATGACAAAAAAGTGTCATTTTCAGATAAAATAATACTTATTTTTTCTCCGTATAGCTAGTATATTTGAAAGTTGAATAAACGGTATTCAAAAAAACTAAACCAAATTCATAAACTATATTTATAACTATCTATTAACCAAAAAACTTAACGTATGAAAAACTATCTTTGGAAACGTCTGTTTGCGGGGATTTTCCTGCTGCTTTTAGCATCAGGTACATCCTTTGCTGCATACGGTGATCTGCAGCAGTCAGGTCGTACGGTTACATGCGTGGTTTCTGACAATGCGGGCCCGGTGATTGGTGCCTATGTCGTTATCAGGGGAACCATGAACGGAGGCAGTACTGACGCAGATGGACGTGTTGTTCTGAACAATGTGCCGGACAACACTACTCTAGTAGTTACATTCCTTGGCTACGTTACCCAGGAGATTGCTCTCATGAACAATCAGACCTATGTGGAAATCCTGCTTCAGGAAGACGCACAGGCTCTGGAAGAAGTAGTGGTTGTGGGTTACGGCGTTCAGAAAAAGAAACTCGTAACCGGGGCTACGGTCCAGGTAAGGGGTGACGACATTGCCAAGCTGAACACCATCAGCCCGTTCACAGCACTGCAAAGCCAGGCACCCGGTGTAACTATTGTACAAAACAACGGTCAGCCGGGCTCTGGATTCAAGGTCACAATCCGCGGGCTGGGTACGATTGGAGCATCTTCTCCCTTGTATGTTATTGACGGTGTGGTCGGGGGTAACCTGGATAACATCAATCCAAATGACATCGAATCTATTGACGTGCTTAAAGACGCAGCTTCGGCTGCCATTTATGGTGCCCGTGCCGCCAACGGCGTTATCATGGTTACCACCAAGCAGGGAAAACTGGGAAAAACAACGGTTACCTACGACGGTTTCTACGGACAGCAATACCTGGCCAAGACTCCTGATCTGCTCACGGCACAGGAGTATATGGTCTTGCAGGATGAGATTCGTTTTAACGAAGGAAATCCCTCTTACGACTGGGCAAACCTTCTTCCTGCCGACCTCTACCAGTCCGTGATGAACGGATCCTGGAAGGGAACCAACTGGTTCAAGGAAGCCTACAACGAAGGAGCTCCCACCCAGAATCACGCCGTTGGGATTACCGGCGGCAGCGAGCTGTCCAGATTCTCAATCGGATTCTCCTATTCCGGGACAGAGGGTATCCTCGGGAAACCCGTTCAATCCCAATTTGAGCGCTACACCGCCAGGATCAACTCGGAACACGTGATCCTCAAAGGCCGCGATTTTGACATCATCAAATTTGGCGAAACCTTATACTACAACTACATCAGCAACAACGGTGTAGCTACCGGTAACATTTACTCGAACGCAATCCACAACCTGTTGGTGGCCAACCCGCTTCTTCCTATTTATAATGAGGAAGGCGACTGGTTCAATTATTACGACAAACAATCCACTGGTTGGAAGTTTGATGGTAATACCGGCAACCCCATAGGGGCATTCTCCAACAACGGCCAGGGACTCAATCAAAGCAAGAGTTATTCGCTTCGCACAACCGCTTACCTGGAAATCCAGCCCATCAAGAACCTGGTTTTCCGTTCGCAGTTCGGCTATAATATGAGCGCAAACACTTATCGTTCCTACACAGCCATTTCTGCCTGGTCGAATAACGCCAGGACGACTCTTGACAATGTCAGTCAGAGTGGCAGTATGGGACACGATTGGAAAATTGACAACACCTTGTCCTATTCTTTCAACTTGAATGACAATCAGTTTGATATTCTTATAGGTCAATCGGCTGAAAAATGGGGTATGGGACAGAGTCTGAATGCATCGGGTGCAAACTCCATATTCCCGGGCTATATCTCTCCCAACACCAATATTAATGATGTGATGGACTACGCCTGGGTGGACAACACCAAACCCACCGAATTGTCTCAACGCGGAGCCGGCGGCTCTGTCTGGGGCGAAGGCGGGATAGCTTCGTTCTTTGGCCGTATCAACTACAACTATAAGGAAAAGTACATGGCTACGGTGATCTTCCGCGCTGATGGCTCTTCCAACTTTGCCCGCGGTAAACGCTGGGGATACTTCCCCTCGGCTTCGATTGGATGGACTATCTCTAACGAAGATTTCATGGCCGGTGCCGCTGATATCATCGACTTCCTTAAGATACGCGCCAGCTGGGGACAAAACGGGAACTGCAGCATTGGCAACTTCCAGTACCTGTCCACCATAGCCTTTGACGTAAGCAACGGTTATTATTTTGCTGCCGACAAGAAGACCCAGACCGTGGGAGGTTATGCAGACATTCTGGCTAACCCCGATGTTACATGGGAAACTTCCGAACAGCTGAACATCGGTCTGGATGCACGCTTTGCCAGGGGCCGTCTTGGACTGGCATTTGACTGGTATCAGAAGATGACCCGCGACTGGCTGCTTACCGCCCCGATTCCAGGCGTTTACGGCCTTAACGCCCCTGCTGTTAACGGTGGAGACGTAAAGAACTCCGGTGTGGAACTATCCCTCACATGGGACGATTTTGTAGGTGACTTCCGCTATGGCATTTCACTAAACGGTTCTTACAACAAGAACGAAGTTACCCGTATTGCCAATACAGAAGGCATCATACACGGGGCTGCCAACGTGCTGAGCCAGGGTACCACGGAAATGTACCGTGCCCAGGTCGGCTATCCCCTGGGATATTTCTTCGGATACAAAACTGCCGGCGTCTTCCAGAACTGGGATCAGGTAAACAACACGGCTGCCAAATACGACGGAGCCAAACCCGGAGACCTGATCTTTGTTGACACCAACAAAGACGGCAAGATCACCGAAGATGACCGCACCATGATCGGTAGCGGACATCCTGACTTCCTGATGGGATTCAATCTTTATTTTGCCTGGAAAGGACTGGACTTCAGTATAACCGGTGCTGGTGCCTTTGGACAGGAGATCGCAAAATCATACCGTTCATTTGCTGACTCTCCCCTGCAAAACTTCACAACCGACATTTTCGGACGCTGGACCGGTGAAGGCACTTCCAACAAGCTGCCACGCCTGACTACAGGCAGTAACCTGAACTGGCAGAATATCTCTGACATTTATATTGAAAAAGGAGACTACGTAAAGATCCAGAATGTACAGATCGGATACGATTTCAAACAAGCTTTCCGCAAATTGCCTTTCGGACAGGTCCGTTTGTATGTTTCTGCACAGAACCTTTATACCTTCACCAAATATTCCGGACTTGATCCCGAGATCGGATACGGATATGATCAGGGCTGGGTACAGGGAATCGACCTTGGTTACTACCCAGCACCACGTACGTATATGGTAGGTTTAAATCTTAAATTTTAATTGATTTACAGTATGAAAAAGATATTATTCATAGCACTAGCTGCCCTGCTGTTTTCGAGTTGTGAAGCTTTCCTTGACACAGAGAGCTACACCAAGAAAAACACCGGTAACTATCCTAAGACGGCAGACGATGCCATCCAGATGGTCACCGGGGTGTACGCCACCCTCAACAGGGTGCTTGCAAACTGTGGAAACTCCTACTATTTTGCAGCCCAGCTCCTGTCTGACGACATGTTCGCAGGTGGCGGAGAGAACGACAAGCACTGGACCAGTCTGGAGCACCTGATGTATGTTGACCTGAACCAATACAATAGTTTCTGGTCTGACAGGTATTCAGGTATCAGCCGCGCCAACATGGCCATTGCAAACCTGGATAAAGTGGAAGACGAAAAACTCCGTAACCAGCTGATGGGAGAAACCCTGTTCCTGCGTGCCCTGTTCTATTTTGAACTGGTGCAGATGTTCGGGGATGTTCCCCTGATCACCCAGGTTCCCCAGAGTGTATCGGAAGTTGCAGAATATCCTGCACAGTCTACACAGGAAGAGATCTACGCCTTCATTGCAGCCGACCTCAAGAAAGCTTCCGATATCATGCCTAACGACAAATGGAATGCCACCGTTTCCGGGGAAGGCCATGCCACACGCTGGGCTGCACAGGCCCTGCTGGCCCGTGTCTTCCTGTTCTACACCGGATTCTACGGCAAGACTGAACTTCCCATGATGGACGAGGAATTCAATATAACCGGTAAGGTTACAAAAGCCGAGGTTATCGCCGGCCTGGAAGATTGTATCAATAACAGCGGTCACACGCTGGCCAACGATTTCCGCAGGTTGTGGCCCTACAGCAATTCCCTGAGTGCCAAAGACTACTACTATGTAGAAGATCTCAAGAACAAGGGTGAGTACTGGCTCAAGGACGGGACCAACCCGGAAACAGTTTTTGCCATCAAGTGTTCACACCTGGCAAGCTGGAGTACGACAACCGGATATTCAAACCAGTACCTGCTGTTCTTTGCCATCCGTAATGCTGGAACCGGTGACCAGTACAAGAACGTGTTTCCTTTCGGACAAGGTTGGGGCGCAGGGCCGGTCAATCCAAAACTTTGGGAAGACTGGGCAACCCAGGAACCTACCGACAAGCGCCGCAAGGGCTCCATTCTGGCTGCTGCTGACAGACCCAACTATGTCTATGGCGCAGACGCCCTGATGGAAGAAACCACACTGTGGCAAAAGAAAGTGATTGCCATCACTGGTGCCAAGGAATACGAAGCAGACGGAAGCATCAAAACGCTCTACAACAGCTTTACCTCTTCTACCGAATACTACGGTGACGGAGAATCAGACGACTTCCAGCTGGGACACGAGACCGATGTCATCCTTATCCGTTTTGCCGATGTATTGCTCATGCATTCCGAGCTGACCGAAACAGCCACTGGTATGAACCAGGTACGTGCCCGAGTGGGTCTGCCTGCTGTAAGCTATTCATTCCCGGCCCTGCAAAAGGAGCGCCGTTTTGAACTTGCCTTTGAAGGTCTTCGCTGGGGAGATATGCGCCGCTGGGGTGACAACTATGCCATCAGCGCCCTTACCGGACAACTTGGTCATACGATCTGGAACCGTGGCGTACAAACTATAATGAAAGACCAGGGAGCTGGCTATTCCGCACGTTACCAGGCAACCCGCGGATTCCTGCCCATTCCTTCTTCCGAAGTGGATCTTTCCGATGGTGTATTGAAACAGAATCCTGGCTGGGGTCCGGAAGCCGTTTTTGGAAGCTGGAACTAGTATTTTAAACGATTAAAAAACTCACGATATGAAAAAAAGTTTAATCCTTGCGATTTTTGCCGTTTTTGTACTTCTTTCCGCTTGTCAGCCCGTCGAGATCAGACAGGATCTCAAGGGAGGAATAACGGAAAGCGAGCTCAATATCTCTGCGGTTCCGCAAATCAGGGACGGTAAGAACTCCAATTATATTGACCTGAACAGCGACGGCAACGCCTGCCTCTCTTCCTGGGATTTCGGCGTTGGCTTGTTCGTGGGAACCAAGGGTACTGTCAAGGTAATGATGAAAGGACCCAACGACATTATTTTCACCGGACTGAACGCAGATGGCACAAAGATTACCAAAACACTGACCGTGCAGGTTGATGCCTTGTATGACGTGGAACCTGAATGGGCTCTTTTCTGCGGTGCAACCGGGGAAAAGACCTGGGTATGGGACAATGTTACCGGACCCGGTGTCTGGGGTAACGGCGGTTTCAAAGGTTGTGCTGCTCCCTGCTGGTGGGTTGTCTCTCTTGGTGACATCAACGGACAGGCTCCCGGTGAAGGTGCCGGTGCCAGCATGACATTTACCATTGCGGGTGCGCGTCTGATCAAGAACTACAACGATGGTACTTCTGTTCAGGGATCTTTCACATTTGACATGTCCAAGATCATCCTGGATGACGGTGGCAACGTATGGGCCAAGGGAAAATTGAACACAAAGAATGTCACCGTGCTTTGTGGAAAATCCCCCAACGAAGGCGGAGCACCTGTTAACAGCTATGACATCCTGAAACTTACAGAAAACAACATGGTATTGTCCTATCCCGAGCCGGGTGTCGGCTCATGGGGCACTGCCTGGTTCTGGATGTTCAAAAAGCAGTAAACTATCTGAGCATGAAAAAAGGGTGACTCGCACGAGCCACCCTTTTTTGCTATATTTGCAAGCATGAAAAGAATCTTATCATTATCCCTTGTATGCATGATGATCTTATCGTGCTCGGAAAACAAGAACTATGTGATCGAGGGCACCTTTGAGAATGAAAAATACGATGGTGAATACGTGTTTCTCTTGCCTTTGGACGGTGTAATGCCCCGTATCATAGACTCCGTGCAGGTTAAGGACCGGTCATTCGTCTTTACCGGTAAAGCCGACTCGGCACAGATGAAGATCATACGTATGCGACACTTGTTACGGCTGGATATCCAGGAACTCCTGGTGGTGGTTGAACCCGGGAACATATGGGTCAGGCTGGATACGGTAAGTGCAGCGGGAGGTACTCCGCAAAATGAGAAATTGCAAGCCTGGAAAGAAGTGAAAATGCAATCCGATGAGACCATGAACCTGCTCAAGAGAATGAGCCAGATAGACGTGGATCAGGAAACCGCCGGGCGTATCTCGGAACAGTGGGAAAAAATTCAGGCCGACTTTAAAAAATACAGCCTTCAATTCATTGAAGAGAACCGGGGAACTGCCGTGGGCCGCTTTGTCAGCGACATGACCGGTGGCTCGCAGTAACACCATCCGCTGGTATTCATCATGCGCAAAGGAACAAGCATAACCACACTGATCGCCGGCATCATTGCTGCAGGATGCTTCCTGTTCTTTTGGCTGCTCTATCCTTACCACAACCTGCTGAAGGAACAAATGACCCTCTTCCTTCATTCTGCTGAACATTTTCTATCTTACCTTACCAAACCGGCCTGGCTGTCATCAGCTGCAGGAGACCTGCTCACGCAGTTTTACATATACCCGGCAGGTGGTGCTTTACTGGTGACTGTATCATTACTGGCAGAGTGGTTTTTATTCAGGCGGGTTTTCCGGAAATCCGGCATGCGTTCCCTTTATTCCTCTCTGTCAGCATTAGTACCTGTAATCATAGAGTTTCTGCTCCATTGCGGACTGCATTATCCTTTGAGCAGCACTTTCTCTACCCTGATTGCCCTGGTCACTCTGATCGCCTTTATGCGGTTGCGCTCCAATTCCCTTTATTTTTGGCTGGCTTTTCCCGCAGCCGCCATGATGTACCTGCTGGCCGGACACGGGATCATCCTGTTTATAGCTGGCTGGATGATAATCGGGATACTTGGCAGACGCAGGCGCTGGTACTCCATGGCTCTGCCTGCTCTCTGCTCACTGGCACTTCCCTTGCTTCTCCGTGCAACGTTTCTCTTATCCCCAGTTCAGGCATACAGGTACCCTGTCAGGGAACCCCTTACCCTTAGTGTGGACATGACCTGGAAAAAGATCCTTGAACTGGATTATGAAAGCCAGCAACAGAACTGGCCCAGGGTATTGGTCCTTTCCCGGGATTACGCCCTGCAGAACAGGATTGCTTCATATTACACCAACCTGGCCCTATCTCAGACCGGTCTGATGGGAGAATGGCTGTTTCATTTTTACCAGCCCGGTCCTGCAGGACTTTTCCTGCCTGCAACGCAGTATTCCACCCCGTTGATGATAACCTTCAGCAACGAGGCGTTTTTTTACCTGGGAGACCTGAACATGGCACAACATGCCGCCATGCTGGGAATGATCTTCTCACCATACCACAGGAGCGCGCGTCTTGTGAAAAGACTGGCCGAGATACATATCGCCATTGGCGACGGACCGGCAGCAGAAAAATACCTGGGGCTTCTGGATAAAACCCTGTTTTACAGGAAATGGGCCCGGCAGGCACGTGCATTGACCGCCGGGGAAGATATGCCACTACGCAAAAAAATCCCATCCATAGATACCGTGCGGCTGGCGGATGATTATCTGACCTCCCTGGAAATACTCCTGCAGAGCAATCCGGAGAACAAGACGGCCCTGGATTACCTGCTATGTTACCATCTCTTGAACAAGGATATTCCCTCCTTTCGCGATGCGTACAACACGTGGGGTTACTCTGCCGGTGAAAGAATGCCTGGAGTGTACGCCCAGGCGCTTATTGTATCTCTATATCAGGAAGGAGCCGACAATGAAACACTAAAAGAATACAACATTCCTGTACCTGTGATCAGTGAGTTCATGGATTACACCCGGGCATATGAACAAGCCAAAGGCCTGTCTGCCCCCCTGCAGGAACGTTTCGGGAACACATTCTGGTTTTATTATCATTTTGCGATGCTTGAATAGATGAAGAAGCTGCTTGACATAAGAATCCTGTTGGCACTGTTCATCCTTGGCGCGTGCCGTGGTCCTGGGGAACCTGTCAAAGAACAGGTCCCGCCACCCATCTATCCGGATTACACGGGAGTTACCATCCCTGTGAACATAGCCCCCCTAAACTTCATGGTTGACGGAGCCACCCGGCTGAGGGTCAACCTGTCGGTTGGTGATATGAACCTGTACCTGGCGGGACCCGGAAGGATTCGAATACCTCTGCGCAGGTGGCACAGCCTGCTGGCCAGTGCTGCTTCCCTGGGAGAAGACATAACGGTTACCGTACTGGTTAAAATGCAAGGACAGTGGCACCAATACCTCCCCTTCCCGTGGCATGTTACCCCGGACACCCCCGATCCCTACCTGAGCTACCGCCTGATCGAGCCGGGATACGAAGTTTGGAATACCATACAACTGGCAGAAAGACATATCGGGACTTTTCGTGAAAGGATCATAGCAGACAACCAGCTTACAGAGAACAGTTGCATGAATTGCCACACTTATGGCAACCAGGATCAAGGTCTGTCGTTTTTCCACCTGCGTGGCCCCGGTGGTGGTACAATCCTCAACAGGAACGGTGAACTCAGGAAAATTGACCTGTTTGCACCGGGAATGCTGTCGGGTGTGGTTTACGGCAATTTTCACCCATCGGGACGTTATGCCGTGTATTCCACCAACCTGGTCTTGCCCGGTTTCCATACGCAGAAGGGAGAACGGCTGGAGGTTTATGACAGCGATTCCGACCTGGTGATAGTGGATCTTGAACAGAACCAGGTGATACCGTTTCCTGAAGGCTTTCCCCCTGAATTCCGGACATTTCCAGTATTCTCGGCTACAGGGGACGCCGTTTACTATTGCAATGCGCCAAAAATGACAGTTCCCGACAGTATTTACCACCTGCGGTATGATTTGCTGAAGATCTCCTTTGATGCTGAAACAGGGACCTGGGGAAACAAAGTCGATACAGTGGTAAGGGCCTCGGCCATGGGGTTGTCTGTCTGCCATCCCAAAACATCCCCCGACGGCCGGTATATACTCTATTCAATGGCCCATTACGGGACCTTTCCCATCTGGCACCAGGAAACAGATCTCTGGCTGCTGGACCTGGATACCGGAACAACTGACAGACTGGAAGAAGTCAACTCTCCTTACTCCGATACCTACCACAGCTGGTCTTCCAACAGCCGCTGGTTTGTCTTTGCCAGTAAACGGGATGACGGACTATACGGCAAACCGTATTACTGTTATGTGGATTTTCAGGGAAATGCACACAAACCTTTTGTGCTCCCTCAGAGGAATCCGCAAAAATATCACAACACCCTCAAATCGTATAATATCCCCGAAATATCCCGGGGAAAACTGCCCTTTGGAGCATCAGACATAGAGCGCCTCTATTTCAAAGTGCCGGCAGAAAAGGTCAGTATCAAACAAAGCGTAGATCATGAATAAAATTTTTAATATCCTTGAGAAGTCGCTGCCCTTTGTTTTTGGATTTTGCGTTTTACTGTTTTTTGGCCTGGTATACCCGCACCATATGCACTACCATGAACAATTCCAGCTATTTCTGACCACGCCTGACTTTTTTCTGGAGATAGCGGCAAAACCAGGAGGCATATCGGATTACCTGGGTATGTTCCTGACGCAATTCTTCCTGTTTTCCTGGGCCGGAGCGGCTATAACAGCCCTGCTTATCATGTCCCTGCAATGGCTTATACATACAATTGCCCATAAAATCCGCCCTGCCCGGGCATGGTTTGCCCTCTCCTTCATTCCTCCAATCTTTTACTGGATCCTGCTGTGCAATGAGAATTTTCTTACAGGGGGTATCGTTTCCATTCTTGTGGCGCTGGGTGCATGGCTGGCATATTTTTATCTCAAAAATACCACCACACGGAGGCTGTACGTCATGTTAGCCATTCCCGTAATATATTGGTTAGCAGGGGGTTCGGCCTTTATTTTCACATTTGGATGCCTGGCTGTGGAATGGTTAAGGGATGAATCCTCCAGAGGTCGTATTATGACAACAGGGCTCTCCATCCTTATCATGGGATTATGCCTGTTTACGGCCAAAGTAATCCTGCCCCAATATCCGTTTGCCCGCCTGATTTATGGAGCAGACTTTTTCCGCTTTCCAAAAACCTATCCTTCCGGCGTCTGGGTCATGTGGCTTTTCTGCCTGGTCGTTCCCCTGTCGCATCTCATGTTGCCGGCCGTTTTCAAAAAAACAAGAAACCTGGCTTTGGCAGGGATCGTCACATTGATTGCCGTGGCTGGCCCGGGTGCTTATATGATATCCATCAACACCGACACGGCTAAAGAAGATATTATGGCCTACGACCATTATGTGAGGATGCAGCAATGGGACAAGGCGATAGCCAGGGCAGACCGGAAAGCCCCTTCTTCACCGCTGTCAGTTGCCTGTCTAAACCTTTCCCTGTGCAAGAGCGGCATGATGTCCGATTACATGTTCCGGTATTACCAGAACGGTCCGGAAGGGCTGATACCCACCTTTGCCAGGGATTTCACCTTACCTATGGTTACAGGCGAGGTCTATTACCACTTGGGATTCATCAATACAGCCCAAAGGTTTGCCTTTGAAGCCATGGAATCATTGCCCAATTACTGGAAAAGCGGGCGCGCCCTCAAAAGGCTGGCTGAAACCAACCTGATCAACGGTCAGTACGCGGTAGCCCGCAAATACCTGGAAATCCTCCAGCATACGTTGTTCTACAAGGCCTGGGCCAATCATGTGATACCATACCTGGAAGATGAAGCGCTCATAGGCGGGCATCCGGAATGGGGGAATCTTAGAAAACATCGTACCAAGACCGATTTCTTTGATTCGGAACAGGAAAAAGACATGATGCTGGGAATCCTGCTTCAGCAAGACCTTACGCATTACATGGCATACGAATACCTGCTCGCTTATTGCCTCCTGACAAAAGATCTGGAACGTTTCGTACAGTATTTCCCACTGGGCTCCGAACTGCGTTATGAACGCCTGCCATACAGTTACCAGGAAGCCTTGCTCTACCACTGGTCCTTGAGCCATGAGGATCCATTCCGTACCGTGCCTTATCCTATAAGTGAAGATGTCATGCGCAATATGGCAACCTACCAGAACCTGTATTTGAACTCATCCAATCCGGAAGAAGTACTTAAAAAGAATCATTCGGGCACCTATTGGTATTACTTACACTTTAGAAAATGAGAAAGATACTGATCATACCAGCATTAGCCGCTATCCTGTGGAGCGGATGTACCGCAGATATTTCCAAGGCGGAGCTCAGGACAGCCCCCCCTCAAATTTTCCCTGATTATTGCGAGGTGACCGTTCCCTGCAATATTGCCCCCATGCATTTCCAGATGAGCGACAATGCCATCCAAATGCTGGTGACGGCAGAAGGTGCAGACGGCTGTGTTATACAGGTAAAGACCAAAAAAGTAGTGACTTTTGGGCAATCAGCCTGGAAGGATCTGGTCGCCTCCAGTGCCGGGTCAGGTATCAAGGTCACAGTCCATGCAAAATACAGGGAAGAGGGCTGGGTCCGCTACGAGCCATTTACCATTCATGTCAGTCCAGTACCCATAAACGATTACCTGGTATACCGTCTGATCGCGCCCGGGTATGAGGTGTACAGCAAGATGGGCGTCTACCAGCGCGACCTTACTTCTTTCCGGGAGACACCCCTGCTGGAAAACACGCTTATTCCGGGCAATTGCATGAATTGTCATTCTTTTTCCGGAAATCATCCTGAGAAGATGAGCATCCATGTCCGTGGCGAACTGGGAGGAACAATTCTCAAAACAGGTGACAAGATAGAAATGTTGAATACCAAGACAGATGAAACCGGAGGTAATTGCGTATATCCATACTGGCATCCTTCTGGAGAGTATGTCGTTTATTCGGTCAACCAGACCATCCAGGCATTTCATTCCATCAGGGAACGTCGTATAGAAGTCATCGATTTGGCCTCAGATATTGTAGTTTACCACCCGCAAAGCAAACAAATCCTGACTCCTGATCTGCTCCGGACAGATGCCTTTGAAACTTTCCCATCCTTTTCTCCTGACGGCAGAACCTTGTATTTCAGCTCCTCACAATTTCAGAACATTCCCGAGGCTTACGAGAAGATCCGCTATGACCTGTGTTCCATCGCCTTCGATCCCCAAACCGGAGCGTTTGGTGATCATGTCGATACCCTGATACATGCCGCTGCTATGGGCAAAAGCATTTCCTTCGCCAGGCCATCTCCGGATGGCAAATACATCATGTTTACGCTGTCTGATTATGGCAACTTCTCCATTTGGCACAAAGAAGCTGATTTATGGCTCTATGACCTGAAAGACGGATCGTTACGGGAAATGAAAGAGGTGAACAGCGACGATGTGGAAAGTTACCACAGCTGGTCCTCGGAAGGCACCTGGTTTGTCTTCAGCAGCCGGCGTCTTGACGGGCTCTATACAAGACCTTTCTTTGCAAGCATTGACAAAGAGGGAAATATTACCAAACCTTTCCTGCTGCCACAGTGCAAACCCCTGGAATTCTACAATATGAACCTGTACTCATACAATGTCCCCGAATTCATTACCGAAAAGGTGGACTGGGATCTGAAAAAAGTTGAAAAAGCCCTGAATACAGGCCAAAGGGACAAGGTGGAGGTCCGCAGGTAATAAATAACAAATCAATACACTTTTGCTATGAAGAAAATCATACTGTCATTGTTGTGCCTGTTGTTTTTTTGTCATGCCGGGGCGCAACAATACAAGAATTTTAAGGTTTCGGTCTATACACGTGCCTACGAAGTCGAGAAAATGAAAGACAGCCACTGGCTGGATTCCACCTGGAGGATCATTGCTGCCCAGGTACAGCCCGACAAGATCTACCTGGAGACCCACCGGGACCTGCTGATTGTTCCGGATGCCACCCTGCGTAAAGCCATTCGCTTTTTCAGGGAAAAAGGACTGGAAGTCGGCGGCGGTATAACCTATACCATAGATGAATCCAACAGTTTCGAGACTTTTTGTTATACCAACCCGGAACACCGTAAAAAAGTACAGGAAATTGCTGAACACACAGCCCGTTACTTTGATGATTTTATCCTGGACGATTTCTTTTTTACCAGCTGCAAATGTCCTCTTTGCATAGAGGCCAAAGGCAGCATGAGCTGGACAGAATACCGCCTCCGGCTCATGACAGAAGCCGGAAAAAGCCTGGTTCTGGACCCGGCCCGCAAGGTGAATCCCAACGTACGCGTTATCATAAAGTATCCCAACTGGTACGATCATTTCCAGGGTCTTGGATTTGACCTGGAACACGGCCCTTCTTTATTTGACGGGGTGTGGACAGGAACAGAGACCAGGGACCCTTCCTTTGCGCAGCACCTGCAAAACTATTTAAGTTATAACGTTTTCAGGTACCTTGACAACCTGCGACCGGGATACAACTTGGGCGGCTGGGTGGATAGTGGCGGTTCCCATATGGGAATGTACCGTTACGCAGAACAGCTATGGCTGACTCTGTTTGCCAAAGCGCCTGAAATCACCCTTTTTGCCTATAACCAGCTGATCCGGCAGCCAGAACTGGGTAAGACAGCTACAGAAACCTTCCTGCTGACAGATCAGTTTTTGGGAGAACTGGGAAAACCGCAGGGTATTGCTTCCTATAAACCTTTCCATGCAACCGGAGAAGATTTCCTGCAGAATTACCTGGGTATGATAGGCCTGCCTATGGACATGCTCCCCTATTTCCCTACCGACAAGAAGGTGGTCCTGCTGACCGAACAGGCAAAATCTGATCCCGCCATAGCCGACAAGATCCGGCAGCAACTGATGCGTGGGGGCGATGTAGTCGTTACCACTGGCCTTTTGAAAGCCATCCCGGACCAGATCGCCTCTGTTGCAGAAGTAAGGTGCTCAGACCTGAAAGCACTTATAGACGATTTTGGTTGGAATGGGAAGGCTTCCAAAGACATGCTCATTCCACAGGTACATTACCTGACCAATGATGCATGGGAGATTGTTTCTGCCGGCAAGCCCCTGACACAAGGTGTCATAGGTTATCCCATCCTGCTCAGGTGCCCTTTTGCCAAAGGGAACATGTACATACTCACCATCCCGGACAATGTTGCCGACCTTTATGCATTTCCGGACAACGCCCTGAACATGATCCGGTTTTTCATGAGCAGGGACCTGGATGTACGCATTGAAGGCCCTTCCATGGTGGGTTTATTCGTCTACGATAACGGAACTTTCATTGTGGAATCTTTCCGGGACGAACCGGTATCTGTCCATGTGGTTCTTTCCGGGGAACAGGAAAAAGTAACGGAATTGACAGAGAATAAAGCGTATTCCGTTGAATCCGACAAATTTTCAATCACCCTGGAACCCCATACTTTTAAGGTTTTTAAAAAATAAGCACATGAACAGATATACTTCCCTGCTTCTATTATTCTTAAGTATGATCCCCCTTTCGCTCAGGGCCCAGACAGAAGTGATGGCTTGGGGAAACATTACCGGCATCCGCGTTGACGGGCACCTGATGGCATTCGAATCATTCCTGACTGTCGGAGATAAGAACATGGATAAGACTTCTTTTTCCGGAAAAGAAAAACAGCCACATCCGTTATACCACAGGGAAGGTCTTAAGCAGATTGTTACCACCGATCTACGCGGGGTGAATTTTAAACAGGAAGTAACCGATACGGGACCGGGCACAGTTCAAGTCAGGATAACGTCCACCTGTGACACGGCCACTCCTTCCCATAATGCATGGTTGGCTATTAAACTGGATAATTGCAGTTACCACATTTCAGGAAGAAACCTGGTCCTGAAAAATCAGGAAGTAACCCTGACTCTTTCCTTTACCCGTAGACCAACGTTGGTAAGCAAAGGGGATCTTATCTTCATACTCTTGCTTTCAGAGCTAAAAAAAGGAAGATCAGCCACCCTGGAATTCAACCTTTGTGCCAGGGGTCTCATAGACAAGGACCCGGTAACAATACGTGCCGATTTCACCTCTCCGGGCAGGCGTTTTGACGGATTCGGAGGCAATTTCAGGCTACAGAATCCGCAAATGGATCCAAAAGTGATACAATACTGTCTGGATAACATGCGTGTCGCATGGGGCCGGGTTGAAATGCCGTGGGCCAACTGGCAACCGTTCGAAGACAAGGCCCCTGCTCCTGACCAGCGTGTGCAGGATGCTATGGAAATGGCACGACGTCTGTCAGCCCGGGGCATGCCAGTGATCGTCAGCGCCTGGTTCCCTCCCGCATGGGCTGTTCAGGGAGACATTAGTGAATACTGGCGCCGGGGAGGAGGCGTGAGAGCCTATCGCCTGGATCCTGAAAAAAAGGAAGCCATTTACAATTCACTAGCCGATTACCTGGATTACCTGAAAAAGTGGTATGGCGTAGAAGCCTATGCTTTTTCATTCAACGAATCGGACATAGGGATTGACGTGTTCCATACCCCCCGGGAACATGCCGTCTTCATACGGGAACTGGGGCAGGTTCTTGCATCACGGGGATTGGCAACAAAAATTCTACTGGGAGACAATTCAGATGCCACCACCTTTGATTTTATTCTGCCTGCTATGGAAGACCTTTCTACACATAAGTATATAGCTGCGGTATCATTTCACTCCTGGAGGGGATGCGACCAGGCAACCCTTGAAAAATGGGCTGGTGCAGCACGCAGGCTAAACGTTCCGCTGATCATAGGTGAAGGCAGTACCGATGCAGCTGCCCACCGATACCCGGCAATATTTGCGGAGTCCACATTCGCATTCTATGAAATCAATCTCTATATAAGGATTTGTGCCATATGCCAGCCATTATCCATACTACAATGGCAACTCACTTCTGATTATTCCATTCTATGGGGAGACGGAATATATGGTTCTTCCGGGCTTTTACGCCCCACACAACGTTTCTGGAACTTGAAGCAGCTGGCTTCCACACCTGAAAACGTTTTTTCTATGCCCGTTCAAAGTGACAGGGATCTGATCAACTGTGCCGCCTTTGGAAATCCCGGCACCGGGGACTATGCTATACACATAGTGAACAACGGGGCTGTAAGGGAGGCAACCCTTGAAGGAATCCCGGCCGGTAAGGCTGTAGTTTATGTTACAAATGAAAATGACGGAATGAAAGAGATAGAAAAGATAACCACAACAGGAGAAGCATTTATGCTGACCTTGCCTGCATTATCCTTTATATCGTTGATTTGCTCTTCCGGTAATGGGCCCTGAACAGCTTGGGGGTCATATGCTTCTTTTTCTTGAAAATCCTGTTGAAGTTGGAAAGGTTGTTGAAACCACATTCAAAACAGATCTCAGAAATCGTCCTATTGGAATCAACCAGCATACGTGAGGCGTATCCCAGGCGGATATCAATGATATAATCCGAAAGCGTCTTCCCGGTTCGTAATTTGAAAAAACGGCTGAATGCGACCGGCGACATTCCCACCATTTCCGAAAGAAGATCCAGGCTGAGTTTCTTTGTGTAGTTCTGGTTGATGTAATCTTTCACCTTGCTGACCCGCCGGCTTTCCATATTTCTCTCGGCATGCGCAAAAGAACTGCTGGCCAGGCTCCTGCTGTTAACGCACAGGGAAAGCTCGTTCAGCAGTTTGAGCAACCTCAGGAATTGCTCAAATCCTTTTCCTTCCCTGGCAATGGTATCAATAAGATTATAGACCTTCATGATGGTTTCCAGGGGGAAGGCGAGCCCATGCTCGGCCTTGATCAGCATTTTGCGGATGGAATTGAACTGGTTCTTTTCCAGCAAACAGGTTGGCAGCAGATCGGGAGAAAACTGGATGGTGATCTCACGGATCACCGGTGATTTGCAATTACCCTGGTCCCATACATGTTCCAGGCTGTCTCCCGAAATAAGTATCAGGTCGTAATCATCTGTGTATTCAATGTTATCACCTACTATCCTTTTCAGACCCTTGCCGTGTTCAATGAAATTGATCTCGTATTCCCTGTGCTGGTGGAGTGGAAAAGTGAACTCAGATTTATAACGTTCCACCACGTGAAAACAATCCTTATCGGACAAGGGAGGAATTTCGTTCAGAACAACGTTACTCATAATTGCAAAGCTACTAAAAATCAGATCAGCAGCAAGCTTGACGCCATGATGGCCATGCCACCGATAAAACCGAGGATCGACAGATGGTGCTTGCCGAAGCGTTCTGCTCCCGGCAGCAGTTCATCAATGGAAATGTATACCATGATCCCGGAAACGGCTGTCATGACTATCCCCTCAAGCAAAGGACCCCAGAATTGAAACAAGATGAGTATGGCCACCAGGGCTCCAAAAGGTTCAGCCAGGCCAGACAGTAAAGAGTACCAGAAGGCCTTTTTCCGGTTTCCTGTAGCATAGAAGATGGGCACCGACACGGCAATCCCTTCGGGTATGTTATGTATGGCTATGGCCAACGCAATGGGTATGCCTACATCAAGGCTTTTCATACCTGCTATGAAAGCCGCTATACCTTCCGGAAAATTATGGATTGCAATGCCCAGTGCTATCATTATGCCCATTCTCTTCAGGCGGCTCTTCTTGTCCATATCCTCTGTCAGATGCAACTCGTGTGGATTTTCATCCTTGGGTATCAGAAAGTCAATGATGGCGATCAGGGCAATCCCTCCAAAGAAAGACAACACCACTTGCAGCGGTGTCAATATTTGCCTGGCCCCGGGTATTAGCTCCATAAAGGATATGTATACCATTACCCCTGCCGAAAATCCCAAGGTGACGGAAAGAAAGCTGGTATTTGTCCTTTTAGCCAGTAAAGCGGCCAGTGATCCGATCCCTGTGGACAGGCCGGCAAAAAGAGTCAGAACGAATGCAATCAGCAGCTGAGAAGGCTCAATCTCCATGATCCGGAAGTTTGGCTGTCAATTTCTGGACAACTTTAAAGCGCGATAGAAACTCGCTGGCAAATACCCTGATCACGGTGTAGGCAGGAATGGCCACCAGCATTCCCACAGCGCCTCCCATGTATCCTGAAATGAGGATTACCAGGAAGATCTCCAGGGGGTGTGCCTTGATACTGCTGGAATAGATCACCGGCTGAATAAGATATGTATCCAGCATGTTGATACCGGCATAGACGGCAACCATGGCAACCACAAACCACAAGATACTTGAATAACCGGATGTTGCATAAGAAGTTAAAATACCGATAACCGTTCCAATACTGCCTGCAATGAGCGGACCGGCATACGGTACGATATTGAGGATGCCAAAGATAAGTCCCAGGACAAGCGCCAGCTTGTATTCTATACGTACCACGAAATGCAGTCCTGCAGAAATGAGAATGGTCATGATAAGGACTTCTATGAAAATCCCTATGAAATACCTGAGAAGGAGTTCATTCACCGATTTCATGGCGTTGGAGAACCTCTCTTCGTATTTAACGGGCACTATGGCCATCAGCATATTTGAAAACATGTTCTCTTCCCGGAGAAAGAAAAAGGTAATGAAGACCACAGAGAATAAACCCACGCCAAAATTCACAAAAAATGAAGCCAGCGAGTCAAATAGCCTGGTAAAGAATTCAGGATGCAAGAATTTTTCTATCTCATTCCAGATCAGGGATTCAATAGTCATAGAAGGGGCAAGTGAAGGAAAAAGGCCATGGATCAATTTGTTTGCCTGTGCCAATGAGCCGGATAGCATGGCCGGCACATCCTCCAGCCCAATGGTATCAATACGTGAAGCTATGCCTATGACCAGGGGTGCCATATAGTAAAAGAAGAGGAATATCAGTCCAAACATGGCACAAATGACCAAAATGGAAGATACCGACTTGGGAATGTGCCATTTCTTTATCCTTATGCGGGACAATAATCTTACAAGCGGGCTTCCTACAAGGGAGAGCAGTGCCGCTATCAGGATATAGGTGATGATGCTGCGGAAATACCAAACTATGAAAACTATGATGGCCAGTGCAGCAACGGCAATGATATATTTCGCCAGTTTGTTCATTTTGTATCAAAAATACGATTTTTTCAGTAGATGGCAATCGCATTCAGCAGCGGTGGGGCATCGGCTTCCAGGATGCTGATCCTGATCTTGTCCGAGGTGACGGCCGGGAACCGGAACAGGCGCTTGTACCCTATGGTGGTGCCCTGAGCCAGCAACAGCCACCGGTCTTCCTCCGGATCGGCATATTCGACGATAAAACGTGCGATCCGCTGGCCCAGCGGTATATATTCCTGTAACATGAGTGCCGAGAAATTTTCTTCCTTCCCCAAATCAATGGTCAGTGCTGCGGTGGTTATTCCCTCCTCCGGGATCCAGTAGGTATCATAGTCAGCGTCTGTAACGTTATCCGGACGGAATTTCCTTGAACCATCATTCCTGACAGAAGTGGCGAAAGCAGCGTCACCCCGCGCAAGATCCCTGGAAAAGACTTCGTCCCGTCTCTGCCTGAATTCCATAAGACGGAGGGAATCCCCGGCAGGAATGCGACCCCGGGTGTCAGGGGGAACATTCAGTAAGAGGTTGGCATTCCTGCCCACCGAGCCGAAATAGATGTCCATCAGTTCCTCAACGCTCTTGAGGGAATTATCGGTATCGGGGTTGTAAAACCATCCTGGCCGGAGGGAGACATCGGCCTCGACGGGTATCCAGTACGGGGCTCCCCGCTGTCCGGAGTTGAGAATGATGGTGGACGGCGCTCCCCTTCCCGGTGTGAAACCTGAAGTGTCCAGGGTGGACCAATTTGTTTCACCGGCGAAGCCCCTTTCATTGCCCACCCATCGGCAACCTGGCCCCACATCGCTGAATATCAACGCTCCGGGCTGATGCTCCTGCACTGTGCTGTTGAACAGGGACCAGTCATAGGGTGAAGAAACCAGGTCCCCGCAGGCTCCGTCAAACCATTGCTCGAATACGGGTCCGTATGAAGTGAGCACTTCCGTGAGTGTATTTGCAAACAACCGGTTGTATTCCGGCGTGCCGTAGGCGGGATTGTTCCTGTCCCAGGGAGACAGGTAAACCCCGAATTTCAGGCCGTATTCCCTGCAAGCAGCGGATAATTCCGCCAGCACATCGCCCTGGCCCGAGCGCCAGGGACTGTTCCGGACGGTATGATCGCTGTAGCGGCTGGGCCAGAGGCAAAAGCCGTCGTGGTGCTTAGCGGTGATGATGATACCCTGCATGCCGGCATTTTTAGCGGTCCTGGCCCACTGCCTGCAATCCAGTGCCCTGGGATTGAAAACGGCCGGATCCTCTGCCCCGTTGCCCCATTCCACCCCCGTAAAAGTGTTGGGACCGAAGTGAACAAACATATAATACTCCATTTTTTGCCACTCCAATTGTTCCGGTGTGGGAACCGGTCCATGGGCCTTCACGGGGGCAGATTGTCTGCAGCCGGATATGAAAATTGAAAAAAAGATACAAAAAAAGGGGTAAAGAATTTTATTTTCCATGGGAAATATTTACCTTTGTCAAATATTTACGATAATCATTAATTTCTTTTCTAAATTACAAAATATTTACGTATGAAACATGTTATCATTGGCGGTGTGGCCGGAGGAGCTACAACTGCAGCCCGCATCAGGAGAAATGATGAAAATGCAGAAATCATCATGTTTGAAAAAGGGAAGTACATTTCCTATGCAAACTGTGGTTTGCCTTATTACATAGGTGATGTGATCAAAGACCGGGCTAAACTTTTTGTTCAGACACCAGAAAGTTTTGGGAAACGTTTCAATGTGGACGTCAGGGTGAACTCGGAAGTGATAGGCATCGATACTGAAAAACAACTTGTTACGGTCAGGAATGCAAAAGGAGACGAATACAGGGAAAGTTATGACAAACTTCTTCTTTCACCCGGGGCCAATCCCGTGAAACCTCCGCTGCCGGGCATAGATTCGGAAGGTATCTTTACCCTCAGGAACGTGGATGACACGGATCGTATCAAGGAATATATGCGTTCCCACCCCATCCGCAGGGCCGTGGTCGTAGGAGCTGGTTTCATTGGTCTGGAAATGGCAGAAAACCTGCATGCAACAGGCGCTCATGTGGCCATTGTGGAAATGGCCGAACAGGTTATGACTCCTATAGATTTTTCCATGGCCGGCCTGGTGCACCAGCATCTTTACCAGAAACATGTAGATCTGCATTTGAACCAGGCAGTGCAAGGATTCATCCCTGTTTCCGGGCCGGATCCTTCCATTAAGATCAATCTTAAAAACGGGAACGAACTTGAGGCCGATATTGTCATTCTTTCCATCGGGGTCAGACCAGATACGACCCTTGCAAAACAGGCCGGAATCACGCTGGGCCGTACTGGAGGTATACAAGTGAACGAATACCTGCGGACCTCGGCAGAAAATGTTTATGCCATTGGGGACGCCATAGAATTTCCCCACCCTGTAAGCGGCGAACCCTGGCTCAATTACCTGGCGGGACCGGCCAACAGACAGGCCAGGATTGTAGCAGACAATATGGTATCCGGGGACCGTATAAAGTACGAAGGTTCCATCGGCACTTCAATAGCCAGGGTATTTGACCTGACTGTGGCTTCTACCGGGCTTCCGGGCAAAAAACTCAAACAGCTCAATATTCCCTATCTTACTTCCACTACACATTCTAATTCTCATGCAGGATACTATCCCAATGCCCTGCAGATGAGTACCAAAATTACTTTCGATCCGGAAACGGGACGACTGTACGGAGGGCAGATAGTAGGCTATGACGGAGTAGACAAGCGTATTGATCTGTTGGCACATGTAGTTAAAAAACAAGGAAGCATATACGATCTGATTACCATGGAACACGCCTATGCCCCGCCTTTCTCATCGGCAAAAGATCCTGTTGCCATTGCCGGCTATGTGGCATCCAATATTTTAAGCGGCAAAATGAAACCGGTTTACTGGAGAAAAATGCAAAAAACCGGACCCGGAGAAGTAACCAAACTCGATGTGCGTACGGCTGCTGAAAATAGTCTGGGAACCATTTCCGGATCCGTAAATATTCCCGTAGATGAACTCAGGAACAGGCTGGACGAGGTTCCCCGTGACAAACCTGTATATGTATTCTGTGCTGTGGGACTGAGAGGGTATCTTGCATCCAATATATTGATACAGAATGGATTCAATAACGTTTATAACCTTAGTGGAGGATATAAGACTTACGAAGCCGCAGCTGAATCGGAAAAGAAATCCATTCCCATCACTCCGGCTTTCTCTGCACCTTATTCAGACTCGGGGGATCCACTGGCAAAGAACAAAGCCGCTGCCTCTTCAAAAGCAGCCACCATTGAGGTGAATACCCTGAAAATTGATGCAACAGGACTGCAATGTCCCGGTCCCATCATGAAAATAAAGAGCAGCATTGATTCCATAGTTCCTGGGCAGAGGGTGGAAATCCAGGCTACCGACCCGGGTTTTGCACGTGATATACAGGCATGGTGTCAGACTACAGGGAATGTGCTGGTTCAACAGTCAGACAGCAAAGGAGTGTTCACTGCTGTTGTAGAAAAGAAAGAGCGTGGGATTCAAGCTCCTGCAGCCCCTGAAGGAGGCAAAGGGAAAACCCTGATCATGTTCAGTGATGACCTGGACAAAGCTCTGGCAACCTTTGTGCTGGCAAACGGAGCAGCCGCCACCGGGGAAAAAGTCAGCATATTCTTTACTTTCTGGGGACTTAATGTCATCAAGAAAATCAAGAAACCTGCCGTCAAGAAAGATATTTTCGGGAAAATGTTCGGGATGATGTTGCCTTCGCACAGCGGCGCACTGAAATTGTCCAAGATGAACATGTTCGGCATGGGACGGATCATGATGCGTCATATCATGAAAATCAGGGGTATCGATTCCCTGGAGGACCTTCGCCGCCAGGCCATTGAAAACGGGGTGGAATTCATTGCCTGCCAGATGTCCATGGATGTGATGGGAGTGAAAGCGGAAGAACTGATGGACAATGTGATCATAGGAGGAGTTGCCACCTATATGAACAGGGCCGTACAATCAAATGTTAACCTGTTTATCTGATCCGGGGCATGAAGGATTCAATATGCATGATGAAAGACGTCCTGATGGCTTTCAATGAATTTGAAAAAAGCCTGATCCAGGCTCATTCTCTCTCGCTCAACGAAGCCATGGTGCTCTGTTTGCTCGGAGAATGCGAAAAGGAACCCGGACGTCTTTCTGCCTCGGCTATTGCTGAAAAAACAGGCTTTTCTGCCTCACACACTTCCAAAGTGCTCAGATCGGCAGAATCCAGGAAATGGATTATACGTTCCCTGTGCTCGGAGGACCGGAGAAAGATGTACTTTGAGCTCACCCCGGAAGGACAGAAAAAGCTCTGGCAAATAAAAAATACCCCGGTGGAAATCCCTGCTCTGTTGAAAAAGCTGTTTTAGTTTTTTTTTGTACTTTCGGCGAATAATGAGTCAAAAAGGTATTCGCAATTATTCTAAGATAGTCGTTTTTGCACTTGCATCTTCCATTTTCCCTGTACTGGCTTCCTGTGAAAGGAACATGGACATGCCTGAACGGGAACCGGTGCATTTCAGGGAAGTGTTGGCGCAAGACACCTTTGCTTTCAAAGACCTGCTCTCTTCCCTGGTGAGCATTTATCCCAACTTCAGCAATCAGTACGGCGGACAACTCGAACAACTCATGAGCCTGCTGGATACAACGGGAAAAGTACATAGTACCGCCATATCCTACCTGACCAAAGATCCTAACGGCAATGAAATCCTGGCATCGGGGATCGTTCTCAGGCCCCTGGACAGAGAGTCCAGGGGCCTGCTCCATTTCTTTCCCTCGGCTAAAATTGACAAAACCACGACCGGCAGTGAGTTGATGATAACCTTTGAAGGCATCCTGAGCTTTTTCGGTTATACTGTGATAGTACCGGACATGATAGGATACGGTGTAAGCAGCGACAGGGAATATCCTTTTCTCTTTGCCGACAATACGGGACAGGTGGCTTACGACATGCACCTGGCTGCAGCCGAGTACTTTCAATCCATTGGGCTTCCCTTTCCCAGGAAAGTAACCATAGGAGGTTATTCCATGGGGGGCATGGGTGTTGTAGCCCTGCACCGGCACATTGAGCAATACGGTACAGATGGATTTGTAGTAGAGAAGTCCTATCCAGGAGGGGGTGTATATGACCTTGGCATGGCCGTGGATATTCTTACCAAGACACGCTACAGTACATTCCTGTTCATCCCATACATGTATGTCGCCATGAACTATTGGTATGGACTGAACATCGACTACAGCGAGGTTTTCATAGACCCGTTGCTTTCAAACATGGATGACTGGCTGTCGCGGAAATACCTGGCCGTTGAAATGGCTCAATTCTTATCTCCCGACATTACAACATACATGCATCCCGACATGTTCACCCCGGAGAAAAATGCTTCGTTCAACAAGGTGGATTCCTGTCTCAGGCTCCACTCGGTGATCGAAAAATGGGCTCCCAGGGCCCCCATGACCATAATCCACACGGTGAATGATAATATGGCTCCCTTTGAAATCGCAGAGAAGATGTACAACAACTTCCTGGAAAAGGGAGGCAACGTGAACCTGATCAGGGCCGACGATAATCATTTTGACAGCGGGATTGCCTATTACATTTCCATGATGCTCTACATGCTTATCAAATAGGCGTGCCCTATAAGGCGCTGCACCACAAACCCGGGAAGCTTTTTCTTTAAGCCGAGGCTTTTGCTCTGTTTAGTCGCTACGCCATAAAGAACGGAGAGCTTTTTTCCTTAAGCCGAGGCTCTCCGTTCTTTATAACGTAGCGACCCTGCCATTGAATAGTATTCCTGCTCAAACAACCGCACGGTGATCTTCAAGGTGGTGCGCCAAAGACTTTTGGCGCTGATAAAAGGCTGCTTCGCAGCACCACTAATTTTTCAGTATATTTTGCGGGAGGTGGTAAGTAACAACTATGTTACAAAAACGCATAACAGTCCGTTAATGTGTAAAATAGAGGCATATTCGCACTTTTCGCAACTTACTACCTCCCCCGGTTTTTGCGATTTTTCGTTATTTTGGGGGGAGGTGGTAAGTAGCGGTTTTGTCATGAAGTCTTGTAACATGCTGTTATTAAATGTTTTATTGTCATGAACGCAATTATCGCTACTTACCACCTCCCTGTCAACCACAATCCCAAAAGATCAAAGGAGGTGGAACCTCCTTCTTACCACCGGGGGTACGCATTACATAACACATTGAATAACAGTTTAAAGAGCAATGTATGAGAGGCGCCCGCCTCAGTCGCTGACACCACAAGGAACGGAGAGCCTCGGCGTACCCCAAAAAGCTCTTCGTTCCTTGTGGTGTCAGCGATAACAGGCAGCAAAAGCAAGGGGAGCCCTGGCGTACCAAAGCTCCCCTGTTCTTTACTGTCAGCTACCTGACCGTTGAATTACCTGATCTCGATCGTGTATTCTTTGGGCACTGCAGGCGTCTCCAGGTCTTTTGGGATGGATATTCTCAACACCCCGTTTTCCATGGAAGCTGCTATCTTGTCCTTGATAATGTCATCGGGCAACAGGAATGCCTGTTCGTAGTGCGAGTAAGAAAATTCACGCCTGAGGTATTTGCCGTTCTTATCCTTTTGGGAATCATCATTCTTCTTTTCCAGGCATATGGTCAAACGATTTTCCTGGTCCAGACGGATGCAGAAATCCTCTTTGGACATGCCGGGAGCGGCTACCTCGACCTGGTAATCCTTTTCGTTTTCAATTACGTTGATGGCAGGAGAAGTCGTTCCTACAAACCTCACCAATCCTTCATTGTCAAAAAACTCGTTGAACAATGAGGGCCACCAGTTCTGTGTGTGTCTTAATGCTGGTAACATAGCTGTATCCTCCTTGAGTAATTAATTGTTAAACTTCAATTGTAATTTCAACAATCAATTATTCAAATACCGTACCTCTTGGAAAAAACGTGATTGGAACGGTCAAAATGACAGATTATCAGTCATTTTGGCAACTAATTCCAACTCTGCGAAGGCACCTTTCTTGGGAAGGGCCGATACCTCAAAAACCGACCGTGCAGGATATGGTAACTGGAAATACCTGGAATAAACCTTGTTGAACAAGGGAAAATCATCCATGTCGGTCAAAAAACCGGTACACTTCACCACGTCCTTGAATCCGCATCCTGCCGCTTCCAGTATATGACCCGCATTCTTGAAGATTTGCTCGAATTGTTCTTCCCTGCCCGATTCAACCATGGCTCCTGTGGCAGGATCTATGCCCAGCTGGCCTGACATATAAAGAAAGCCCTGGGCAATGACAGCTTGTGAATAAGGGCCTATAGCAGGCGGGGCCAGGGTCGTTTCTACAATTTTCCTTTGGTTCATAGTATTAATCTTTCAAATAATAATTCACGGTGGTCACCACACGCACATTCTTGATGTACGGCGTATTTTCATCCCTGTCGCTTATGGTAAACTGACCTTGGGATGCATTCTTGATCTTGCCGAGTTTACTTCCCGAGTCCTGGGCGAATTTCATGGCAGCAGCGCGGGCGTTGCGCGTTGCCTCCTCAATCATCTGTGGCTTGATATCGTTCAGCCCGGTAAAGGAGTACACTGTATTGTAGCGGTATTCACCCCCTGTGATGGCAATACCCTGCTTGAGCAATTCGCCCTGGTCTGCTATCAGTTTTCTAACCAGGTCAACCTTTGTGGAACTGACAGTGATGACCGAGGTAACGTTGTACCGGTAAGGCGCGGGTGTGGTACTGTAGCGTTCCGCGCTCATATCAATGATCTCTGGAGCATTGATCCCGATTTCCTCTTCTGATATCCCGTTGGATATGAGGTAGTCAACCAGTGTTTTGTTGTTCCTGTTGATCCTCACATAGAGGTCCTGCAGGTTGTTGCCGATCTCCTTGTATACAAGCGGCCAGGTCACCTTGTCTGCCGGCACTTCCATTTCGGATAAACCTTTCACGTTGACGGTCCTGTCCCTTCCTGAAAAACCATCTATGCCATGTTTAAGCAGCAAGCCCATTATAACTAAAGCTATTGCTATTATCAGGGCTTCAATACGGTAAGTTTTCATAATGCCGCTAATTTACGAATTATATTATAAATTTGTAAGATAAACTAATGGACATGGAAGTTATTGCTCTTGGAAGCGACCACGCTGGTTTCCACCTGAAAGAGAATATCAAGGAATACCTGGCCGGACTTGGCTACAAGGTCAGGGATTTTGGTACCGGGAGCCCGGACAGGGTGGATTATCCCGATTTTGGCATTGCTGTGGGAGAAGCCGTTGCACGTGGTGAATGCGATAAAGGCATTGTCGTGTGTGGCACCGGGATAGGGATCTCCATAAGCGCCAACAAGGTCAAGGGTATCCGGGCTGCTGCGTGCAGCGATCCCTTTTCTGCGCGACTGTCCCGTGAACACAACAACGCCAATATATTGGCTCTCGGATCCAGAATCGTAGCCCCGGAATATGCCCGGTATATTGTAAAGGAATGGCTTGAAGCAAAGTTCCAGGAAGGCCGTCATGCGGAAAGAGCCCTGAAAATCGCTCAATATGAATTGGGCAATCCCGGGTAAAGAGGTGGAGATCAGCATTACGCGAGAGCGTTTTGACGGGATCTACATTGCCTATTTTTCCCGCCTGTGTCGTTTTGCGCGCACGTATGTCCTCTCGGACGAGGCTGCTGAAAACATTGTCCAGAATGTTTTCATGTTCCTATGGGAAAAACACCGCATCATACAGATCCGTACCAACCTGTCTGCCTATCTTTATACATTGGTAAAGAACAAATGCATCGATTACCTGCGACATAAGAAAGTAGACAAGGATTACAGGGCCGAACAGGCGTTGAATCTTGCAGCCCTGGAACAACTCGATACCGGTCTGATCCCCGGCGAAGATATTGAGGAGACCGTCATGGAAGCCATAAACAATCTTCCCCCGAAATGCCGGGAAATTTTCATACTGAGCCGGGTAGAGGGTAAAAAATACAGCAAGATCTCACAAATTCTGGGAATCTCTGTCAATACTGTTGAAAACCAAATGGGAATCGCGCTCAGAAAACTGAGGAAAGATCTGGAACATCTTATCTGATTTTTTTCAAATCCGTTTGGTGGTATTTATCAAGTTAAACGTTCTATAGTCAGAAAAGGAGAATCAATCATGGAAGAAATGCTTCACAAATATTTTGCCGATGAGCTCACTCCCCTGGAAAAGAGGGCACTGCTTGAAGTTGTGGAGAAAGATCCTGAGCTCAGAAAAGAATTCTGCCGGATACAGAATCTGAAGGCTGTCTCTTCCCTTTTCCCTGCCTCTTCGGATGCCGAAACAGCTACCCGCAAGCTGGCAGCATTGAAAAGAATTAATCACCGCTCCATCTACAGACAGGTCGCTGTATATGCCGCTGCCATGCTTGTAGTGGGTTTCGCCCTGTGGGGGCTGCTACAGCCACTCACCAGGTCACTGCCCGAAGAACCATCGGCCTATATGATCGAGGTCACTCCGCCCGGAAACAGGACCAAATCCTTTCGTCTGAGCGACGGAACTGTCGTATGGCTCAATGCACAATCGGTATTGAGATATCCAAACAAGTTTACAGGTAATGAGCGCCGTGTTGAACTCACAGGCGAGGCTTTTTTTGAAGTGGCAGAAAATCAGGAAATGCCCTTCATAGTCACCACGGGCCAATACGATATCCGTGTACTGGGAACAAAATTCAACGTTTTTGCTTACAAGGACCACAATGTCAAGACATCCCTGGTGGAAGGTTCCCTGGAAGTAGTCAATCCTGAACAAGAAGCACCGCCTGTCCGTATCCGTCCCTACGAAAGTATCGTCTGGGAACAGGACGGCTGGCAGCGTTCTGTTTTTGAAGACAGCGAATTCCTTCTCTGGAGAGACGGCATATATGTATTCAATGATGTGCCATTCATTGAAATAGTGAACAAGCTGGAACTTTATTACAATACGAACATCATTGTCAACAATGAGACGCTGGCACAGTATCGTTTCAACGCAAAATTCAGGCAGGATGACGGGCTGGAGAGCATCCTCAAAACCATGAAAAAGATTTTCCGTTTCAAAATAGATGAAGACAGGGAAACCAATACTATAAAAATTGAATAAAAAAAGCCGGCAGACGCTGCAACATCCACCGGCTGAACCGCTAACACAATAAATGTATTAACTTCTAATTTTACAAAGTTATGAAAAAAATCTTTTTATCAATCATTCTGTGTTCCATAAGTGCTTTTTTGCTTTCGGCCGCAGAACCCGATATTCCGGTTCCGCAGGATGCCGTCATAACCATATCGGGAAACCGCATAACACTGGAATCGTTCATCAGCCAGGTGGAAAAACAAACCGAGTACTTGTTTGTATACAGCAAACAGGATGTGAACGTGAACTCTGTTCTTCCTATCCGCGAAGGGAAAAAGACAGTCGCTGCATTTCTTTCAGAGGCTTTTGGCAACAGCAATCTGAATTACGTATTTGAGAACCAATACATTGTATTAACATACAAAGCACCTGAGTACCTGAGTGTGTCCGGAACCGTTATAGATGCCCAAACCCGTAAACCGCTGGTTTTTGCGTCGCTTTACATAGTCGGCAGGGGTATAAGCAATGTAACCAACGGGGAAGGATACTTTTCCCTGAAATTTCCACCAGCTTTTGCCAACGATTCTCTTCGGATCTCCTTCCTTGGTTACCACCCGCAGACACTTGCCCTGAAGGATTTGATAAACAAGGGTGATAAACTGGTGGTTCCCCTGAATTTCGTGGCCACCAAACTACCCGCAATCCTGGTAACCCCGATCAATGCTGCCGGGCTTGTTGCCCGGGCCATTGAAAAAATTCCCGACAACTACCCACAGGAGACCATGCAGATGACTGGTTTCTACAGGGAAATGATCCGCAAAGGCAGTAATTACGTTACCCTCACAGAAGCTGTGCTGGATATCAACAAATCTTCCTATTCCAGGATGTACGGCATAGACCAGGTAGGGGTTTTCAAAGGAAGGGGCAGTGTGGACTGGGCCCGTATTGATACGGTCTTCGTCAAGTTCCGCGGAGGTATCAACTCGGCATTACAAATTGACGTGGCCAAATATCCTTTCCTGGGAACAAATGTTCCTGAAATCAACCAGATATATGATTTCACCATGGAAGAGCCCGTTCAGATAGACGGAAAGATAAACCACGTTGTAGCATTTCAACAAAAAGACAATGTGGATGATATCTGGTTCCGCGGGAAGATATACATAGACATGAAGTCAGAGGCCATAAGCCGTATTGAATTCAATATGAACGTTGAAGGCCGTTCCGATGCCACCAATATCTTCATATCGCGCAGGCCCTTGGGTTTCAAGGCCGAAGTGCTTTATGCAGCCTATATGGTTCAATATAAGGAAATTGCTGGTGACTGGACTTTTGACTATTCCCGTACCGAGATCAAGTTTGATTCAAAATGGGACAGGAAACTTTTCAAGAACACGTATACCATAACATCTGAACTGGCTATTACCGAAAGGAGTGACAAATCCATAAAGATTCCCTCCGAGCAACGGGTGCGCTCTACCGATATCACCCTGGATAAAGTAACCGATTTTCAGGACGAGGGATTTTGGGATGATTACAACGTTATTGAACCCGAGTCCGGTATTGAACAGGTTATAGCACGTATAACCAGGCAATTGAAACGCAGGGCACAGGAACAATAAAACTTACAGGCCATGCAACGGGCAGCAAATGACACGGGTTATTGCTGCCCGTTTTTCTTATATTTGCATATGATCAAAGAATCCAGAACTATTGCCTGTTACGAAACAGATGCGGCCAGGAACCTGAAACCTTATGCTTTCATGAACCTGGCCCAGGAAATGGCCAATCAGGATGCCCTTGGATTGGGATTTGGATATGAACAGCTCATAGAAAAGCAGACTATCTGGGTGTTGTCCCGTGTGGAGGTCAGGTTCGTGCGGCCTCCTGTATGGAAAGAGCCTGTTGTCATGGAGACCTGGCACAAAGGGGAAGACGGCATTTTCTGGCTCAGGGATTTTCTTATCCGTAACCGGGATGAAACAGAGGACCTGGTCCGGGCAACAAGCTCCTGGTTGATCATCCATGTCAATACCCGCCGTATCCAGCGTCCTCAGCATATCCTACATGCCTCATTGCTACAGGAAAAAGCCACCCGGCATGCCATTGCCACCCCCTGTGAGAAAATACCTGTCCCTAAAAATGAACTGTGCTACGTAGAAAGTAAAAAGGTTTGTTTCTCCGATATAGATTTCAACCAACATACCAACAACGCCAGGTATATCGAATGGGCCGTGGACTGCCTGGATACGGAGCTTGTCACAAAACATAGTGTGGAAATGTTTCGTATAAATTTCAATGCAGAATCCAGGCTATCAGAAACTCTGGATCTTTTTGTGGCGGAAACAGCCCCCCTGGGTCGCTATATTGAAGGCAGGACGGGCGACAAAAATGTTTTCCAGGTTCAGGTCAGCTTCACATCCTGAAATCAGACAGCCTGTTTCTTGTCTTTACGGGTTCTCATCTCCGAATAAAGGTATCTTTTTATCTTGAGAGTCGGTGTTTTTTCGAATCCGTTCTCCTGTTCCAGTATGCGGGTAATGCGGGACATCTTGCCCACCTTGCTGTTGACAAAGTTCATGATATCTGCATGCACCTCAGTAATCTGGTCCCTGAGTTTCTGGCTCAGGTCCTGCATGTAAACAAGAGCCACCAGTTTCCCGTCCCTTTGCACCACCAGGGATTCAGTCACCAATTCATGCTGGTTGATAATGCTTTCGATCTCTTCCGGGTATATGTTTTCCCCTGAAGAGCCCACTATCATATTGCTCAGGCGGCCTTTGATAAAGATACGTCCCCGGTTGTCCATAATGGCAAGGTCTTTTGTCCGGAACCAGCCATCGTCTGTAAAGGCCTCTTTGTCGGTTTCAGGATTTTTATAATACCCCTCCATGATACAGGGTGTTTTAACCTGGATCTCTCCTACACCGGTATCGGGATCCTTGTCGCCCAGACGGATACTGATACCCTCCATGACCTTACCTATGGATTGGAGGCAAGTATTGGGATGGACTGCTCCGGCAATAAGCGGTGCCGTTTCTGTCAGACCATATCCAATTGAATAGGGAAAACGGGCATCCAGCAGGAATTTTTCTGTGGCTGTATTGATCTTTGAACCCCCTATGCCAAAGAAACGCAGCCTTCCTCCGAAAGTTTCATACAGGCGTTTTCCTGCAATTCTATGAAGCTTACGACGGATAAAACGCACCTTGTAGAGAGTCTTCATTGCCTTGTTCCCGGTAAAACGGGCAAAAATCTGCCTTGTATAGATTTTTTCCATGATAAGGGGAACCGTCAGCATGATCGTAGGCCGTACCTCTTTCAGGGCAGGCAGCAGGCTGGTAGGTGTCGGCGGGGTCCCCAGATACACTACGGAAGCTCCCTGCATAAAGGGATACAACATCCCCAGGGAACATTCATACGTATGTGAAAGAGGCAGTATCGAAAGGAATACATCCTGGGGAAGCACTTCAATCATGGAAATCAGCATATGCAACTGGTTGCACAGCGCACGATGTGTCAGCATCACCCCTTTGGGAGAAGAAGTGGTCCCCGAGGTGTATATAATCGTGGCCAGGTCTTCAGGACCGGGTTCTGGAATTGCTTCCGGCATGGGCGTTGTACCTGCTTTTTGGCCGTCTATGACCTTTATGTTGACCGCCCTGATGATGACATCAAGACGTTCTTTGGCCTGAACTGGGATTTTTGCAAAAAGCTTGTCCGATACAAAGAGTGCTTTTGATTCAGAATGTTCCAGTATGGCAACTATCGCATCGGGGGAAAAATCCGGCAGTATGGGAACAGCCACCATTCCCGATATCACAGTGGCAAAATAGCATGCATTCCAATTGGGCATGCTGGTGGAAAGCAGGGCCACTTTGTCCCCTTTCTGTAATCCCGCCGTGAGCAGATGCGTCCTTGCCTTTTCTACTCTTTGGGCAAAATCTGCATAGGTTACCGGTGCTTCCCCTAAAAGGGAAAAAGAGGGACGGTCCGCGTAACTTGCTATGCTATTTGAATATAGGTGTTTTAATGTCGGATAAATCATTCTGGTTTATCTATGAATTCATTGCTTATGTGCAATAATAATGCCGACAAAGGTATAATTTTTGTTATATTTGAAATTATGAAAAAAATAGTCCTCACCCTCATGCTATCATTTTTCCTGCTGCCGTTGTCGGCACAGGATCAGGTAAATGATCAAGACAAGGAAGCGATCCGCTCTTTCAGCGTCAAGATAGTGGACAGGAAAGGAAGGCCTATGCCCAACCTGGTGGTATCCACTGTCAGGGAAAAAGTGACTTTCCTCACAGACAGGAAAGGCATAGTCAGCCTGGAAGGAATTTCCGATATCGACTCCCTGGTGGTATTCCTGCCCAACATCGGAGAGACACACATCCCCTGTGCCGGTCTGGATTCTGTTCAGATAACGGTCAGGTCAAAAACAAAGTACCTGGTCCAGAACAGAAAAGAGCTGGCAGATCTGAAAACAAATCCTTCAAACAACATCGATAATGTTCCGGAATTGCTCAAGACGCGGCCTGCACGGGACCTGGCAGAACTGCTGACAGGAGTGGTACCGGGACTTCGCATAACCATGGGACCTACCGGGCTGACAGCCAGCATACGCGGGATCAACACCATTACAGGCAACACAGAGCCACTTATTGTGGTTGACGGGATGACTTATGATACTTTGGCGGAAGTGAACGGATTCCTTGATGTTCACAGCATCCAGTCCATACAGGTACAGAAGGACGGAGGTATGTACGGTATGCGTGGCTCCAATGGGGTTATCATTATTACCACCATTGGCGCCTCTTCTAATCCTCTATCATACTAATATGAAATCGTCATGAAATTATTGTTTACCATAACAACCCTGTTTTGTTTTATCATGACTTCTGTTGCACAGGAGAAACAGCCAGGATTGCAGCAGGACACCCTGCGCCCTTTCAGCGTCAAGGTAGTTGACAGGAGGGGCAAGCCCTTGCCCGGGCTTGTGGTTTCAGTCAAAAGACAGGAGAATGAGTTGATTACCGGCCAGAAAGGCAGATTGCAGTTTGGTTCGAGGCTCTCATTGAATAGACAGGAGAATGCTTTGATAACCGACCAGAAAGGTCTGGCAGAATTTGAAGGTGTTTCCGATTCAGATACCATCATAATCTATTTGCCAAATATTGGTGAAACCCACGTTCCCTGCATGGGAACAGACTCCATCCAGATCATGGTGCGGTCTAAAAAACGTTTCCGCATTCAGGACAGGGAGGAACTGGCACACATTCGTGCCAATACCTCCAATACAATCGACAACGTTCCGGAATTTCTCAAACGTCATCCGGCAAGGAACCTGGCAGAGCTTCTAAACGGCCAGATACCCGGCTTGTTCATTTCTACAGGTCCCCGGGGAATGACAGCCAACATCCGGGGCATCAATTCCATCAACAGCAGCACAGAACCTCTCATAGTAATTGATGGAATGGCCTACGATTCTTTTGCCGTGGTCAACTCGTTCCTTGACGTTCACAGCATACAGTCAATCCAGGTACAAAAGGACGGAGCGCTGTACGGGGTCCGTGGAGCCAACGGGGTGATCATAATCACTACCATTGGCGCTGTCTCAAATCCCCTGGCCTACTGATAATCATTCGAAAACAGATACCAGGCTTTCATGACCGCCGGGGCCAACGGCACAGACCCCGAAAAAATAATTGTCTTTGCTGTAGGGAATCCGGATCCGTGTGTCCTCTGTGAAAATTCTTTTTTGCCATACAGACTGGTCTGTTTCACGTATCATTACGTGGTATCCCCTAACCACACCGGGTCCGTAAGACGGTTCCCACTCCAGTTCCGTGTAATTGCTTAACACCCTCGTGTTCATCTTCACGCCGGCAGGTGCCGCAGGAGCTTTGGCCAGGTTCATGATGACAGCTATACCAATGCCGGTGTTTTTACGAACGTACTCATAATCAACACCTGCAGGAAGATCTCCATACAGGACCCCGTTTTCCTCCCGAACCAGCTGGTGCGTCCTGTCGTAATTCTCATGAAACTCACAAATCCTGACAGCAGTATACCCGGCCTTAAGGAAAGGTGTGTGGTCACCACCCCGCCCATACCTGTCATTCCTGTAGACCAGCGCCACCTCCACATTGTCTGCGTATGTCAGCGCGGTTTCCTTGATATATCTTGCCAATTCCCTGTGAGTTCCTTCTGCCGAGAAAACCCTTGTCCTGGTGTTGTCACGATGACCGGTTTCCCCTGCCTGCGAATTGCCAATCATATCAAAATTTAGAACAGCCGTGACATTCCATCCCTGTGAACGGGCCATGTCGGCCATGCAGGCAGCTCCCAACAGGCCATGCTCCTCTCCTGAAAGGAACAAGAAACGCACAGTTGCCTGCAAGGGGATGCCGGCCATGACCCGGATACATTCCAGCAGGCAGGCTACCCCGCTCCCGTTGTCATTCGCTCCCGGGGCAAAAGATGTGGAGTCGCTGTTGTCATCCACACGACTGTCATAATGCGCCAGGAGAAGGATCTCACGGCTGTCTGACCCCTTCAGCACAGCCATGACATTGGTTAGCTCCACCTGCCTGTCCAGCCTTGTCCCGGGTCCCCCGGCCGTATAAGTAACATTTTCCACGGAAAGTCTTCCTCCGGCCAGAGGTATCCATCCGGCAACCTTTTGATACAACCACCGGGAAGCAGCACCAATTCCCTTTTCATCACCGGTCAGGGAACTCAGGTTGTGGCGCGTATGAAAACCGGTGAGTGTCCCGATATAACCGGCTATGCTGTCTGCAGAAACTGCTTCAACACAACGCATGATTTCCTTGTCCGGCTGTGAGGCTGCAATCAACGGGTAAACAAGAAACACTAAAAAGAGTACGTTCTTTTTCATAACCATCAGAAGAAATAAGAGAACCGGATCGTTTGGGTGCTGTTTTTCACATTATATCCCTGAAGCACTCCGGGCCGGAAAAGGCCTGTCATCCCCCACCTGGTCTCGAATCCCACCTGGAACACAGAAGCACGTACCCCCAATCCCAGCCCAAGTCCCCATTCGTGGCGTCTGAATACATCGGTAAAAACAAAACCGGGATCAAAGGTCTGTCCGGCCAGATAATATCTATAATACGTGGTTGCCCAGGCATAAACACCTACAGGCAGTTTATTGAATTCGGGAAAATATACCCGCAGTGATAACGGTACGCCCAGGGCAAGCATATGCATCTGGTTCATATAAGACGACCCGGGATACGGTGCATGGCGTGCCCCCACATATTCCACCCCGATACCCGGATTCAGCTCCAGGAAACCTTTCCACAGGAATCTGAAATCCGCACCCAGTGATGCATAAAAGGCAGTCTTCCCTTCCAGTGCCCCCTTCGTATGTACAAAGCGGTTGGTACCCAGGGCCCATGCAGGTCCCCAACTGAACAGGCTCGAGGGAACATGGTGGATCACCGCGTAATTACCTGACGGAGTCAGGGAAGTATGCTTTCCCAGGGCAGTAACCAGGTTTTGGACATAATTTGTAACGGCAGTAAGTCCCTCGTAATCAACTTTTTCAGACTCATCTTCCTCTTTGTGATAAGGAGAGCTGCTTCCCGTGGTAATGTGTAAGGTAGGGATTCCCGCGCTGGCAAAAGGTTTTGTATCTGTTGCTGAAAAGGGAGAAATTTCATAGGGAATGAAACGAACCCTCAGCGCTTTGGTTTTGGGCAATAAAGCACGCGCATCATCCAGCGTGCCAGTGCCCAGTATTTTCAGAACGCCTGATGTCCTGTAATATCCCACCATATCAAGGCTTATCATGATCCGTATACTTTCCCGCGGGAACAGGGAATCAATCAGGAATTGTTTCGAGCCGAGCAAGCCTTGTTCTTCTCCGTCAAAAGCTGCGAACACAACCGTCCTTGCCAATCCCCCCTTTTCCTGAAGCTTTCCGGCCAGTTCTATCAGGACAGCTGTTCCAGAAGCATTGTCGTCCGCTCCATTGTATATGGATTGCTTCTCCCCGGAACCCCTGGTCGCCTTTCCGAGGTGATCGTAGTGAGCCCCGATGACTATGAATTCGGCTTTCAGGACGGGATCCGTTCCCGGCAAGACCCCAATTACATTACACCCCTCTATGACAGCAAGCGGAATATCTGGAACGGCCGAGGGGAGTTTCACATCAAAATAATGAAAATAACCTGTGCCGTTGTATTCGTCAAGACCTGCATCTGCAAAACAGTCAGCTATGTATTCTCCTGCAATCAGATTGCCTTCTGTGCCAATCAGCCTTCCGGCAAGCGAATCGGAAGCCAGGAAGGAGACATGTGTTCGCAGTCTCATCCTGGACATGGTCCAGGCATCGGCTTCCTGCGCCCGGAGATGCATCACACCGCATGTGAGAAGAAAAAGTACAGAACAGATATAGTATTTTTTCATAGTGCCTGAGTCAATGCAAATATAAGTATTTGTGATGAAAAGCTTTTCTACTTACAAAATGAAAGTGTATACGATTAAAAAAAAACTATTTGAAATAATTAATAAAAATCTTGTCCTAATTATGCAAATTACATTACTTTTGCCGCTGAATGAAAAAGATCCTTCAGATTCTACGTATCCGACGACGGGCTTAGGCTGCAGAATTCATTTCTGCATCCTGACGGGCCCTTTTTAAATTTTCCAGAAACATTCCATAATCATTATTAAAAAAGACAATGAATGTCCGCATTCTTGTTGCAAATGCCTCTCATATTGGCTATGCAGAACGTATTTGTGAACTGATGTACATCTCCGCCCTGGAGCGCGGAACCGGTATTGCACGGCGTTCCCCGGAATACATTGGTGAGAAAATGAGCAGCAATAAAGCCGTGATCGCACTTGACGGCAAAAAAGTTGTAGGATTCTCCTATATAGAAACCTGGAGCCACAAATCATTCGTGGCCAATTCAGGTCTCATAGTGGATCATGACTACAGGCACTTGGGCGTTGCCTCCAGAATCAAAAAAAGGATCTTCCATCTATCGCGTCAGCTGTATCCCCAGGCAAAGATTTTCGGGATCACAACAGGTGCTGCGGTCATGAGGATCAATTCAAAACTCGGATACCGGCCCGTCCCCTTCTCCGAGCTCACACACGATGAAGCATTCTGGAACGGATGCAGGGACTGCCGCAATTATGACATCCTCATGCGCAATGACAAACGCATGTGCCTCTGTACAGGGATGCTATACGATCCGGCAGAGCACCCGAAACGGCAAACAACCAGGAAAACACAACCAGAAAAAGAAGAGATTATCTATGAAAAGTAAAGTAGTATTGGCTTACAGCGGCGGACTGGACACCTCTTTCTGTATTCCTTATCTGAAACAGGAAAAAAAGATGGAGGTCCATACCCTGCTTGTGAATACGGGCGGTTTCAGCCCGAAAGAGGTCAGTGCATTGTCACAAAAAGCCCTTGACCTGGGAGCAGCATCCCACAAATCCATTGACATAAGAGAAACTTATTATACACGTTGTATTCGCTATCTGATCTTTGGAAATGTGTTGAAAAACAACACCTATCCCTTGTCGGTAAGTTCTGAGCGTGCATTCCAGGCCATGACGGTGGCAGACTACGCCCGCCGCATCGGAGCCCATGCCATTGCTCATGGCAGTACGGGTGCGGGCAACGACCAGGTTCGTTTTGATTATTTCATACACGTGATGGCACCGGAAATACAACTAATTGCCCCTATCAGGGAACTAAGGATCAGCAGGAAGGAAGAAATGGATTACCTGAAGAACCTGGGTTTTGAGTTTAGCTGGGAAAAGTCGAGGTATTCTATCAACCAGGGAATATGGGGAACAAGCATCGGGGGCGCCGAAACGCTCAGCTCCCTGGGTGAGTTGCCTGAAGAAGCCTACCCGGTGCAATGCACCAAAACTGGTACCGAAGTACTGACCATTGGATTTTCCGGAGGAGAACCCATTTCACTGAACGGGATAGCCATGGATCCCCTCCAGGTCATTGAAAAAATACATGAAATAGCCGCTCCTTACGGGATTGGCAGGGACATCCACGTGGGAGACACCATCATAGGCCTGAAGGGACGTGTGGGTTTTGAAGCGGCAGCACCCATGATCCTGATAAAGGCTCACCACCTGCTTGAAAAGCATGTCCTGGGAAAATGGCAGTTGTACTGGAAAGAGCAACTTGCCAACTGGTACGGCATGATGCTGCACGAGGCCCAATACCTGGACCCCGTGATGCGAAACATAGAAGATTTCCTGGAAAACACCCAGAAACGTGTAACCGGGGAAGTATCGGTCCGCCTCCATCCCCGAACGTTTACCCTGGCAGGTTGCACAAGCCCGTTCGATCTGATGAACCCGGCCTTCGGACAGTACGGAGAAGGAACCGCGGCATTCACCGGGGAAGATGTGGCAGGTTTTACACGCATTTATTCACTCCCGGTGAAAATTTATCAAAGTCTTGTTCATGAGCACAAAGATTAACGTAGCCATAGCCGGAGGCGCCGGATACACCGGCGGGGAACTCATCCGTTTGCTGTTGCATCACCCTTCGGCGCATCTTGTTTCTATAGTAAGCCAATCCGGGGCAGGAATGCCCCTGGGCTCGGTACACCATGACCTGGAAGAAGAAACGGATCTCACCTTTGAGGAGGAGCTTCCCCACAAGGACATTGATGTGTTGTTCCTGTGCCTGGGACACGGACGTTCCAGGGATTACCTAGGTCGGCACAACACTGAATCTATCGGTCATATCATTGACCTGAGCCAGGATTTCAGGCATACGGGGAACCAGGTGGCAGGCAACCGTCGTTTCATCTACGGATTGCCAGAATCCTGGCAGTCTCCCGGGCAATATGCCACCAACCTCAGGAATGCAGGCAATGTGGCTAACCCGGGGTGTTTTGCCGCCTGTATCGAGCTTGCCCTGTTACCTCTGGCAGCAGGAAAACTGCTGGAAGAGGCGATTCATGTGCACGCTATAACAGGGGCAACAGGAGCCGGAGGGCGGCCTGCCGAAACGTCACATTTTCCATACAGGGATAACAACCTGGCCGTTTATAAGGTTTTCACCCACCAGCATGTCACGGAAATTTGCCAGACGCTATCTGCGTCCTGCCAGGGTGAGATACCGCCCCTGCATTTTGTTCCCATCCGGGGTGACTTTCCCCGGGGGATCCTTGCCAGTGTCTATACGCCCTGCCGCCTGAAACAGGAGCAGGCAGTGCAATGGTACAGGGAATATTACCGGGAACACCCGTTCGTCCATGTCTCTGACCGGGAGATCAGCATGAAAGAAGTGGTCAATACCAATAAATGCACACTGCACATCCAAAAACACGGAAACATGCTGCACATAACCTCCATTCTGGACAACCTGCTAAAAGGGGCATCGGGAACGGCAGTACATAACATGAACCTGCTTGCGGGGTTGCCCGCGACAACAGGATTGCAGCTCAAATCAATCGTATTTTAAAAAGACGGCCATGAAACATTTCACCTCGGTCAAGGACATCGGTCCACTTGACAAAGCCATACAGGAAGCATTACGTATCAAAAAGGATAAATTCACAGAAAACGAACTGGGGAAAAACCTTACGGCCCTGTTGATTTTTTTCAATTCCAGCCTGCGTACCCGCCTGAGCACACAGAAAGCAGCCGAAAACCTGGGCATGCATGTCATTGTCCTGGACATACAGCAAGGCGCCTGGAACCTGGAAACACGCAAAGGTGTCATCATGGACGGGGACAAGCCGGAACACCTGCTGGAAGCCATTCCCGTCATGGGATGTTATGCAGATATCATAGGGGTACGTTCCTTTGCCCGTTTTGAAAGCAAAGAAGAGGATTACGGTGAGGTTATCCTGAACCAGTTCATCCAGTATTCCGGGAAACCGGTCATCAGCCTGGAATCCGCTACCCGCCATCCGCTGCAAAGCTTTGCAGACCACATTACCATAGAGGAGTACAAGACGGTAGAGAAACCACGGGTGGTCCTGACCTGGGCACCGCATCCAAAGGCCCTCCCCCAGGCCGTACCCAACTCATTTGCCGAATGGATGATAGCTGCCGGATATCCGCTGACCATAACCCATCCCAGGGGTTATGAGCTGGATGAGCGCTTTACACAGGGCGCAACAATCACATACGACCAGCAGGAGGCTTTCCGCGGGGCAGATTTCATCTACGCCAAGAACTGGGCTGCCTACAGGGACCCCGACTATGGCAGGATACTGAGCACAGACCCCTCCTGGATGGTGGACAGGAAGAAAATGGAACTCACCAGCAATGCTTTCTTCATGCATTGCCTTCCAGTTAGGCGCAACATGATTGTAACGGATGAGGTGCTGGACAGTCCGCGCTCCATTGTCATTTCCCAGGCAGCCAACCGTGAGATCGCCGCCCAGGTGGTACTTCGCAGTATATTGAAAACACTTCAAGTAGCAAATCCATCATGTACCTGAATATTTTCAAGATTGGAGGCAACATCGTAGATGACCCCAAAAGGCTGGATGTATTCCTGGACACTTTTTCCCATTGCCGGGAAAAAAAGATACTTGTTCACGGCGGAGGCACCCTGGCCAGTGAACTGTGCCGGCAGCTGGGCATACCCGTTGAAATGAACCAGGGGCGGAGGATCACTGGTCCCATAACCCTGCGTGTTGCTGTCATGGTGTATGCCGGGTGGATAAACAAGAACCTGGTGGCCTCGTTACTTGCCAGGGGCTGCCGCGCGATGGGCCTGAGCGGGGCGGACGCAGGCTGCATTCTGGCTGATAAAAGGAAACCGGAACCGCTGGATTATGGTTATGTGGGGGACCTGGGAAAAGAAAGCGTAAATGTGCATTACATACAAAGTATCCTGGAAAATGGCCTGGTACCGGTCTTTTCACCGATCACCTGCGACCATGCGGGACAACTGCTCAACACCAACGCCGATACCATAGCCTCGGCCCTGGCTGTTGCATTCAGAGGTTTCTATATGGTCAGGCTGCGGTATGTTTTCGACAGGGAAGGAGTTTGCTGTCCCGGTTCGGAAAAGCCGCTGTCCCTGCTGAGCCGTGCTCAATACGAAAAACTCCGCGATCAGGGTACCATCTCGGACGGGATGATCCCCAAGGTGGAAAATGCGCTATGCGCCCTGGAACAGGGTGTGGGTGAGGTTTTCATAGGTAATACCTGTATACGGTTATGAAAGAAATGACTGATCTGCTCTGCAGGCTGATAGGAACGCCATCTGTTTCGGGCAGTGAGGAAAAAACAGCCGCGTTACTTGCAGATTATCTGCAGGCACAACCGGGCATCAGGGTAGAACGTATGGGCAATAATGTCATAGCCCGGAAAGATTCTTTTTCAGCCGGACTTCCCACGGTTCTGCTTTGTTCCCATCACGACACGGTCAGGCCGGCTGCCAGTTATTCCAGGGACCCTTTTGTCCCTGTGACTGAAAACGATCCTCAGGGCAGGACACGGCTGTACGGTCTGGGAAGCAACGATGCAGGGGGCGCGGTGGTAACCATGATCCGGGCTTTCTGTGGCCTGCAGGAGCTGCCCTTCAATCTTTTGCTGGTCCTTGCAGCAGGAGAGGAAACCTCGGACCCGGCGGGTATTACCCGGGTATTGCCAGCTCTTCCCGAAATCAGCTGCGCCATAGTGGGTGAGCCCACCGGGCTACAGGCCGCCGTGGGAGAAAAAGGACTGCTGGTGCTGGACGGACATACATGGGGACGCTCTTCCCATGCTGCCCGTAACGACGGGGTGAACGCGCTTTATGCAGCCCTGGATGACATTGCAGTCCTAAGAAATTTTCGTTTTGAGAAAGAATCCGAAATCATGGGTCCGATTCACCTGCAGGTGACACAGATTGAAGCCGGGGAACAACACAACATCATTCCCGACTCATGTCATTATGTGGTGGATATAAGAACAACAGATGCTTATACCAGCAGCGGGATAGTGGAGTTGCTGGGCAAGGTTGTCTCGGGACAGCTCGTCCCACGGAATCTTTCATACAAAGCCTCCCTTACCCCATTGGGTAATCCGTTGCGCGATGCGGTGAAAAAAGCGGGACTCGGCACATATATATCCCCTACCTCGTCGGACTGGATGCGCCTGCCCTGCCCTGCCATAAAACTGGGTCCCGGAGACTCTCTCAGGTCCCATACGTCCGACGAATTCATTTACTTATCTGAACTGGAGCAGGGAGTGGAAACCTACACGAAAGTGCTCCGGTCACTAACATTGCAACATAATGGAAACACTCTGGAATAAAGGAATTGAAACGCCCGGGGAAGTCACCCGGTTCACCGTGGGAAACGATCCTCATTGGGACATGCGGCTGGCTCCCTATGACATAAAAGGATCCATGGCACACGTCAGGATGCTGGGCAAGACCGGCCTGCTGACGCAACAGGAGACAGAAGTAATCATCACCGCCCTTGACAGGATCCTGGAGGAAATCCTGCAGGGAAGACTGGTCATCGGGCAGGAAGCCGAGGATATTCATTCCCTGGTCGAGCTTGCATTGACGCGAGAGTTGGGTGAGACGGGCAAAAAAATACATGCGGGACGTTCCCGCAATGACCAGGTGATGACCGACATTCACCTGTACCTTAAGGATGTCTGCAGGGAAATTGCCCTTCTTACCGGGAATCTTTTCCGGTGTCTGCAGCAGAAAAGCGAGTCGTACAAAGATATCTTCATGCCCGGGTACACCCATGAAAGACCGGCCATGCCTTCTACTTTCGGCCTTTGGCTGGGAGCTTATGCCGAGGTGCTGGTAGACGACATGCACCAGCTGGGCGCGGCATGGGAGCAATGTGACCAGAATCCTCTGGGTTCAGCCGCCGGATACGGGAATTCATTCCCGCTGGACAGGGAGGAAACAACAAGGCTTTTGGGATTCAGCACCTTGAAATTCAACAGTATTGCAGCACAGATGAGCCGGGGAAGAACAGAGCGTTCCCTTTCTTATGCCATGGCTTCTCTTGCCGGAACCCTGAACAAGCTTGCTGCAGATTGTTGCCTGTTTTCAGGTCCTGACTATGGTTTTATAGAATTTCCAGAATCACTGACCACGGGAAGCAGTATCATGCCGCACAAAAAGAATCTCGATGTCTGGGAACTGATCAGGGCGCATTGCAACAATATCCAGGGCCTGCCCAACCAGATCACCCTGGTGTGCACCAACCTGACCCATGGGTACCACAGGGATTACCAGCTGCTTAAAGACTTTCTTTTTCCGGCCATAGATTCGCTGCTCGATTGTATCCGGATGTCTCTCCTGATGGTGGACAACATGAAAGTCAACCCTGCGCTAGCAGAAGATGCCCGATATAATACGGTTTTTAGTGTAGAAACTGTAAACCGTCTGGTCATCAATGGCATGCCGTTCAGGGATGCCTACCGGCAGGTAGCCTCGTCTCTCCGTGACGGTTCCTACAAGCCGGAAAAGAATACACGTCATACCCATACGGGCAGCACGGGCAATCCTGCAAATGAAAAAATCCGGGACAAAATGGACAGGGCCCTCTCCCGGATATTGCAACAGGACTGAACAGGTATCAGGACATGTTCCTGATGTACCAGATGATCTCGTTGATCCTTTTTATCTCCACGGGTATGTCAATTTCCTGGGGACAATGTTGTTTGCATGCACCGCAAGCCGTACAGTTGTGTGGCTGGTTCTGGGCAGGAATGGAATCATTGAAATGTGACAGAAAAGCCTGTCCTTTGGCAGCAAATTCTTCATCTATAGGGCCATTGATATCGGGGACCATATGCTCTACCACCATCTGATTATAGGTTCTGAATACCAGCGGGATATCAACTCCATAGGGGCAGGGCATACAATAGGCACAGGCCGTGCACGGGACATAGGATATTTTACGGTATGCTTCCAGTGCCCTGGCCAACACTTCATATTCTGCCTTGCTCAAAGGTTTGAATTTCCTGAAAGTATTGATGTTTTCCTCCAGGTGGGCCATGACATTCATCCCGCTCAAAATGGTCAATACGTTAGGATGTGATGCCACATACCTGAATGCCCACCTGGCAGGATTGCTGTCAGGATCAGCCTCTGCCAGGATGCCGGCTGCCTCTTTGTTCAGGGTTGCCAGTGCACCGCCGCGCAAGGGTTCCATCACCAGACACTGGATGCCTTTTTTCTCTATCTGTTCATACATGTATTTGGCATTCTGCACTTCCCAGTCCAGGTAATTCATCTGGATCATCACAAAATCCCAATTGTGTTGTTCCAGCAAATAATCCATGGTTTCCTCGTTTCCGTGAAATGAAAAACCAAGCCGCCTGATGCGCCCGGCAGTCTTTTCTTCCTTCAGGTAATCCAGTACTCCCGTGTCGCGGTATGCCTTGTTGTACTCATCTATGGATGAAAGGGCGTGCAGCAGGTAAAAATCAAAGTATTCCACCTGACATTTATTCAATTGCTCACTGAAAAGCTCTTTGCCTTTTTCCAGACTTGTTACCAGCCAGGTAGGCATCTTGGTAGCCAGGCAGAATGAATCACGCGGGAAATCCTTCAGTATCTCTCCCGTGACAATCTCGGATTCGCCGTTATGGTAATTGTAAGCAGTATCAAAGTAATTGATCCCGTTTTCATAGGCATGTTTCAGCAATTCACGGGACTTATCCCTGTCAATGACCGTGTTCCCTTCCTGGTTTCGCATGGTCGGCAGACGCATGCACCCATATGCCAGGAGGGATATGCTTTCACCATAAACTCTGTCTTTTCTGGTAGTGATGGGCCTTATGTCGCCTTTTTTCAATGACTCCCTGAGTGTGGCTTTCAAGGGAGTGTAACGTACAGCGGCATAGACACCGGCAACCCCCAGGACGCTGGCTCCAAAATACTTCAGGGCTTTTCTCCTGCTTATCTTTTTTAGTTCATCCACAGTAGTGATATTATTTGAATTCGTTAGAGATGCCAAAATTACTCATTTTTTATACCTTTGTTGCAATGATCAAGCAAAAAATCTGCGCATTCATTGCCACACGAATCATGGGATGGAAACTTATAGGGAAACCCATTCCCGTGCCCAAATGCATAATCCTGGGCGTACCCCATACTTCCATGTGGGATTTTGTGATTTCTTTCCTGTTTTATACCGGAATCGGAGGGAACGCCAAAATACTGGTCAAGAGCGACGTTTTCGTATGGCCGCTCAGGGGTCTGTTGCGCTGGGCCGGAGCCATTCCGGTAGACCGTGGAAAAGGCGCCTCTTTTACCAGGCAAACGATAGAAGCTATCCGTAACCAGGAAACCATCCACCTTGCCATAGCCCCCGAAGGCACCCGCAAAGCCACAAAAAAATGGAAAGCAGGTTTTCACACACTTTCCAGGGCACTTGACATTCCCGTGTATTACGGGTATTTTGACTGGGGACGCAAAGAAGTCGGGGTGGCTGAACAGATACTCATAACCGATGATGTTCAAGCCGATATGCGCCGTATCAAACAATGGTATATTGACAAAGGCGTTATCGGGAAGCACCCTGAACGGTTTGATCCCTATTAAGGTTCCGCAGGTTCAATCCATTCCCGTCGCTATCCACCAGAACAGTCAGGTTTCCATCCAAAGACCCGTCCAGTATTTTGATTGCCAGCTCGTTAACAAGCTCCTTCTGTAAAAGGCGCTTTAACGGTCTTGCTCCGTAAGACGGTTCGTACCCTTTGACCTGCAGGTAATCGAGTGCGCTATCAGTGAATTCGATGCCTATGCCTTTTGCCAGCAGGATGTCTGCAATGATTTTCAGTTGCAACCTGAGGATATCCCGTACATTTTCCGGTGTCAGGGCATGGAACATGATGATCTCGTCTATACGGTTCAGGAATTCCGGCCGTATGGTTTGACGAAGCAATTCCATCACCTGTCGCTTTACTTTTTCAAAAGCCATGGCATCGTCAGGGTCTTCCTGCAGGCTGTCCTGGATCAGATGAGACCCCATATTGGAGGTCATGATCAGGATGGTATTCTTAAAGTCGGCCACACGTCCCTTATTGTCCGTAAGCCTGCCGTCATCCAGGACCTGAAGCAGTATGTTGAACACATCGGGGTGGGCCTTTTCAATTTCGTCCAGCAACACTACCGAATACGGTTTCCTGCGGACAGCTTCCGTAAGCTGCCCCCCCTCGTCGTATCCTACATATCCCGGAGGCGCACCCACCAGGCGGCTGACAGAATGGCGTTCCTGGTATTCACTCATGTCAATCCTGGTGATCAGGTTCTCGTCGTCAAAGAGAAATTCTGCCAGTGCTTTGGCCAGCTCCGTCTTTCCGACCCCCGTCGTGCCAAGAAACAGGAAAGAACCGATGGGCTTGCGCGGATCCTGCAGACCCGCCCTGCTGCGACGCACGGCATCTGACACGGCTGTAATGGCTTCATCCTGCCCGATAACACGCTTGTGCAACTCTTCTTCCAGGTGAAGCAGTTTCTCACGTTCTGCCGTGAGCATCCGCTGGACAGGTATCCCTGTCCATTTGGAAACCACCTCGGCAATGTCTTCTTCTGTAACCGACTCTTTGATAAGGGACTGGGTGAAAGAACCTTTTTGCTTGTTGAGTTCGTCAATGGCTTTCTCAAGTTCCACAATCTTTCCATAGCGTATCTCTGCCACCCGTCCGTAATCACCGCGTCGCTCCGCTTCTGCAGCTGCAAAGCGCAGCTCATCCATCTGCTTCTTCTTTTGCTGGATTTCCTCTAAAACCGCTTTTTCTTCCTGCCACCTGGCCCTTTGGACATCACAGCGGGCCGATAATTCCTCAATTTCCCTGCTAAGTGTTTCAATCTTCTCCTTATCGTTTTCGCGTTTTATGGCTTCCCTTTCAATCTCCAGCTGGCGTATCTTCCTATCCAGCTCATCAATGCATTGGGGTACAGAGCTCATTTCAAGCCTTAACCTGGCCGCCGCTTCATCCATCAGGTCAATGGCCTTGTCGGGCAGGAACCGGTTGGTGATGTAACGGTGAGATAATTCCACGGCAGATATCAGGGCATCGTCCTTGATCTGCACCTTATGGTGCTGTTCGTATCTTTCTTTCAAACCCCTCAGTATGGAGATGGCTTCGGCAGGTGTGGGTTCATCCACCATGACCATTTGAAAACGCCTTTCCAAGGCTTTATCCTGCTCAAAATACTTCTGGTATTCACCCAGCGTGGTAGAACCTATGGCGCGCAACTCTCCCCTTGCCAGGGCGGGTTTCAGGATATTGGCGGCATCCATGGCTCCTTCACTTTTTCCGGCCCCCACCAGGGTATGGATCTCGTCAATGAAAAGGATGATCTCGCCCTCTGCCGTGATCACTTCCTTTACCACAGCCTTGAGGCGTTCTTCAAACTCACCCTTGTATTTTGCCCCGGCTATCAGGGCACCCATATCCAGGGAATAGATTTGTTTGCTTTTCAACATATCGGGGACGTCTCCGGTCACAATTCGCTGGGCGATGCCCTCGGCAATAGCGGTTTTGCCGACTCCCGGCTCGCCTACCAGTATGGGATTGTTTTTAGTGCGTCTGCTAAGGATCTGAAGCACCCTGCGTATCTCGTCATCACGCCCAATCACGGGATCCACTTTCCCTTTGACAGACAATTCGTTAAGATTAATAGCGTATTTGTTCAGGGCATCAAATGTCTGTTCCTCTGTCCGGGAAGATATCTTTCTCCCCTGCCGTACTCCCTCTATGGCCTTATCAAGGAGTTTTTCATTCAGTCCGGCAGAGCGCAGTAATTTTGCCACGCTGTCCTTACCTGAGCTCACTCCAACCAGGATGTGTTCAACGGTAATGAACTGGTCCCCCATCCTGTTGGCAACATCCCTGGCCTTTTGCAGGGCTTCAGCAGATTCTCTTGACAGGTAAGAGTCTGTCGAACCTTGCTGCCTGGGGTATTTATTCAGTATTATATCAAGCTCATTTTCAAGATTTTCTGTGTTCACGCCTGCTTTTTGCATAAGGTATACCCCTATACCTTCCCTGTCGGAAAGCATCGCCTTCAATATATGTCCCGTTTCAATCACCTGGTTGGAACCGGACTGCGCTATCTGAGCGGCTGACTGTAGCAGCTCCTGCGCCTGGATAGTATATTTCTGTTCATTCATAGTACCGTATAAGGCTCAAATCTTGTTCCAAAGTGAATTTTCTGACAATTTGTCACAATATTTCTTTACATTTGTGGAATGAACTCGCTATTGGATGAAGGGCGCCTGCTACCGCTGGCCGAAGATTTTTATACCATTCAGGGAGAGGGTTTTCACGCAGGAAAAGCTGCCTATTTTATCAGGCTTGGCGGTTGTGACGTGGGATGTTCCTGGTGCGACTCCAAATTCACCTGGAATCCCAGGGTATTTCCTCCTGTTCCTGTTACAGAGATCATTGCCAGGGCAGCTAAATATCCTGCCCGGGCTGTGGTGATCACCGGGGGAGAACCCCTTACCTACCCCCTGGATATACTTTGTAATGGACTTAAAAAGGAGGGTATTGAAATATTCCTGGAGACATCCGGGTCCCGGCCCCTGAGCGGAAGCATGGATTGGATATGTCTTTCACCCAAACAAAACCACCCTCCCCTTCCGGAATTTTATCCGTTGGCCAATGAGCTTAAAGTGATCATTACCGGGCCGCTCGATATGGAGTGGGCCGAGTTCAACAGAAGGAAAGTCAACCCGCATTGCCACCTTTACCTGCAGCCGGAATGGAGCCGGAGGGAAGCTGTGGTGCCACACATTATTTCATACATCAAAGCCAATCCATCCTGGAAAATATCACTACAAACCCATAAATTCATTAACATTCCTTAAACTACACTTTTTTATGAAACGAATCTTGATCTGCATAATCGCCCTTGCGGCAATCACCCTCCAGGCAACCGCACAGGAACAGGAAAAGAAAAACGAAGAAGGATTCCTGTTTACCGTTATAAAAGAGAATCCCATCACACCTGTAAAGAACCAGAGCAGTACTGGCACCTGCTGGAGCTTTTCTTCATTGGGTTTCATGGAATCTGAACTCCTTAGAATGGGAAAGAGCGAATACGATCTCTCAGAAATGTTTGTTGTATCAAGAACATATACAGACAAGGCCGACAAATACATACGTCTGGACGGAGCCCTGAACTTTGCCCAGGGGGGCGGATTTGATGATTACCTGTATGTGTTGCGCAAATACGGGATGGTTCCCGATGAGGTAATGCCAGGGCTCAATTACGGTGAAGACGTTCACCGGCATGGCGAACTCACAGCCGTTCTTACAGGAATTGTTGAAGCAGTGAAAAAGAATCCCAACCGCAAACTCTCCACCGCCTGGAAAAATGCCTTCCAGGGGGCGCTGGATGCCTACCTTGGAAAAGTTCCGGAATCATTCGAATACAAAGGAACCACATACACACCCCTGTCTTTTGCCGCATCGCTGGGATTCAATCCCGACGATTACATCAGCATCACTTCGTTCACCCACCATCCATACTATACACAGTTTGCCCTGGAAATACCTGACAACTGGCTTTGGGGAACTTCATTCAACGTCCCCATAGACGAGATGATGTCTGTGATAGACCATGCCATCATGGAAGGCTATACGGTGCTCTGGGCCTCGGACGTTTCCGAGCAAGGCTTCGGAAGGAACGGGATAGCCATGTACCCCACGACCGATCCCAGGGAAATGATTGGCTCGGACCAGGCCCGCTGGCTGGAAATGTCCGCCACAGAAAGGAGTAACGCCTTCAGGAACCTGAAAGCTCCCGTGGCAGAGATCAAAGAAGTCACGCAGGAAATGAGACAGGAAGCCTATGACAACAAACAGACGACAGATGACCACGGCATGCAGATCTATGGGATTGCCAAAGACCAGAACGGAACAAAATACTACATGGTGAAAAATTCCTGGGGTGATGATGCCGGCAACTATAAGGGGCTGTGGTACGTGACGGAAAAATTCGTGCAATACAAGACCATGGACATCCAGGTGCATAAGAATTCCATTCCCAGGGATATTAAAAAGAAACTGAACTTATAACAACGTTATACATCATGAAGAAGAACCTACTGATCTCACTGGCAGTACTGGTGCTTTCAGGCACTTTAAGCGCTCAGCAGTACGAATTCCGCACGGTCGTTGACAACCCGTCCACATCACTGAAAGACCAGGCCCGTACAGGCACCTGCTGGTGTTTTGCAACAATTTCCTTTCTGGAAAGCGAGTTGATGCGCATGGGCCGTGAGCCCATAGACTTGTCCGAAATGTTCATTGTCCGAAACGTTTATAAAGCACGTTACTTTGACAATTATCTGAGAACGGGTAAGGGTAACCTGGGCCCGGGTTCTGTCAGCCATACGGCGACCAAAGCCATTGCACGCTACGGATTGATACCCGATGCGGCTTATCCCGGCATTCAATATGACGCTCCTGGACACAACCATTCCGAATTACAGGGATATATCAATGCCATTTCCCAGGTTCCGGCAAGAATGAAAAAAATGAGCCCTGAATCGGACGAATTGCTCGATGCGCTCCTGGACATTTACCTCGGCAAGGTTCCGCAAACCTTCCTTTACAATGGTAAAGAGTATACCCCAAAATCTTTTGCCCGATACCTGGGGCTGAACATGGATGATTATATTGAAATCACCAGTTTCACCCACCACCCTTTCTACACCCGGATACCCGTGGAGATTCCGGATAACTGGGAACATGAACTGTATTACAATGTCCCGCTGGATGAATACATGGCCATAGCCGATCATGCCCTGAACAATGGATTCACCATTGCATGGGACGGCACCCTTACTAAAAATTTTTCACAACAGGACGGGGTGGCCACAGAGCCTTCGCCCGATCCTTCGGCAGATGAAGTGAACGTCACCCAGGATATTCGCCAGGAGTGGTTCGAAACCTTCAGTACGGTCGATGACCACCTGATGCACGTCACCGGGATTGCCAAAGACCAGGACGGCGTTACTTACTACATCACCAAGAATTCTTGGGGAGAGTCCGGAAAGTATAAAGGATTCATGTATATGTCTGAGAATTATTTCCGCGCCAGGTGCATCGCCTATATGGTCCATAAAGACGCCATACCCAAGGATATTCGCAAAAAACTCGGACTTTGAAAAGAATCCTGTTGCATATTCCCAATGCAATCACATCGCTGAACCTGCTGTGCGGTGCATTGGGAATTGCCTTTGTTTTCAGGGACAGGCAAGACATAGCCTTCTGGCTGTTGATAACGGCTTCTGTTTTTGATTTCCTGGACGGTTTTGCCGCCCGGTTGCTCAATGCTTACTCCACAGTAGGCAAAGAACTGGACTCCCTGGCCGATGCCATCAGCTTTGGCCTGTTGCCGGCCTTTATGCTTTATGCCGTATACCTGCCGGCAGCGCCTCGCTTGTGGCTTACATTCTTACCCCTGATCGTGGCCGTTTTTACGGCCATACGCCTGGCTAAGTTCAATGTTGACGACCGCCAGGCCGAAAGTTTCCTGGGCCTTCCCAGCCCGGCAAGCGCATTGCTCATAGCATCGGCCGTATTTTATACAACCGGCAATCCTTCCTGGAAAGAATTCATGCAAACAACCTGGTTCATACCCACCATATCGGTGGTCATCTCATATCTTCTCATCAGCGAGCTGCCAATGTTCTCCCTCAAGTTCCAGGGTTTCAGCTTTGGCAGGAACAAAGTCAGGTATTCTTTCCTGGTCCTTTGTCTTGTTCTGGTCATAACCCTGCTGGCAACCGGGAACCACCCCGGGCTGGCCATGATGGGGTGTATATGCCTGTATATGGTAATGTCCGGAATCCTGAGGATCTCCGGACATCACTATCATAGTTCGTAAAGTCCTAATTCAGTTCGGGTTGGGGACCAATCCCGAATTTCTCGACCAGCACTTTTGCAACGTTCGGGGATAGGAATCCGGGCAGTGTGGGACCCAGATGGATATTCTTCACTCCCAGGCTCAACAGCCCTAGCAGAACAATGACAGCTTTCTGCTCATACCAGGCGATGTTGTAGAAAATGGGCAGGTCATTCACATCCTTCAGGCCAAAAGCGTCTTTCAAGGCAAGTGCAATGAGTACGAGTGAATAGCTGTCGTTGCATTGTCCGGCATCCAGAACCCGGGGAATTCCATTGATATCTCCCAAAGGCAGCTTGTTGTACCTGTATTTGGCACATCCTGCTGTGAGTATAACGTTGTCCTTGGGAAGAGCCATAGCGTAATCCGTGTAGTACTGACGTGATTTCATACGTCCGTCGCATCCTGCCATCACCACAAAGCGTTTGATGGCTCCTGTCTTTACAGCTTCCACTACCTGGTCTGCAAGGGCAAGTACCTGGTTGTGTGCAAATCCGCCAATGATTTCACCTTTTTCTATCTCGTGAGGGGGCTTGCAGGTTTTTGCCATGGTTATCAGTTCGGAAAAATCTTTTTTCCCGCCTTCCTTACGGGCAGGAATGTGCTTTGCTCCCGGGTATCCGCACGAACCGGTTGTATACATGCGGTCCAGGTAAGTACCTTCTTTTGCAAGAGGTACTATGCAGTTGGTGGTGAAAAGGATCACTCCGTTGAAAGACTCGAATTCCTCACGTTGTTTCCACCAGGCATTGCCATAGTTCCCTACAAAGTGAGGATACTTCCTGAAAGCCGGATAGTAATGGGCAGGGAGCATTTCTCCATGGGTATACACGTCCACACCGGTTCCGGAAGTCTGTTCGAGCAAATCCTCCATATCCCTGAGGTCGTGACCGGATATCAGGATACCGGGATTCTTGCCCACTCCGATATTTACCCGGGTCATTTGGGGATGACCATAGGTGGATGTATTAGCCTTATCCAGCAAAGCCATTGATTTTACCCCTGTTTCACCGGTTTTCAGCACCAGGGCGACAAGTTCATCAGCGCCGATGTCATTGCGGGATACCTGGTAAAGCGCTTCTTCCAGAAAAGTGTAAATTTCCACATTTGCATGTCCCAGGTTGAGGGCATGCTCGGCATAGGCACACATGCCTTTCAAACCGTATATGGTCATTTGCTTTAAGGAACGGATATCCTCGTCGGGTTCACTCAAAACTCCCACCGTTGCTGCTACGTTCTGGTAGTCAGCAGGTGCAGCTGTTAATCTGACCTCAGGCATATCGGGAATATTGATTCCTTCCTGACGGGCTTGTGCCAGGAGGTCTTTTTTGAGGGCGAATCCCTTGTTTATGCGTTCAGATAAGGCAGCATCATCGAAATTTGCATTGGTTATGGTGGTAAAAAGGGCATCCATCAGAAAATGGTCGGGAGCATCCACGGCTTTCCCGTTTTGACGAAGGGCCCTCTGTACAATGGCAATCCCCCTGCAGACATAAATCAGCAAATCCATCAGGGCCGCTGTTTGCGGCTCCTTTCCACAGACGCCTTTGATCGTACAACCCTGGTTACGGGCTGTTTCCTGGCATTGAAAACAAAACATACTCATACTTTTTTTGTTAATAGTTGATAAATATAGTCTTTTTATTTGATCCATTCTTCCGACTTCAGGTTGCCCTGTATCGTCAATATGATTTTTTTCACGGGAATATAACGGGAGCTTTTTTCGCGGGCTTTTTTTACAATCTCCAGCAGTCCCCCGCAACAGGGAACTTCCATGATCAGGACCGTCAACGTTTCTATTCCTGTTTCTTCTATCATCACGGCCAGTTTTTCCACGTAAACATCACAGTTGGAGTCAAGTTTGGGGCAGGCTATGGCCAGAAGTTTGTTCTTCAGGTAACGTGTATGGAAATCCGGAGTGGTGAAAGCCGTACAAACGGCAGCCAGCAATAAGTCAGCTCCCCTGAAAAGGGTGTTTTGGGGATTGATCAAATGCAACTGGACGGGGAACTGGACAGGTTGTGGTGCCTTAACGGGAAACATTACAGGTTGTTGCCTGACAGGTTGCTGCTGTTGTTGTACAGTTTGCAGCATATGCTCCTGTGCTGCTTTCTGGTCAAAAGGATCAGCTTCTCTTTCTTCCAGGGAAATGGCCCCCCGGGGGCATTCAGGAATGCACGCCCCCAATCCGTCACAGTAATCTTCCCTTACCATGACAGCTTTCCCGCCAACAATCTGCAGTGCTCCCTCATGACATCCGGTGACACATAATCCACAGCCGTTGCAACGTTTTTCATCAATCCTGACTACTGTCCTTTTCATATGATTCACGAATTACACTGCAAAAATAGGATGCTGCCTGCACTACAATTTGTAACATTTGTTACAAAACCGGGAATTACCTAACTTTGTACCTTATGGAAGGCTTGTATCAATCTCCGCTTTTTGAAGGTCTTGACACTCTTACCATAGACTGCCTGCTGGATGGCGCCTGCCGGCTTCGCAATTATGTACCCGGAGAGTTGGTGGCCCTTCAGGGAGATGTGTATAAATCGTTGCTCATCGTAGACAAGGGCATGCTTCGCACAGAAATGACCGATCCGGAAGGTACCAAAGTCACCCTTGAAGAGATCGCCGCATCCCGTACAGTAGCTCCAGCCTTTATATTTGCGACCAACAACTGCCTGCCTGTCAGTATTTTTGCGGCTATTTCATCTTCTGTTGTATCCATCCCGAGAAACAAGCTGAAAGAAATCATGCATGACAATAACAGGGTCCTTGAAAATTTCCTGGGCATCATTTCCGACAGAAGCAGGTTTCTATCGGAAAGACTCCGGCTGCTCAGCTTTGGCACCATCAAAAGCAAACTGAGGAATTATTTTCTGGAATTGACCCGGGACAATAAGTATGGCCCTTTTACCATGCCCCATACCCACCAGGAACTTGCAGATATTTTTGGTGTTACAAGACCTGCCCTATCCCGTGCCATCAGGCAACTGGAAGATTCAGGAGTTGTCAGGAAACACGGGGGTCGCCTTTACGAACTGCTTCAATAATTTTCGTATTCTTCCCACAGTTCAGATTCCATGGTATAAGCTTCGTCAAGAAAGGCATCCAGGTTATCTTCCACAAAATCTGCAAACTCTTCCATTTCACGGGATTTGTCTATCTGGGAAGCTTCCCTGGCTGACTGTGCCCGACTCCTGTAACGATCTATTATAGCTCTAACTCTCTCTTGTTCCATGGTCTGAATTTACGTAAAAATATCCATATATTTGCATGTTGTTGTCCTTACAACAACCAAAGATAACCGTACCACTCTGAGCATTCTTTTTAGTTTAGAAAAACAATTATTTATGAAAAAGATGAATATTTTTTTTGACCTGCAGTGCTTTGCTGATAGCTGCAGGATGCAAGGTGCAGAACCCTGAATTTAAGGTCACAATAGAAAACACTGTCAAGGAACTGGACCTGGACAAAGATTATACTTTTGCCCTCATAGGAAGCAAAAAGGCAAAATTCCTGTGGATTCTTTCACGTACACCGGAAATGGCCCAGGCAGATCTGGAAAGGGTGCTGAACAAGGCTCGTTCTCTCGGCTACAAGGTTGAATATCTTATCTGGGTTGAACACAATTAATTTCATATCGGGAAGATTTGCCAACATATAGTGGAAAATAGCTATTGTCCGTTTTTTGATTAAACCTGATCTTTGCCTCATGAAAACTATAGTAACTTTTCTGGCATTGCTCCCAATGCTGGTGCTTTATGCAGGCAATGAAGGGACAGCGGATATAACAAAAGAAAACAAGACAAAGATTATGGAACTCACAAAAGACGAATTCATCAAACGCGTTTATAATTACGAAGCCAATCCCAAAGAATGGAAGTATGAGGGAAACAAACCCTGCATAGTGGACTTCCACGCAACCTGGTGCGCTCCCTGCAAAATGTTGGCTCCCACGCTGGAAGAGCTGAACCAGGAGTACAATGGCCAGATCTACATCTATAAAGTGGATGTGGATAAATCACCAGAACTGGCAGCGATTTTCGGAGTTCGAAGCGTTCCTACCCTGTTATGGATACCCATGGAGGGTAAACCCGGCGTTTCACAGGGCGCGCTGCCCAAAAGCCAGCTTGAATCAATCATCAAGAACACATTGCTGAAAAAAGAATAGGTTTCTTAACTTTGCACATATGGAATATGCGTGCATAACTCCACTGCAGGGGAGTCTCATAGTCACTGATGATTTTCACAACAGTGAATCGCTTCTGCAAAACAAAGACCTGTACAAATTCATATGGGTTCTTGAGGGATCGCTGGATCTGGCTATAGATCACATGGAAATTAACCTGGTCAAAAACCAGGTTATTCCTTTATCCAATGTGCACCATATCCGCTTTACCCGTATATCGGGCAAATATATATCCATCCTTTTCAACAGCAATTTTTATTGCATTTTCAAGTCTGATAGTGAAGTATCCTGTAATGGATTCCTTTTTGCAGGATATGCTAATCCACTGCCCATGCAACTTACGGGCAGCCAAATACATGCTCTTGGGAGTATCGTATCTGATATACGGCTTGAATACAAAGAGGATGATTCCCTGAAAGAAGAGATGCTTCGCCTTCATCTTAAACGGTTCATCATTACCTATACCAGGATAGCAAGAAAAAAGTATGCCATCGAACCTGCACACGAGTCTGCCTTATACCTGTTCCGCCAGTTTATCATCCTGGTCGATTCAAATTTCAAGGAAAAGAAAAAAGTCGGAGATTATGCGCAGATGCTTAACCGTTCACCAAAAACGATAGCCAACCTCTTTTCGCTCTACAAGCTGCCTTCACCCTTGCAAATCATCCAGGAACGCATAGAAACCGAAGCAAAACGGTTGTTGCTGTATAGTAACATGAATGCCAAAGAAATTGCACATATCCTTGGTTTTAAGGAGATTTCTTCTTTCAGCCGCTTTTTTAAACGTGTCTCTGGGAAAACCATAACCGAATTCCGAAATCAATACAAGGAACGATGAAAAAAATGAATCATAAAGCGTCGCTTCTGTTTACCTGGATCCTGATCATGGCCACCGGATGTACCTTGCAAGAACCGGTCGTCTCCCGAAAAAACGTCCTAAAAGAGATAGACATTGAGCGTATTACTGGAACCTGGCATGAAGTGGCTCAATGGGGAAGGCCAGAACGCTCACAGATTGCAGCCGTAACCCTGGATGTCTCAATGGAAGATAACGGTATAATCCGTCTGAATATCAAGAAGAACAAATACACTCCATACGGGCCGTTGACTGAAATCAAGGGAAGAGCCAAATGGAAAGCTGACAATCCGGGTATTTTCAAATCCACCCTGTTCGTCAATTTGTCCAGAAAGTGTTATATTCTGTACCTGGATCCGGATTATACAGCCTCCTTGTTCTGCAACAATTCAGCAACAAAGCTCTGGATTTTTTCAAAGGATAAGTACCTGACAGAGAATCAATGGGCCGAAATCCTTCAAAGGATGGAAAGCTTTGGACTGGATCCTGCAAAGCTTGTCTGGCACCATAATCAATTTTGAAAACACGCATGCAGGTCTGTCAGCTTTTTATCCAAAAGGACTTCTGTTTCCCGGAAAGCTGCTGCTGAAACCAGCTGTGTCTGCACCCCGTAATAGTATTTGATCTTAGGTTCTGTTCCCGATGGCCTGACAGTAACGACCGTATTATCAGCACAGATGAACTGGATCACATCTGATTTCGGAAGTGTGATCTGATACCTCAGGTCACTGACCAGATCGACTGTTTCGCTTTTTTTGTAATCGTGCATAAGAACAACAGGTGAACCCAGCAACTGCTCAGGCGGATTCTCCCTGAAGCTTTTCATGATGGCTTTAATCTGTTCCATGCCATCCTTGCCTTTCAGCGTCCTTGAGACCATCCGTTCCTTAAAGAAACCAAAGCGAACGTACATTTCCTTAAGCAGATCATGCAGGGTTTTTCCGCGTGCAGCTGCCCAGCAGGCGACTTCTGCAACCAGGACACAGGTCACCACAGCGTCTTTGTCGCGTACAAACTCACCGACATTGAATCCGTAACTTTCCTCTCCACCGCAAATGAAGATCTTTTCTCCTTCGTTTTTACGGATTATTTCTGCAATATACTTGAACCCTGTCAGCACGTTATAGCATGAGACCCCATAATGGTCGGCGATTACCTGCAACAAGTCGCTGGTGACTATGGTTTTGACTATATATTCTTTGCCCTTGAGACGGTTTGTCTCTTTCCATTTTTCGAGCAGATAGTATGTAAGCAGGGATGCTGTCTGATTCCCGTTCAACAATTCCATGTCCCCACCCTGGTTACGAACGGCAATCCCTATACGATCAGTGTCGGGATCTGTCGCCATCACCAGCTGAGCTCCTGTTTCCATAGCTTTGTTTATAGCCATTTTCAACGCTTCGGGCTCTTCCGGGTTCGGGGATACCACAGTCGGGAAATTCCCGTCAGGGACCTCCTGTTCCGGAACACGGATCACGTGGGTAAAACCCATTTTCTCCAAGGCCATGGGAACAATACGGACACCAGCTCCATGCAGGGGGGTATAGACCATTTTCATGTTTGTGTACTTATTTATCGTATCCGGACTCAGGTTCACAAGGCTCAGAATCGAATCAAGGTAGGCGTTGTCCATCGCTTCTCCCAGTGAGATGATCTTTCCCCCCTCTCCCGTGAAACTGACCATGGCAGGAGAGGTGACTTTTCTCACCTGTTCAATGATCAGCTCATCATCAGGAGGTACTACCTGCGCCCCGTCGTTCCCGTACACTTTATACCCGTTGTATTCCTTTGGATTATGGCTGGCAGTTATCATGACCCCCATGTGGCATTCCAGTTTCCTGACGGCAAAGCTTAACTCCGGGGTTGGCCTGAGTGCATCAAAAAGATAAACCGTAAAATCATTGGCAGCAAGCACCCGGGCTGTGATTTCAGCAAATTCCCGTGACTGGTTCCTGCAGTCATAAGAGATAGCAGCCTTATGGGGTTCGGGATATGTTTTTTTGATGTAATTGGCAAGTCCCTGTGTAACCATCCCGACGGTGTATTTGTTCATCCGATTGGTGCCAACGCCCATAATGCCCCTCAATCCGCCGGTCCCGAAATCCAGATTCCGGTAAAATGAATCTTCCAGTAATACCGGATCTTCTTCCATTAGTCTGCTAACTTCCTTTCTGGTTTGTTCGTCGTACAAAGGGTCGAGCCATTCCCGGGCTTTTTCCATAATGCTTGTTTCCATATCTGATTTATATAATATTTTCAATTCCTTCCTTCCAGTGAGGAATGGTTATTCCTGTCAATGCAGCAATTTTAGCGGGACTCATAACACTATATACAGGTCTTGGTGCACCACCCTGTACTTCTGCATGCATGGGCAGGACCTGTGCCAATGCTGCCCCGGGGTCTTTCCTGTTGATCATTTCCCTGAGATGACAGGCAAAGTCATAACGGGTACAACCACCTCCTGTGTTTGTAAAGTGGAACAATCCATGGCTTATACCTTCCCTTGCCAGGGTAAACAGTGCATTGACCAAATCGGGAGCATACGTGGGCGAATTCACCTGCAGCGTATCTACCTGCAAGGGCTCTGACCGGGTTCGCAGCAAGAGGGGGATGGCAGCAAGAAAATTATGGGAATAACGGGAATAGACCCAGCTGGTACGTATGACTATTCCACGGGAATAAGAAAGGACAATGAGCTCTCCTGCCCTTTTGGAGGCTCCGTATGTATTAACGGGAGCCGGGATGTCATCTTCTGTATAAGGTGTTCTTTTGGTTCCGTCAAAAACGTAATCGGTTGACAAGTGAATGAGTATTGTTCCCGTTTTCCGGCAGGCCTCTGCCATTCCTTCCAGACAACCTGCATTCAGCAAAAAAGCTGCTTCGGGTTCTTTCTCGGCCCGGTCAACATGGGTAAAGGCTGCCGTATTAATTAAATATTCAGGCTTCAGAGACGATAGACAATCCGTAAGAGCCTGTTTATCAAGTATATTCAATTCCTGTCTTGAATAGGCTGCCAATTCCATCCGGCTTTGTCCGGGGGCCAGCTGTTGTATGATCCTGCCCACCCCGCCATTGGCTCCGGTAAGAACTACTTTCATATTCACAAAGGTATTAAAAATGCGGGCACACAATACCCTGCTCTTTAGTATCTTTGTTGAGATGAAGAAGGATCACGGGAAAAGGATAATCCTGCTGATGGCTGTCTCACTGCTTTTCAGAAGCATAGTCGCAGCCCTGACAGAGCTGGGTAACGATGAGGTGTATTACTGGACCTATGCCTTGTTCCCGGACTGGAGTCATTTTGACCATCCGCCCATGGTAGGATGGATCATCCAGCTATTTACATGCAACCTGAAGTGGGACAGCTCCTTTGCCCTGCGCCTGCCGTCACTTGTTCTGGGCACATTTAACACCTGGCTCATATACCGCCTGGGATACCTTGTCAAAGGCCCGAAAACCGGCTGGTATGCGGCGCTGCTTTACACCGGTTCGCTATACGCTGCAATCATGGCAGGGACATTTATCCTGCCCGATACCCCCCTCGGCACTTTTTACCTGGCTGCCTTATATTGTTTTTTCAAGGCTTTCGGTCTTGGTCAAAACGGTGACCAAAAGAGAAACTCCGGATTTTTCCTTTTGGCCGGCGTATTTACGGGACTGGCCATGCTCAGTAAATACACGGGCATTTTTCTCTGGGCCGGAGCAATCCTGTACTTGTTACGATACCGGGGAAAATTTTTCAGAGAGTCCAGGTTATGGGCCGGTTTGGGCATTTCCCTGCTCTTGTTCATGCCTGTGCTGCTGTGGAATTTATCCCAGGATATGTCCAGTCTTGCCTTTCATTCAGCACGGTTGTCCATTTCGGGTGAAGGTTTCAAACCTTTCTATCTCTTAAGGGAAATCTCCGGATCAATCCTGTACAACAATCCTGTGAACGTGTTGCTTGTCATTTGGTCTGTGTTTTATTACCTGCGGCTGAAGCGCCTTAAAACCACCTCTTCACTGCCAGTAAGACCGGAGATCTTCCAAATGATCATATTCCAGTCTGTCCCGCTGATAGCCGTATTCCTGTTTTTTTCACTGTTCAGGGAGACCCTGCCGCACTGGAGCGCCCCTGGATACTATCCCCTGATGCTCCTGGCTGCCTCTGTGGCAGATCACAAAGACCTGCGTTGGCCCGCAGGATTATCCCCGGCAATTCTGGCTATAGTGGTCCTGTTGTCAGTCTTCCAGATCAAGACCGGTTTCATTCCCATTCGTGAAATGGTTCCACCCCGTGAAATTACTCCGCAAGATCCCTACAAGGAGCTGGGACGGTACGACTTTACCCTTGACATGTACGGCTGGACACAGCTGGGAGATCATTTTGCGCAGGTGAAAGAGAAACAGGAGGCACTTTTTCTGGAAAGCGGGGGCAGACGGGGAATGCCACCGGGCAGTGCCATCCTGGCCACCCGCTGGTTCCCGGGTGCCCACCTGGATTACTATGTGGCGCGCCCAGCAGGGACGGTTGTAAAAACAACCGGTCCATTGGAAAAGACCCATAAATACGAGCAGATCACCAGGAAAAGAGGCGGGATAGCCCCCGGTGAACAACTGTACTACATTGAATCAAGCCGATTCCCTGAAAACATGACAGGGACTGTTCCCCTGGATACATTTTTTGTGCAACGTTCCGGTAAACCGGTGATCCGGTATGTAGTCCACCAGATCACCAGCATGGCTGACTTCAGGACAGAGTGACCTGGGCAAACAGGTTCCCTGCCATAACGGTAAATGTACCGGATTCTGTGATCCACCCCCTGTCTCGGGTCCAGAACTTCAACTGTTCCTGGCCGACTTTCAAACTCACTGTTTTTGTTTCTCCCGGTTCAAGGGCAACCCGCGTAAACGCTTTCAGTTCTTTCACGGGCCTTGTCATGGAGGCATAATCATCACGCACGTAAAGCAAAACAATCTCTTCCCCGGCCACAGAACCTGTGTTTGTAACATCCACCTTCACTTCCAGTGTCCCGTCAAGGAATGTTCCCGGTGTGAGGTTGTCATAGCGGTACGTGGTGTATGACAGACCATAGCCAAATTCATAGAGAGGCATGGGATCTTCCATTACTATGGGATGGAAGTAATGTGAAGGCATGTGATTGTAAACCGAAAGAATGTTGCCGGCAGACCGGGGGAAGGTCACTGGCAGTTTGCCCGTAGGATTCACAAGGCCGTAAAGGATCTCGGCCAGAGCAATGCCTCCCTTCATACCCGGTTCCCAGGCCTCTACCAGCGCATCGGCCTGTTGGGCGATCCATTCCACGGCCAGGGGGTGTCCGTTGTTCAGTACCACGATACACGGTTTCCCGCTGCTCAGCACATTGCGTATCAATTCCTCCTGCAATCCGGGGAGGTTCAGGTTGCCCCGTTCCACATCTTCCCCCGAAGTCTTGTTGCCCCAGTCCTTGCGGTTCACGTACTCGCCCACAAAGACAATGCTCAGATCTGCCCTGCGGGCCATTTCTGCTGCATGACGCACTTTTTCGGGATCCATATAACGGATGGACTCGCCCTGGTCAAGGAACGTGAATTTCGTTTTGGGAGCAACCATCCGGAGTCCCTCCAGGAAAGTCGCCACATTTTCGTCGGGTTGCGGGAACGTCCAGTCTCCCATGACGCCCTGTGAATCGGCATTGGGTCCGGTAACAAATACATTCTTATACTTTCCGCCATCGGCAAGTGGCAGGATTCCGTTGTTTTCCAGCAATACTATGCTTTTGCGGGCAGCCTCCAAAGACGTCTGCACATGTTCCTCCTGCCGGAGCGTTTGTTGAACCGCGGTGGTATCGAAAAAAGGATTTTCAAACAGGCCGAGGCGGAATTTCAACTCCAGGATCCTGCGACAGGCCTGGTCTATCCTTGACACAGGAACCACACCGTCCTCCACCAGTTTGAGCATGGCCGGCACAAACCCGGGTCCGTGCATATGCATGTCCATGCCTGCCAGCACCGATTGGGCGTAGGCATCCTCAACCGAGACAGCTGTGCGGTGGAGATCATATACATGTTCCATGTCCATCCAGTCACTGACAATAAAACCGTCAAAGCCCATCTCCTTCCGGATGATGTCCTGCATGAGCCAGGCATTGGTATGGCAGGGAATGCCTTCGATTTCGTTGTGGGCCATCATGAAGGTCTCTACCCCGGCGTCAACACAGGCACGGAACGGGGGAAAGAAGACTTCCCGCAATGTCCTTTCGGATAGTTCGGCGGGTGCGCCGTTGGTGCCGTTTACCGGCTGCGATCCGCCAACAAAATGCTTGGCGCAGGCCAGGACCAGGTCTTTTTCCAGGCCTTCATCACCCTGAAAACCTTTTACAGCTGCACTCCCCATAAGGGATACCAGGTAAGGGTCCTCCCCGTATGTTTCGCCTACCCTTCCCCACCGCTGGTCCCGGGCAACTTCCACGTTGGGTGCGAATGTCCAGTGCATTCCTATGGCCCGCATCTCTTTTGCAGTCTGGCGGGAAGAAATGTACACCAGCTCCGGATCAAAAGTGGAAGCCATTCCTATGGAAGTGGGATAAACGGTGGTCCCGCTGACCAGGGCACAGCCATGAACGGCATCTATACCCATCAGCAATGGAATACGCAGCCTGGATTCCATGGCCAGCTGCTGTAGTTCATTGGCCTCGCCAATATTCACAGAATGCAGGAATGACCCTATCTTTCCTTCCCTGGCAAGCTGGGCAATGTCTTCCTTCAGGTACCCGGGATAAAAAGCCTGTGCCGTATTGCGCATAAGGTCTTCCTCTTTCATGCCGGCCTGTGATTCGTCAATATGGTTGAGCCCTACACACTGGTTCATCTGGCCTATTTTTTCCTCCAATGTCATTCTTTTCATAAGGTCTGTAACCCTCTTTTCAACGTCCAGTGACGGGTCCATATAGGGGGGATTATCTCCCTTCCCGCCCGAACAGGAAGCGGCAAAAATCAAAGCTGTCATAGATAATAATGTTATTCTTCTCATAGTTCAGATTATTTTACAGAATTCAACGGGTAACAAATGTAGCCAATATTTTATCAGCCTAAAAGTGTTACATTTACACTTTTGAAAAGAATAGGTAATAAAATTTAACTAAAATCATATGAAAAAAACATTTTTGTCTTTTCTGACCCTGATTCTGGTATTGGGTTGCAACCAGCCACCCGCAGTCAGGGAAGCAGAACTTGATCCTTCGTGGAAATTTCAGACCGGGAACGATCTGCAATGGGCTTTGCCCGGTTTTGATGACAGCCAGTGGCCGGAAATATCCCCGGCCACATCCTGGGAAAACCAGGGTTATGCCTTTTACGACGGATACGGATGGTACCGCAAGACGTTCACCATCCCGCAAGACATCATAAAGGCGGTTATTCATTACGGAGGACTGTCGATCCGCTATGACAACGCAGACGATTCAGATGCCCTGTATTTCAACGGGCAGATAATTGGGGCAACCGGAAGTTTTCCCCCCGATTACATAAGCCGTTACGGGGAAAAAAGGACGTACACTGTTCCGCTGGAATACATCAAAACCGATGAACCCAACACCATAGCCATCCAGGTATACGACGGAGGGGGTGACGGCGGTCTTCTGACCTCCGCTATAATCATCCAGCCCGTTGCCCCTGCCCTGAACATATCCATGGAATACGTTGTAGATGCAGAGAACGGCGTATTCATGGGAGAGGTACCACTTACCCTTAGCGTAACAGTTAACAACCAGGAAGAAAAAACCAAAAAGTCTGTCATACACCTGGCCGTTACCACTGACGATTACCAGCCGGTTCAGGAATTTTCCCGGAAAATTACAGTAAGGTCACAAGAGAGCATGACCTATGTCCTTCCCCTGAAAATTTCCAATCCTGGATTCTACCGCTGCACCCTCCGTCTTGAAACGGACGGTGTCAAGGGAGAACCCCTTACATTCAATATCGGTCTGGAGCCCGAAAAGATCATTTCACCTATCGATGCCCAGGAAGATTTTGACGCTTTCTGGCAAGAGACACGATCCATTCTCGACAGCACCCCCATGCGGCCATCCATGAAACTGCTGAAAGAGTATTCCACGGGGAAAAGAAACATTTATTACGTAGAAATGAAATCATTCGGGGACGAAATCATGGGCGGATACTACGCTGTTCCCAAAGAAAAAGGAAAATACCCGGTGATCATAACCTATATGGGCTACGGATCCAATCCCTGGATGCCGCATACCGACGGGGAACCCGGATTCATCTCATTCGTTGTATCTGTGAGGGGACAGGGAATCTATAAAGCCGGAAACAAATACAACGACAAATGGATCGTATGGGGTATAGAGGATAAAAACGATTACTACTACAGGGGCGCCTTCATGGACCTGGTGCGGGCCATTGATTTTGTCTGTTCAAGGCCCGAAGCCGATAAAGACCGGATAGCCGCAGAAGGCGGCAGCCAGGGAGGTGCCTTCACCATGGCCGCCTGTGCGCTGGACAACCGTATTGCCGTTGCCGCACCAACCATACCCTTTTTGAGTGATTATCCCGATTATTTCCGGATCGTGGACTGGCCCCGGAGCGATATTGATGCCTACATAAGAGAACATCCGCAGGCCACTTGGGAAGACATCTATAAGCTTCTGAGCTATTTTGACATCAAAAACCTGGCCCCACGCATCAAAACCCCCACTATCATGGGAGTCGGACTGCAGGACCCCACGTGTCCCCCTCACACCAATTTTGCCGGCTACAACCTGATCACAGCACCCAAGGATTACAGGATCTACCAGGACAACGGGCACAATACCCCGCCTGAGTGGCAGGAAGTGCGCATGGAGTTTTTCAAAAAACACCTGGAACTCGACTGACATGAAAAAAATGATATTATTCTGCGGAATGCTGTTGCTGGCATTCGCGACCTCCGGTTGCATCGGGCCGGAAGAGCATGATGCCTTTGTCCGTGTGGAGAACGGGCAGTTTATTCGCAACGGAGAACCCTACCGTTTCATAGGATTCAATTTTTGGTATGCCGGTCTGCTGGCTTCGGAAGGTACCGGAGGTGACCGGGAAAGGCTGCACCGGGAACTCGATTATCTGAAATCCGTAGGGATAGACAACCTGCGTATCATGGTAGGTGCAGATGGCCCGGAAAACAGGGCCAAAGTAAGACCCAGCCTGCAGACCGAACCCGGAATCTATAACGACACCCTGCTTACAGGACTGGATTATCTTTTGCAGGAACTGGGCAAACGGGATATGCTGGCCGTATTGTTCTTCAACAACACCTGGGAGTGGACCGGCGGGTATTCCCAGTACCTGGAATGGGCCGGTTACGGTAAAGCCCCGGTCCCTGTAATCGACGGATGGCCCGCTTTCATGGAATACGCTGGTCAATACGTGCACTGCAGCCTGTGTGACAGCCTGTTCAGGAACCATATCAGAAATATTGTCACCCGTGTAAACAGCCTGACCGGTGTTCCTTACATTGAAGATCCGGCCATCATGTCCTGGCAGATTGCCAACGAGCCCAGGCCTATGGGAGCAGGCAACAAGGAAGCCTACGAACGGTTTATCGTTTCGACCGCCCAGTATATCAAATCACTGGATCCCAACCATTTGGTTTCTGTAGGTTCTGAAGGTTCCTATGGGAGCGAGAACGACATGGATCTCTACAGGAAGGTTCACCAGACTGAATTCGTGGACTACCTGACCTGCCATATATGGCCCAAGAACTGGATGTGGATAGATATCCAGGATGTTCCCGGTTCAGTGGAACGCGCGGCCATGCTGGCAGAAGGATACCTGGAAGAACATGTATCACTGGCTGTTGCACTCAACAAACCTCTTGTATTATCTGAATTCGGATTTCCCCGGGACAACCACCGCTATGACCGGGAGGATCCCGTAATGGCCAGAAATGCATTCTACGGCCGGATTTTCAACCGCCTGGCGGCTTCGGCAAAGGCATCAGGAAATTTTGCAGGCTGCAACATCTGGGCCTGGGGAGGATTTGCACGTCCGCAACACATCTTCTGGGAACCCGGAGATGATTACTGCGGAGATCCCGCCCAGGAAGAACAGGGACTCAATTCCGTTTTTGCCGAAGATGAAACGGTATCCCTGATCCAATCCTACACCACCCTGCTTAACGAAAAACAATCCCAGGAATGAAAAATAAAAATCGTCACTTTTTGCTCCTGCTCGTTGCCTTGTTGTCCTTCTTGCAGGCCGGGGCACAGAAATATGAACATATGGCACCGGTCCCCCCTATGGGCTGGAACTCCTGGAACCGTTTTGGATGTAACGTGGATGAGAAAATGCTGAGGGAAACGGCCGACATGCTTGTCCAAACGGGAATGCGCGATGCCGGCTATGTCTACCTGGTCATTGACGACTGCTGGCACGGGGAAAGGGATTCCCTGGGATTCATACACGAGCATCCCGACCTGTTCCCCTCCGGAATGAAAGCCCTGGCAGATTATATTCATGCCAGGGGACTGAAATTCGGCATCTATTCATCGGCCGGATTCAGGACTTGTGCAGGAAGACCTGCCAGCCGGGGACATGAGTACCAGGATGCCTTGGTGTATGCCTCCTGGGATGTGGACTATCTTAAATACGACTGGTGCAGCACCGTCGGGCTCAATGCTTACGGAGCTTACATGACCATGCGGGATGCCCTGTACAAAGCCGGAAGGCCTGTCGTCTTCAGCCTGTGCGAATGGGGCAACAACCAGCCCTGGCTCTGGGGTTCACAAATGGGTCACCTGTGGCGTACAACGGGAGATATTTCTGCCATATTTGATGGTATTGAAGACCATGGCACGTACAAAACCCTGGGCGTTCTGCAGATCATCGACCTGCAGGACACCCTGCGCCGTTACGCCGGCCCCGATGGCTGGAACGATCCCGACATGTTACAAGTGGGCAATGGCATGAGCGAAAGCCAGGACAGGGCTCATTTCACCATGTGGTGCATGCTGGCAGCCCCGCTTATGGCAGGGAACGACCTGCGCACCATGAGTGCGGCCACCATTGAAATACTCATGAATAAAGAAGTCATAGCCATTGACCAGGATCCGCTGGGAATCCAGGGATTTCCCTATGCCAAAGAAGGCACTGTTCACACCTGGCTCAAACCTTTGTCCGGGGGCCGGTGGGCCGTGTGCTTCCTGAACAGGGGAACACAGACGGTGCCCCTGGAAATTGACTGGAAAAAAATGGTTGTTAAAGACACCCTGAGCGGACTGGAACTTGATCCGCAGGCAAACACCTATGCGGTAAGGGATGTGTGGAAGAAAAAGGACATGGGAACAGCCAGGGGGAAAATGAAAGCCCCGCTTCCCGGTCACGATGTTTTCTGCGTTATACTTACACCGGTTAATTGAGGCTGCTCATGGATAAAATCTTGTTTCGTGAAAAACTGGGTTACGGATTGGGAGATATGGCTTCCAGCATGTTCTGGAAGATCTTTGGAATGTACCTCCTTTTCTTTTATACCAAAGTATTTGGCATCTCACCCGCTGCCGCCGGCACCATGTTCCTGCTTACCCGTATCTGGGATGCGGTCAATGATCCCATGATGGGCCTTATTGCAGACAGGACCCATACCAGGTGGGGCAAATACCGTCCCTATATTTTATGGGGAGCCGTTCCCTTCGCCTTGATAGGCATCATGACCTTTTATACCCCCGATTGGGGTGAAAATGCGAAACTGGCCTACGCTTATGTTACCTATACCTTCATGATGATGGTCTATACGGTGGTAAACGTTCCCTACGCCTCCCTGCTGGGAGTCATGTCCCCTCTGCCCAAGGACAGAAATACCCTGTCCTCGTACCGGATGTTCTTTGCCTACATAGGGAGCTTTATCACATTTATGGTCCTGCAGCCGCTGGTGGACGCCTTCAGCAGCGGAGCGCAGGGAGGAGAGCAGATATCCACCGAGCCGCAGGCCTGGACTGCTGCCGTTGCCGTGATCGGCGGCTTTTGCGCCCTGCTTTTCTTTTTATGTTTCCGCTGGACAAAAGAGCGTGTTGTGGCGGCCGATGAAAGCAAGAACAAAGCCTCGGCGGGTAAAGACCTTAAACTGCTCTTTAGCAACAAACCCTGGTGGATCCTGCTTGCCTCGGGCGTTGCAGCCCTGCTTTTCAATTCCATACGGGACGGGGTGGCACTTTTCTATTTCTCGGATTACGTAACCTCCACCTTCAGAACAGCTGCCTTTGGCTGGACCGTGGGAACCATATACCTGCTTGTGGGACAGGCTTCCAATATGATCGGGGTGGCACTTGCAGCGCCGGTGGCCAACAAAATTGGTAAAAAAAGCACCTACCTTGTGGCCATGATTCTGGCCGCCATCCTGAGTTGCTTCTTTTTCCTGCTCAAACCGGATCAAATCATCCTTATAATGGTCTTCCAGGTAATGATTAGCACTTGTGCCGGGATCATTTTCCCGTTGCTCTGGAGTATGTATGCCGATATTGTGGACTACCAGGAGCTGAAAACCGGAAGGCGTGCCACCGGGCTGATCCTCAGTTCTTCGTCCATGTCCCAGAAATTCGGCTGGGCCGTAGGCGGCGCCATAACAGGCTGGTTGCTGGCTGCCTTTGGCTATGATGCAGAGCTTGCATCCCAAAGCCAGGGTGCCATTCACGGGGTTCGTCTGATGATGAGTTTCCTGCCTGCCGTAGGTTGTATCCTGGCCATACTGGCGGTATCTTTTTACCCGCTCAGTGAGAAAAAAGTCATGGAGATCACCCGGCAACTGAATGAAAAAAGAGCTGCTCATGGAAAATTCTGATATTCTGGAGAACCTGCAAAAGGAGCTTCACTTGGAGCTCACCACCAACATACTGCCATACTGGGAAAAACTGTATGACCCGCACTACGGGGGGTATTACGGGCGGGTGACAGGAAAAGAGGAACTGATCCCGGAGGCTCCCAAAGGTGCCGTGTTGCAATCCCGTATATTGTGGACCTATTCTGCCGCCGCCAGGATCCTGAAGGATAAACGATACCTTGTACCTGCTGCCAGGGCTAGGGATTTTGTGCTGGATAAGCTTCTGGACAAGGAATACGGCGGGGTTTACTGGAGCACGGATCACAAAGGGGAGCCCCTGGATACCCGAAAGCAGTTCTATGCTCTTGGATTTGCCATTTACGGGCTAAGTGAATACCACCGGGCAACGGGGGATCCCCGGGCCCTGGACAGTGCTATCGGGCTTTTCCGCGACATTGAGACCCATTCTTACGATAAAATCTACGGAGGATACCTGGAAGCTGCCTCGCGTGATTGGAGTGAAATCCGGGACTTCCGCCTGTCGGAAAAAGATGCGAATGAAAAAAAGACCATGAACACGCACCTGCATATCCTGGAACCCTATACCAACCTTTTCCGGGTTTGGAAGGATCCCGGCCTGGAAGTGGCCCTGGCCGGGCTTATCAGGCTGTTCCTGGACAAGATCATAGATCCGTCAACGCATCACCTGTCCCTTTTCTTTGACGAGGAATACCATGTTCGCGGCTCGGCAATATCCTACGGCCACGACATCGAGGCATCCTGGCTCCTGATGGAGGCTGCAAAAGAACTGGCAGACTACAAGCCCGGGGTATACGGAGAAATCCTGAGCCGGGTTACAGATCAGAGCAGGGATGTCGCCTTTGCGGCACTAAAGGGATTCCAATCCGACTTCAGCATGATTTACGAAGTGGCCTCAGGCGGCAGGATTGATAAAACACGCCACTGGTGGGTACAGGCAGAAACAGTTCTGGGGTTGTTTTACCTGTATCTCTGGCATAAGGTTCCCCACGCCCTGCATATGGCCGTCAATTGCTGGAATTATATCAGGGAGAACATTGTGGACAAGGAACACGGGGAATGGTTCTGGAGTCCGGGCAATACCACAGACGATAAGGCCGGATTCTGGAAATGCCCCTACCACAACTCCCGGATGTGCCTCCAGGTCATAGATCACATGCATCAACTGCCCTGAGCAACGGTTCTGTACTAACACGCGATCCCACAGCCTGTTCCATCCAAAGTCCCGGAACAAGCCTGCCTTGTGTATACATGCCTGTAATTGCCTGGGCCAGTGTCTTGCCTTCTTCCTTCATTTTTCCGTTGAAGTATTCTTCCAGCTGGAATTCAATGATGTGCCCGAACGGATAATTGGGCAGATACATAGGACTGCTGATCATGTGTGAATATACCGCCAGCAACGGGGAATCGTGATGCCCCAGAACAGGTTCATAGTATTGGTTCCACACCAGCCGCGCTTTCTCCAGTACTGCCTCTTTTAACGCACCGGCCGTAGCTTCAGGATTCTCATACATCCACTGCCATACATACATGTCTACCAAAGCCACCCCCATGATCTCGTAACACCCCCAGAAAATATCCAGTACGGTGTTGTCATCCATCTGCTGCGGCGGGTATCCCAGCAATTGCAGGTCGCGTTTTTGAAAAACAAAGGCCATTGCCTCGGTGAAGGCCGTGTTGGGCACACCGCTGAGCATAAAATGATCCACGTTATACAGGCTCAGGGTTTGTTCTACGTTGTGGCCGAACTCATGGACGGCTATGTTGTATCCCTTGTAATCCATACCAAGAGGGGAAATACGTGTTCTGAGCCGGGACGGCTCCCAGCGTCCGACAGCTCCCCAGGCGTGACCGGATCCCCGCGCCGGCTCAACGACAATGCGTGATGCCAGGCTGGCAGCCTTATCGGTTGTAAAACCAAGAGCCTGCAGCATCCGGGGCATATCGGAACGGAAAGCTTCTGCATTTGGATATTTCCTGCGGGTGAGGGCCGTCAGCTCATCTTCCGGAAAGGATGTCCTGCTTTTGAAACCATCATACCAGATGTCATAAGGTTCCAGTTCACGGCCCAGCCTTTGGCGTATGAAAGCCGCCACTTTTTTTACTTGTTCCGAGGAAATCAGGTTGATGAACAGGTTTTCTATCTCGGCTGCCTGAATTTCCATGGATCCTTCAAAATTCCGGATGATAGCCGTGGGCATGTTCAGATGATAAGGGTCCATTTTCTTTTCCACCCTGAAGGTTGCCAGCAGGTGCTCGTAACGGTCATCGCTTTCCGGCTCTGCCTCAACAGGCTCTCCGTCTTTATATACGGTATTCGAATAAGGTTTCCAGTCGTATTCCGGGTTATTGATCACACACTTCGGGATGGTCTGACAAACAATATGTTCCATAACCTTATGGATCATTTGCTGTTTTTCCAACGCATCCGGCACATTGGCATAGTTTGATTTGATCTCATCCCGCAGGTTCCAATGGGACAACAAGACCATACCTTCAGGAAACAGGCGCCTGCCATCTTCTGTGAGCAGGTTTCCCATAACAATGTTGTAAGAGGCTATGTAATTATCGGCATTGCCTAAAGCCTGTGACATTTCCTGGTTCAGTCCCGCCGGGGTGCGGTGGGTGAACAAGTCCCCCATCCTGGCGTACGCCCATTGCTTCCTGTCCCATTCCCTGCCCAGGGAATCCTTCTCCGCGAGCGTGTAATTGGGAAAATTAAGGGTGCATATGAAAGCCACCTTGTTGGCGAACAGGTCTTCCATCATATGGGCAGAAGGGTCGTAGTTGCCCAGTATATAATCTACCGGCAACAGCGTTCCACCTTCCAGGTGAACTGGTTTCTTGAGTTCAACGCTCAGCTGGTTGGAGGTGCCGAACAAATTTTCAAATGCATTGGATAATTTATCATACAGGGCTTCACGGGCCACTTCGTCTGTACAATAATTTTCAAGGCAGAAATTCATAAAATCCGTTTCATCGCCATCCGAGGTCCTCCATAAACCAGCTGTCTGACGTATCCCGGTTTCGGCAGCAGGCAAAAGACCTTCAGGGTTTGCTTCCCCCAGACGCGCCAGGGTGGTCTCTACCATTTGTTCTGTAATATTAGACATTTCTGTTTTTGTTTCTAACGTACTGCATCCCAGCAATACAGTCATTACCATGAATAAGATTGTTTTTTTCATATTGATTCCTCCCATTTTGTTGCATATATAATCACAGGGGCATCCTGGCCCTTGCTGCATGTTGTTGTTCCAAAAAGATAACCGGTACCTCCTTCAGCAATTCCCGTCTTCTTTCTCAACTCCGCCACGGTCAGCGGGAAATTGCGCACCGTAATGCTGGCCGCGGGAAAGCGCGTGTGCATTTTTTTCACGTTGGCCGAGGTAAAGGGGATTACTTCCCTTATTCTGAACTTTCTTGCAGGAAAACCGGCTACCGGGCACGAAGATACATACAAATGGCTGTTCCTGTGCAGCTTTTTCACGCCAAACCTTTCAACAGGCAGAGCAAAAGCACCGGCTTTGAGTATAGAGACATCCGGTTCGTGCAAACAATCCCCTTCCACAGGCACACCCTCAAACCCATTCTGCTCAATGGCCCGCGCAGCAAGCGTCTCTTCCCTTCTGTGAAACGAAAAACCTGCCGAGCAAACGATCAGGGGACCGGCATCGCCGGTATCGCTTCTTTTCATCAGAAAGAGCAATTCCTTGCATTCATTCCCCACCGATACCACATGAACCTCCACCGTACCGGGAAGCTGGGAAAGCGTCCGGGAGATATCAGCCAGGGGAGAAATCTTTACCAGGAAAGCAGCAGCGCGCTCCAGCACGATATCCCGGATCTGTGTGATGTCCGGGCTGCAGTTCTCGACACCGCGCAACCTTTTCCCGTCCTCACGTCTGGAAGGATCCGCATAGACCAGGGATGCATATGGAAGGATGGACGGTTGCCCTGTTATCCCGGCGGCATCTCCCGGGACGACTTGCAGGCGGCTGCCTGCACCGAGTGCGTTGAAATTGTGCCGGGCTGCCTGGCAAAGGAAAGTGTCTTTTTCGCAATAGACCACTCCTTCACTTTTAAGGGCAAGAAAATACGCATCCACTCCCATTCCGCCTGTAAGGTCCACCACCTGGCCCCTGCCTTCACAAAAACGCTGTTTGTACAGAGCCGTTGCCTGGGAAGAAGCCTGCTCCAATGCTAAAAGGGAGGGAACAACAATCTGCCTGCAGGAAAACCATTCCGGAATTTTTTGCCGCATCTTGCGCAGCCCCTCTATCTGGATGACACATGACGGAACATCCACCCCGGGATATTTGTGTTTGCCCAGTAACAGCCCGTGAATGTCATCCTCCAGGTGTTCTCGTGCAAATTGAATATCACCGGGTGTGATCATAGGCTAATCCTCCAGCAGGTACTTTGTCCAGAAAGCCCTTTCCTCCTCGGCGGAATAAGCACCCTGGTAACCCCTGTAACCGTGCCTGGCCCCCGGGTAAATCATGAATTGGAAATGTTTGTTGGTTTTCATCAACGCATCTGCCAGGCGCATGGCATTCTGAAAATGGACGTTATCGTCTGAAGTCCCATGTGTGACAAGCAAGACAGAAGGGCCCCACGTCCCATAGGTCCCGCATTGTGCCAGGACCGAACCGTTCCTGTAACCTTCCGGATTGTCCTGCGGAGCGTCCATGAACCGTTCTGTATAATGTGAGTCGTAGAACATCCAGTCGTATACACCAGCTCCGGCAATGCCATAGGGAAAATAATCTCCCGCCGTGCATACGGCCAGGGCCGTCACGTAGCCGCCGTAACTGTAACCGGTGATACCCACCCGGTTGTTGTCGACACATCCAAGTCCCCTGAGGTAATCCATCCAGAGTTTGTAATCGTGTACCTCCCATTTGCCCAGGTTCCTGTACATCATGTCCAGGCCCGGCTTCCCGCAATGGCCGCTTCCCCGGTGGTCCATGGTGACCTGGATCACCCCTTTGCGGGCCCAGTAGTACCTGGATGCCGGTGCAATCCAGCGGTCTGTCACGCTTCCGTTGTCAGGTCCACCGTATACATTGACAATAACGGGGTATTTTTTACCTTTTTCCATGTTCAGGGGCCAGGTGATAATGGCCGGAATGGTAAAACCATCTTCCGTAGTTATAAAGTGCACCTCCGAGACCGGAACATTACCTCTTTCCAGCTCCAGGTCATAGGCGTCCCCGCGGGAATCTCCCAATACCCGGACCAAGCCTTTTTCCACACTGTAGAGCAGCGAACGGGCAGGTGTGGCCACATTGGATGACAATACGGCAAAATGACGGTAATCAGGAGCAAACAATATGTTGGCCGCATGGCAATCCCCGGTGGTGAGACGTTTGACAGAAATATCCTTATTCCTTTTCCCGGGCAGGGGTACCCTGTAGACGTCTGTCCTGGTAGAAATTTCCCTTCTGGCAGAAAAAAACAAGAATTCTTCCTTCGGATCTGTCCCGTGAAGGGTGATCCCCCAATTGTTTCCGTCTGTAAGCCTTTGGAAATCACTGCCATCAAGAGAACAAAGGTATATCTGTTGCCAGGATTCAAAATCACGTACTATCAGGAAACCTTGTTGAGTGAATACCATTTCTGAAATCCATTCCAGCCAGGCAGGCTGCTTCTCGCGATATATCATCCTTGCAGCACCATCCTGCGGATTGACGGCAAACAGTTTCAGCTCATCCTGGTCCCTGTTCATCCATTGGACCAGAAGCGTCTCCCCGCTGGGCGTCCAGAAAGGCTGCCCATAATATTGATCGGCGACATTGTCGATATCAGCCCAGACTATACCCTCATCCGCAGCGACCGATGCAATACCCACGCGTACCTGCGGGTTTTCATCCCCTGCTTTGGGATACCTTGCTTCTTCCAGGTATCCGTGCTGTCCATCGGCAACATAAATCGGGAACACGGGAACATTCGTATCATCACTCCGGAAAAACGCGATTCTCCGGCTGTCCGGCGACCACCAGAAAGAGCGGTAATTGCCTCCCCGGCCCAGGATCTCTTCGTAATACACCCAGGAAGCCAAGCCGTTCAGGATGGTCTTGCTGCCATCGTGTGTGAGCCGGGTAACCTTGCCTGTTGATAATTCCTTGGCGTACAGGTCATGCCTATAGGTATAGGCTACATACCTGCCATTGGGAGAAAAGGTTGGATTCCTGGCTTCTTCATCTAGTCCGTGTGGTATTCCTGCTGTACTAACATCAGCAGGATCATCTGTCCTGACACGCTTCCCGCTGACAATATCTTCCAGGTAATAAGTAGGTTCCTGCTGGCTCCCGGAACGCAACAACAAAGTACGGTTGTCTTTCCAGAAAATGTGTGTATCTATGGGCTTTGTAAGTCCTTGCGGTGGTGTTTCAAGGAGGTAACGTTCCTGTGAACGGATTGCCAGGGGTAACAGGAAGAGCAGGATTAAAGAAATTGCATAACGTCTCATATGTTTCAAATTACAGGTTAATCAGATACAATTGTTCCCTGGCCCGGGTAAAGGCGGTGTAGTACCAGCGCAGCATGTCTTTATCACAAATTTCACCAAAAAAAGCCTTATCCACAAATACGGCCTTCCACTGACCTCCCTGCGCCTTGTGACATGTAACGGCATTGGCATATTTCACCTGCAACGCATTCAGGTACAAATCCTCCCTGACTGCATTGTAGCGTTTGCGTTTCCCTTTTATGTGCTCATAATCGCTGTATACCCCCTGGTACAGCTGCTCCTGCTGCTCCCGGGACAAGGCGGGAGATTCACTCTCTAGGGTATCCAGCAGCAGACGCGCACTGATCTCCGTTTCTTTATAATCCGGGAAACGCAAGACGGCTTCTGCAAAACGGAACCCGTACCGTTCATGGAATTTGTAGATCCTGAGGATCTCGGCTATATCGCCGTTTGCTATGAAATCCATTTCCGGCACATCTTCCAGGAACTGATAACAATTCTTTACCACCATCACCCTGTCTCCTTTAGTTATCCCCTCTTCACGGTACAAGATACTGCCTCGTATTCCCTTGTTGTATCGGTTGGCCCTCTTGTTGGAGCGGCACAGTACCACCACTTCCTCCAGGCCATAACGCGAAATGGCATCATTCAAACATTCCATCAGTTCCGAAGATTCTATTCGGCGCACATCGTTAAAGCCTGCTGTCTTCCATTCCGGCAGGCAATAATCCCCGGCCGTGATGTTGTCCCGCAACAACGTTGCGTTATACAGGATGCCCGAATCGAAAGACTGTCTGAGCACTTCTTTCATCTCCATATAGACGACGCTCCCGTATTGTTCCATATACCCGGGATCCAGTGCCGGTGACAGTTCCAGTCCTATGGGCGGGAGTTGTGCCGAGTCACCCAGGATGAGCAGCTGGTTCCCTTTCCCGTTGAACACATAAGCGACCAGGTCTTCCAACAGGTTGCCGCTGCCAAAAAGCATGCCCCCGGGGGTGTTGGACAGCAGAGAAGCCTCGTCAACAATGAACAGCGTATTTTTGTCACGGTTGGGATGCAATTCAAAAACTCCGAATCCGCCTTCATCCGATGATGCAGGTGGTTTCTGCCGGTAGATGGCCTTATGGATGGTATGGGCAGGAGCACCGGCATAACCCATCAGCACCTTGGCTGAACGACCGGTTGGGGCAAGGAGGACTACCTGCCTGTTCAATTCCGAAAGAGCACCCACCAGGGCAGCCATGGCAGTGGTTTTACCCGTTCCGGCATAACCATTGAGGATGAAAACAGGATTTGGGCCGCTAAGAAAAGAGGCGATGGCGCGGAAAAAGACATCCTGATCGGAGGATGGGGCAAAAGGTAGGTTTTCCCGGAGCTTTTCAAATATAAACTGGTCAATGGCCATGATCAATCCTTTACCGGCGCGAACTGAACAATATCAAAAATCCAAACAATTCAATACGCCCCATGATCATGATCACCGATAAGACAAATTTTGCAAAACTATTGAAGGAACTGTAATTACTCATAGAACCCACACTGCCAAAACCCGGGCCGACATTTCCGATATGGGCGGCAGTAGCACTTACTGCATCCATAATATCCACTCCTGTAAGAGTTAATAATAATGAGGCAATTAAAACACAAAACAAGTAGAAAACAATAAATAGGTTCACTCCTGAAACCGTGTCCGGGTCAATCGCTAGCCCTCCCACCCTTGTTGGAACCACCGATCTGGGATGAAGTCTTTTTGTAATATGAGCTTTTATAGAATAGAATGCGATCAGGATCCTGTCAGCTTTAATACCTCCTGAAGTCGAACCGGAACAAGCACATTGCAATGTAAAAAAGATCAGGAGAAGTATGGCAAAATTTGGCCACATTGAAGAATCAGCAGAAGCAAAACCAGTTGATGTTGCCAAAGAAATTGTCTGAAAAAACCCGAATCTGAAGGATTCCCCTAAAGAGTCATATGTTTTTGTGAGTCCAAGATTCAGGGATACCAGTATGCTTCCTAATAATAATACTGATAAAAAATATCTGGTTACAGGAGATTTGAACAACATTAATGAACCTTTTGCCACTAAAAGAAAAATCATTCCAAAATTAAGTGCAGACAAGGTCATAAAGATAATAATGATTGTTTCTATCAAAACACTGTCATATGAGGCAATGCTGTTGTTTCGGGTGCTGAATCCCCCGGTGGCTATGGTGGCAAAGGAATGGCAAACTGCATCAAAGAGGTTCATTCCTGAAATCCACAGGGCAATGGTTTCCAGTATTGTTAAGCCAAAATAGACATAGGCAATCACACGCACTGACTCTTTGGCCCTGAAATGGTAAGATTCCTGAGATAATGAGCTGATCTCGATCCGGGATAATTTCAGGCGGATGGAACTGACCTCGGGCAGGATCAATAACATGAAAAGAACGACTCCCATCCCCCCGATCCAATGGGTAGAGGCACGCCAGAAAAGCAGGGAATGCGGGATGGCTTCAATATTTGTAAGTATAGTTCCCCCGGTTGTGGTGAAGCCGCTTACGCTTTCATACCAGGCATTGATGAGTGTGAATTCACCGCCCCAGAGCAGGTAAGGCAGCATACCAAAGAGACAGGACAGGATCCATGATAAAACCACGATCACGTAGCCTTCCCGGGTGGTTACCTCGCTGGACTCCCTGACAAATATGTAAGGGAAGGAACCAATAGTGGCTGTAATGATAGCAGACAGCAACAGGGGGGAAAAACCGGTATCAAAACCGTAAATTGCCGATATAATAACGGAAACGAACATGAACAGGGCATTTACCAGCAGAACCAGGCCCATGTACCTTGCTATCACCTGGATTCTCATAATTTATTGTGTTCGTCGCAGAGTTGCGTAATGGACTCGTTCAGTTCCGACAGTTCGTCACCGGCAGGCAGCCTGACCTGGTACTTCTTTTTAAAGAGTAATGTATTCCTGACCCCTGTACGGATCTCTTTTATGGGCTGGATAATATAGATCCTGATAAAATAGGACAGCAGGAAAAGCAGCAATATGCTGCTGGCCACTGCAATAACCCCTGGCATTATACTCCTGTAAAATCCATCCTGGATCTGTTGCGTATTGTGATCAAGCAGACGTTGTTCCAGGGATATGAGTTCCTGAATGTAATTTCTCAACCTGGTATAAGTCGGATACAGCCGTGCGGTATACCACTCCCTCCTGGCCTGGTAACCATTTTTCTCCCAAATAACAGGAGCTTCATTCAGGATCTGCATATAAGCAGCATAGGCAAACATTATGGAATCAGTAAGTGCCTGCTCCTCTTTTGTGGTAAATGTAGCCCGGGAAGCACGAAAATAGCCTTCAAACCGGTCATCCTCGTATAAGGATCCCATTTGAAGTAAGGAATCAGGGTTGACACCTATCTGGTTGAGCAATGTAAAAATATTCTGGTCCGTAACCTCGAGTAACTGGATGGATGCGTTGATGTTATCAACATTGACAGAAAGCACATCGCCCAGGGAATGCCGGGTCCTCCCCATTTCAAAAATGCTGACAAGGCTTGACAGGAACAGGACAAAGCCCACAACAAGAAAACCCATGTTGATTTTATTGCTGATCACCATAACTTAACAAAGTTATAAAAAAACTCCATAGGTCAGCGCCTCCGGGATCATCCAGTACCCTGGAAGACAACCTGACCGCCCGGCAATCCTTAAACAAGGTTGCCGTTTTTCCCTCTACAGACGGATCAAGGGACAGGAAGATGGCTGTCGCGGCCCCTCTGGGAGCCTGACGGATTACCGGTCTGAAAAACACATCGGTAAGGGGGTCAATCCATTTGTGGAGCCTGATGATGGGGGTATTGACAATTCCCGGATCGGTCATGTTTACAGTAATGCCGTCTTCTTTCCATAATTGCGCCAGACGCAGGGAAAGTAACGTAAGCGCCAGTTTGGAACAGGCATACTGTTTAAACCGGTCGAATTTTTCCGGCGGATACGGAAAATGAGGAGGGATCCGTCCAACACGTATCATCACAGAAACGGTGTTCACTATGCGGCTTCCCCTGCCCAGTATTGGCTTCAGCAGCCAGGTGAATAACATTGGCCCCAGACAGTTGACCATATTGTGCATCTCGTAACCCTTCTTGTTCACTTCGGGCTTCCATCCCAGCATTCCGGCATTATTAACCAGCACATCCAGGCGGGATTCCTTTTCCAGCAACCGGCGTGCTGCATCCCGTACAGAAATCTCACAGGAAAGGTCCATATCCAGGTAATCAACCCGGTCGCTTCCAAATTCCTGGCTGAGCAAGTTGTAAAAATCAAGACCCCTTTTGCCCGGGCGACACGATACGACCACACGGTAACCTGAGCGGAGCAGCGCACGGGTGATTTCCCTTCCCATTCCACCGTTAGCTCCGGTTACCAGGGCAACCGGAGTATTATTTGAATTCATCAAGCAAACGTTTTGGAATATTTTTCACATGCTGGTGGCATACCATGTCCAGGCTGTACATCCTGCCAATGCAGTAGTTCGCGTGTTTGCAGCCGCTTCTGACATCCCCGTTACCTTCTTCCTCTGCCTTTTTCATCTTGTTCACAAAGGCAGGATCGTTGATCAGGGGACGTGCCATGCCAATAAATTCAAAACCATCCTGAAGTGCCTGCTCCATGATGCAACGAGAAAAAAGGCCTCCCAGACAAACCAGGGGAATTTTTACGGCTTTCCTGAATTCACGTGCATCTTCAAGGAAGTAACCTTCCTTGAAGGGAACAGAAGGTATCATCAGGCGCCCGACCAGACGGACACCCACTTTTACATAATTCCAGGGCATATAATAAGTCAGTGTCCTGATGGGCATGGCACCTCGCATCACATACATGGGGGCCCTGCTCACGTAACCGCCACTCAACACCAGGGCATTAACGCCCAGTTTTTCCAGAAGTCTTGCCACCTCAAGAGACTCGTCAAGTTCCATACCTCCCCTGAATCCATCCCTCATGTTCATCTTGACCAGCACGGCTATATTATGGCGGGTTGCCACCTCCATCACTTCCTCAATGGCCTGGGAAGTAAACCTGAGACGGTTCTCAAAACTACCTCCGTACTCATCCTTTCTCCTGTTTAGCCACTGAGACATGAACTGGCTTAGCAGGTAGCCGTGCCCGGCGTGTATCTCTACGGCGTCAAAGCCTGATTCCCTTGCCAGCTCTGTAGCTTTTCCGAAATCCTTTACCATTTGCAGTATTTCGGTTTTTTTCATGGCACGGACAAATGTGGGAGAATACATGTTGAAACCGCTGCTTGCCGATACCGGCATGCATCCACATATTTTGCGGTGGCTCATGTTCCCGCAATGCCCCATCTGAATTGAAGCAGCTGCTCCTTCTTTGTGTATCCCGTCGGTGAGGTGACGCAGACCGGGGACAATATCCGGCCTCATCCATAACTGGGTAGGAAACGACAATCCGCTTCTGGCTATGGCGGCGTAAGCCACCGTTGTCATGCCTACACCACCTGCCGCAACGGCAGTGTGGTAATTGAACAATGCCTGTGAGGGACCATTATCGATGCACATTCCTTCAAAAGCGGCAGCCCGTATGGTTCTGTTGCGCAAGGTTAGGGGACCTATGGAGGCAGGGGTGAACAGGAGGGAATTCCTTAACATGTTGATCTAATAAATAAAAGGAAATATTCGTTTTCGGGGTTCACTGGCCATCTCTGAGGAGAACTCCTCCTGGTATCTTTTGTGGATGGCATGTGCCCTGGGAACCAGGTTGGCAAAAGTCCACAGGAAAAAGACAAACCCGCTCAATGACCAGGTAAGGACAGCAAAGCCAAGCCATTCAACGATTTCTCCCAGGTAGTTGGCACTGGTGACATATCTGAACAAGCCCCTTTCGGGCAGGTAATGGTTGTTGTCCCCTGCTTTCCGTAAATGCCGGATGGTGTTGTCGGATTGTATGTTAACTATCAGTCCTGTCAGGAACAGGATGATTCCCAGGAGAAACCTTGGATCCCTGAGCCAGGAATTGGTATACATTGTCTCAGGCGCCAGGAAGAAAATCCATTGACCCTGAATAAAGGCATTGGCCAGGTTGAAAACGATACCCATGAGCATGATAAGCACCGGCATCCTGCTTTTTCCCTTGATCAGCCAGGGAAAGATAAAGGAACGCTGCAGGTAATGGATCTGGAACAGCAGGAAAAAGATGAATGGCACCAAATCCCATTTGCGGGGTGACATCACCCAAAACCAGCACATGGCAATAAATACGGGCGCTTCCATGATCATCCAGGCCCACTTGTTGGATATGGTGATACCCCAGCTTTTGTCTATCAGAATTCCATAGCCGGCTTTAACCTGGTAAAGGGCAATAAATACAACTACTGCCAGGGCTGCCATCACATACAGTATGATCCGGAAAGTGTCAGGTGTAATATTCATAACGGACAAATGTAACATTTTTTTGTATTTTTGTTTTATGAAGCGTTTTTCCCTTTTTCATAACCTGGCCCTGGTCATGATCGCTGTAACCATAGGGTCCTGTGCACAGGGAAACAAAGAAAAAGAACGGAAACCCCTAACCTTTTCACAACCACCTATACCGGTTCTCCTGACTTCCGGTTCTGACATCCTCGGGTACCGGATACTTCATTACTGGGATCTGTTTCCCTTCAAGGATTCACTCTGCATCCAACAGGAAAATTTCGCCGAACAGGCCTTTACCGGTTTCGTAAACCTGTTGCAGGAAGATCCCCATGTCACCGCCCGGGATGCCATTGAAAGGATGATGACCACGGCCGGCACTGCAGCAGACGATCCGGTTGTCAGGAAAAAAATCCTGCTTAAGTTCTTCTCCTTATCCGAATACTTTTTCTACCACCCCAATTCACCCTACAGGAACGATGATCATTTCCAGGCCGTCCTGGAAAGCATGGTTGCAAGCCCCCTGCTGGACACCGTGGAGAAACAGCGGCCTGTTTATCTCTTGGAAATGATCATGAAAAACCGGGTGGGTGAAATGGCACGGGACATTCGTTTTGTACGTGCTGTCAGGAATTTTCCTAATACGGATGATCCGGCATCGCCGGAGACACTTTACAACCTGAAGTCAGATTACATACTGGTCTTCTTCATCAACCTGGGATGCAATGCATGCCGCCAGGCTGCAGACGAAATCCTGGCTTCAGAGTTACTGACAGAAATGGTACAGCAGAAAAGACTGGTAATTCTGACCATATACCCCGATAAAGACCTGGAAGGCTGGCAGAAATACCTGCCCACTCTTCCTTCCGGGTGGATCCACGGCTATGATCCTGAAGGGGAATTACGGAACGGGCGCTCCTATGACCTCAAAGCCATCCCATCGCTGTACCTGCTGGATGGTTCAAAACGCGTTCTCGTCAAAGATGCCCTCTCTGTGTCGCAAATTGAGGATACCATCAGACAAGAGGCACATTTTTTGTAACTTTGCGCCTCGTCATACTGAGAATACATGAAATTACGGTTTAAAGCACTGTTTATTTGCGTTTTGCTGCTTTTCACAGGGACAGTTGCGGGCCAGACAGCTGATTCCCTTACCGTTAAAACGACAGACACGCTGTGTACCGCAATACCCGATTCGCTGACAAAGGCCTATTTGGACAGGCTTTCACTGCCTTATGCAGAGGCAGGACGGGTTCCTGCCGTTGATTCCCTGTTAAGGGTGATCAGGGATGAGAAAGGCTTGTTTTACGAACTGGACAGCCTGGGACTGATGATTCTCAATGAGGCGGGTATCCCGGTTATAGATTCCCTGAAAAGTTTCCCTGCTCAAACTCTTTCCCTGATGCGTTTCATGGATAGTCTGAGATTGCCGCACAGGGATACCATACGCATACCCAGGCTGGATTCAGCCGGAAGACAAATACGCGACAGCCTCGGCTTTTATTACCAGACAGACACCACAGGCCTTATCAGACTGGACAGCCTGGGGTCTTTCCTGATCGATTCCCTGGCCAGCTTCACCACCAAAGAACTCCGCCAGATGGCAAGGCAGAAGAAAAGAGAAGAAAAAAATGTGGTCGATTCCATCTACAAAAGTACATTTCATTCCCTTGAATCATATGTGGTGCCTGATTCGTTACTCTACAGGCGGGTCATTTCATGGACGAACGATGATTATTTCAACAAGCTTTCCTTTAAACAGATCGACACCAATATCAATAGCAATTTCCATGATTATGCCCACATGAAGAACGATGTGGGGGCGGTCTACCTGGGAACTGCAGGTTCCCCTGCCCTGACGTATAATTTTTTCAAACGCAAGACACGTGAAAGGTTTGATTTCTGGGATGCCGGGATGTATGAAGCATACGACAGGGAGACCCTTCCGTTTTACAATGCAAAAAGTCCTTTCACCGTGATGTCTTATGCAGGAACGCTGTTTGCAAACAAAGAAACGGAAGAACTGAACGTAGGTTTTTTGCACACCCAGAACCTTTCTCCTGCAACCAATGTCCAGTTTTTTTATCAACGTAAGGGGACCAAAGGACTACTTCAGAACGAGGCCACCAATACCCGTACCCTGGCCGTGACAGCGAACTACCTGGGAAAAAGGTACATCATGCATGCGGGATTTATCAGGAACTCACTGAAAAAAAATGAAAACGGAGGCATCAGCAATGACAAATACATTCTCGATACGCTTATAGATGCGCGCACCATCCCTGTTATCCTGTCCAATGCTTCATCGGCGCTCATGAGCAGCCAGTTGTTCATCAACCAGAGCTACGGCTTTCCCATCAACATTTTCAAAAGGGATTCCGTGGAAACAGGAGAAGGGACCATGTTGATCCTGGGACATTCCGGTGAATGGACAACGATGTCCAGGAAATATACAGATGATATCGGGTTGACAGATAAGCCGGGAAGGGATTTCTACAACAACCGGTTTTACCTGAATCCCACAAACACAGCAGACTCGGTCCATACCATGATACTGGATAACCGCTTTTTCCTCCGTTTGCAACCATGGTCCTCTACTGCCATAGTGTCAAAGCTGGAGGGAGGAGCAGGCTATGAATTACTCTCCAATTATTATTTCTTACCTGATTTTTACACGGAAGGGCCTTCTGTGAATTGGAAAAACAATGTATATGTATATGCAGGAGCTTCCGGAATGCTTAAAAGGTATTTCCAATGGAATGCGACAAGCAGGCTTGACCTTGCCGGCTACTATGCGGGGGATATGTTTCTGGATGCTAATGCCCGCTTCTCCTTTTATCCCCTGACTTCGGGCATACATTTGTCCGGCAGGTTCCTGTTCCGTTCCCGGACACCCGGATGGTACGTGCAGCAATACTACTCAAACCATTATGCCTGGAATAACGCGTTTGACAAAACATCTGACACCAGGATCGAAGCGCAATTATCAATACCTGACTGGAGGACGGAAGCGACCTTTTCATACGGCCTGCTCGGGAAAATGATCTACTACGATACACTGGGCGTTGTAAGGCAGGCAGAACAACCGGTCAATGTGATGACTGCAACATTGACCCAGAATTTCAGGTTATGGTACTTCCGGTTTGACCACCGGTTGTTATTTCAATTCTCGTCCAACAAGGAAATCCTGCCTTTGCCTCTTTTTAGTGCGAACATTAGGTACTATATTGAAATACCGGTGGTCAAGGATGTAATGACAGCGCAGATAGGAGCCGATATAACGTTCCATACGGCTTACTTCATGGAAGCATATAATCCGGCGCTGGGTAACTTTCATGTTCAAAACGAGAAAAAATACGGGAACACTCCTTACATAGATGCTTTTATACATATGAAATGGAAGCGGGCCACCATTTATGCCAAATACATCAATGTGGCCCAGGGATGGCCCGACAGCGGTTATTTTTCAGCCCCGCATTACATACGCCCGCAACGTGTCTTTAAACTTGGAATTACCTGGCCATTCCATATCATGCCTGGAAAAACCGCCACCCGGTCAACCTCTTCCCCGGGAGGTGCCCCTGTTAATTCAACCCATTGATGTCTAAGAAAAAAATATTCATTGCCCTTGCAGCATCCTTTTTGATCTCTCTCCTGATAAAGGACTACAAATACTGGTTTTCGCACCGTTCAGAAGATTCCAGGACAGAAAGGAACACAGGCTTGCCGGGCAGGGACAGCCTCCGTAGTACCATATACCTGCCTTCACATGCAGGAGGACGCGTGGGATATCATTACGAGATCATGAAACGTTTTGCCGGGTCCCATGATAAGGAACTGAAATATATACCGGTTGTTGACTCCTCCTCTGTCTGGGATATGCTCAAAGAGCAACATACCGATATTCTGGCCATCAACATCATACATGATCCGGTTCCAAAATCTCTTGCCGGCAAGGTGTGCATCACACCACAGATCACTCCCCTAGGAGAAGTTTGGATCATGATGAAGGACCACTGCCCCTGGCACCTGAGCCTGGTTCACTGGCTCACATTGTTCAAGCAGAACCCGGGTTTTTCACAATTCAGGAACCGTTTCCTTCCTTCATCCCCCGACAGGTGTCCTTACGATTCCCTGCTGCGGGTAGTTAGCAGACCGCTGGGATGGGACTGGAAAATGCTCAGGTCTGTGATGTACCAGGAATCAAAATACAGGATGAATGCCCGTTCAGGGAGCGATGCCATAGGACTCATGCAGATCCGGGAATCTACCGCAAAAGACATGAAGGTCCTTAATCCTTACGATCCGGAAGACAACATCAAGGGAGCCGTCAGGTACTTTGCTTTCCTGCGAAGGAATATGCATTTGTCTCATCTTCCGGAAGAAGAAGAGATCAATTTTGTCCTTGCTGCATACAATGCAGGCATGGCACGTATTCAGGACGACAGGGAGCAGGCAGCACAGGATGGACTGGACCCGGACAAATGGGCACATGTTGCACGGTATGCACCACAGCAAACACAGGAATACGTTGAAATTGTCTGGAACAGGTATATGGGTTGGGTCAGCGCATCCGAATAGCTTTATCGGGACTTATCCTGATGAGACTCTTCAAAGGCAGCATAAGTATGAGCAATAACATGCCAACCGCTATCACATCCACAGTAAGAATGTGGAACCACGAAATGTCCACGGGTACACTGTCGACAAAATAACTGGCCGGATCCAGTGTGATGAACCGGGTTGTTTCCTGGATTATCAGAAATACCACGGCCAGTACGGTTCCCGCTATCATGCCACGGATTGCCACAACAGCCGCATTGTAAAGGAAACTGTTCCTGATATGGCGGTCCCTCATACCCACTGCCTTTAGCAATCCAATGGTCGCGGTTTTTTCAAAAAGCAGGATCAGTAATCCTGACATCATGTTGAAACCCGCCACCAGGACCATCAGTGTCAACAGTACCACCACATTGATGTCCATCAGATCCAGCCAGTCGTACAAATGTGAATAGATCCTGTGAATATTCTTCAATACCACACCATCGTCGGTATCGGAAGTTTTCTCCAGGATAAACTCTTCAATCTCTTCCTGTTTTGCATCCAGGCGTTCTTTGCTTGTCAGAAAAAGCTCCATACCGCTGACCTGGTCTTCCCGCCATCCATTCAGGCGCTGCGCATGACGTATATCACCAACAACCAGATGATTATCAATATCTTCAAGTTGCGCATCGTATATCCCTGACACAACAAAGCGCCTCATCCTCACACTATTGCCGATAAAATACATGGTGATAACCTGGTCGACATCTATCCCAAGCATAGATGAAAGACGCTTGGAAATCAGTACTTCACTGGACGAGGCAGTATCCGAAAAGGCCGGAAGACGCCCTTCCCTGAGGTGCCTGGCAAAGAAATCCCAACGGTAAGAAAGTCCAACACCCTTGAAGGATACGGCCTGTATGGCATCCTCTGTCCTCATGATCCCATATGACATTGCAAATTCTTGGATATGTGACACTTCAGGATGTTCTTTCAAGTCCGGCAAATACGATAATTTATTTGACACAGGTATGGGTTCGGTCACGAATCCTGCTCCGGGAGCCTCCATTAGGATCTCGCCGGTAAAACCAACCGCCCTTTTCTCGATTTCTGAGCGAAAACCCCGGACAATGGCTATGGACAGAATCATGGTAAAGACACTTATAGCCACACTGATGGTGGCTATTCTTGTCCCCATGCGGCTGACCTTTCCCACCGAGGTGGCATCGCCTTTGAGTTTTCTGGCTATGTAGAGGGAGGCATGTCTCTTGGTCATAAAAAATTATTAGCTATATTTGAGGATTGTTTGGTAACGCGGGAATAGCTCAGCCGGTAGAGCATCAGCTTCCCAAGCTGAGGGTCGCGAGTTCGAGCCTCGTTTCCCGCTCAAAACCAAACCTGAAACCTAACCTACACGGAGGGCTGTTCTTAACAGGACAGCCTTTTTTTATTTCAATCATCCTCTTCATCATCATCGATTTCAATCAGCAGGGAACTCTCCCGCCCGAAGAATGACAGTATCTTTTCAAGTTTATTGAGCTTTTCGCTCTCCGTATTGTCTTCCCGCATGGAATAACTGTAATACAGTGTTTCGGCATAAATCTGTGCAAGATCTTCAGGTCTTGCTTCCCGGAATGATTCGGGGGGTATCTGCAGGTTCAGGTCCTCCAGGAAAGATTCCAGCTCGGTATGCGGAAAAAGCAATCCGTTTTTATAGACATTCACATAGAAAAGCACATTCCCCGATATATCTATAACAGCCGGCAGGAAACCGCCCTTGAAAACGCGTCCCCTTATCTGTACCCCTGAATGGTATGCCAGTAGCAAATAGATAATCCCGATGGCTATGGGGCTGCCTTCCCTTTTTTGAAACGCATGGTGAATGAATGTATTCCCGGGGCTGGAAAACATGGGATCGATCGTTTTAAAACACAACCTGTGAAAGAAGACATGGTTCAGCAACTTTACCTTTTCCATGACTGTCTGGTCGTCGCGCATCTCCACACTGATCTCGTTAACGCAATCCATCAGGATTTCCTGAAGATCCTGAATACCGGCATCTCCGGTCAGTATATCCTGTACCAGGCAAAGGCCGGTTAGCAAATCATCGCCGGGTTTATCAATCCATTCTTTAAGCGCATTGAATTTCAATTCTTGCCTGAGGGCAGCCAGCATTCTTCCTGTGCCGGGATATTTTTCTTCTCCGGATTCCCTGACCACCCCTTCCAGCTGTTCAAGGGCAGGACGTCCGATGTTCTGCAACTGCCTGAACAGGGCATCCTGAACGTACTGGTCGGGATCGTCCAGCAGTGATATGATGTACAATATTTCCTTATCGTATACCATCTCTCATAGTCTCTCTATGGCTGCTTCTTCCATGGCTAGCCTGTCTAATGCTTCCCCAGCCTTTTCATACATCATTTCCTTGTAATCGACGTTCATGATTTTATTGCTTCTCTGGGCAATGATCATGCAAACGGTAGCCCCCTCGTGGCCCAGTAAGCGGGACAATCCTGCAATGGCAGATCCTTCCATTTCAAAATTCATGATCCTTAATCCATTGTATCGGAAAGAAGCCAGTTTGGACAGATATCCGGGATCGGACAGGGCAAGCCTGATGACACGTCCCTGTGGTCCGTAGAATCCGGGGGCCGATAGTGTGATGCCGCTGAAGGCGTTGCTGTAACTATTTCCTATCACCCGGGAGTTCTGCACAAAATAAGGAGTTGCCAGTGTGGGTGACCAATTCATATGTTCCATGAATGCCTTTTCCATCTCAAGGTCACAGACCTTATCCCTTCCCTGGTACCAATTGAGCAATCCGTCGATCCCTGCCGAATACGCTGAATACACCAGGGAGCCGGTTGGGATATCCGGTTGGATGGCACCTGAAGTGCCCAGACGCAGTATTTTCAGGGTACGGTGTTCCTTCTTTATGGTCCTGGTCTTGAAATCAACATTGGCCAGGGCGTCCAGTTCATTCATCACAATATCAATATTGTCTGTGCCTATCCCGGTCGAAAGCAACGTGATCCTCTTGTTCTTATAGGTTCCGGTGACAGAAACGAATTCCCTGCTCCGTGTATCTGACTCGATTTGTGTAAGCATCCCGCGCAACAATTTCACACGGTCTGGATCGCCGACAAGCAGCACATTGTCTGCAAGTTGATCAGGATGCATATGCAGGTGGAACACGCTGCCATCGCTGTTAATCACCAATTCTGACGGTTCAATGTATTTCATGTTACAAATTTAGAGGAATTCAGCGGATTTTCCTCTACATTTGTTTCAACAAACACAATCCTAAAAAATGATCCAAAGAATTCAGACTCTATACCTGGCCATAGCGCTGGGTCTGATGGTTTCCATCCTGTTCGGGATATATGCAACCTACACGCCTTTTGTCATACTCACGAGTGCATCCTGCATACTCTTGCTGGCGGCTATCCTGCTATTCAAAGCGCGCAAGATGCAGATACGCCTATGCATATACAATTCCCTCATCATGCTGGGCCTTCAGGTCTGGATGGGGGCGATCTATATCAAAAACATGTCGGATATTGCATTCCAGGTCACCACTGTGTTCCCTATCGTAAGCATCATTCTTCTCATTCTTGCCATCAGGGCCATCAGCATTGATGAGGCGCTGGTACAATCATACAACAGGCTGCGGTCAAAAAAGGAGAAAAAGTGATTTTTTTATTATCTTCGTAATTTGATGTCAACCATTTCATTTAACTAATAATTCAATTATTTATGGAAAAAAACATTTCAAGAAGGGATTTCTTCCAAAAAAGTGCCCTGGCCACTGCCGGTGCCATAGTTGCCACGACTCCTCTTATGGCAAATATACCACTGGATAACCAAAAAAAGAAGAAGAGCGCACCAACTGACAAACTCAATATTGCCGGGATCGGGATTGGTGGACGAGGAGGTGGGGTGATTCGCGAAATGAACTCGGAAAATATTGTTGCATTGTGCGATGTTGACTGGAAATATGCCGGACCACAGCTGGAGGCCTATCCAAATGCAAAGAAGTACAAGGATTTTAGAAAAATGTTCGATGAAATGGGGAGCCAGATCGATGCCGTAGTGGTAGGTACAGCAGACCATACCCATGCAGTGATCGCTGCCCGGGCATTGTCCATGGGAAAGCACGTTTATTGTGAAAAGCCACTGACACATACTGTTTACGAGACAAGACTGCTCACCAGGCTTGCAGCCAAACAAAAAGTGGCCACCCAGATGGGCAATCAGGGAGCCTCAGGCAACGGTGTTCGCCAGATCTGCGAAGCCATCTGGTCAGGAATGATCGGGGAAGTGACAAGGGTAGAAGCCTTCACGGACAGGCCAATCTGGCCCCAAGGCCTGGAAACGCCCACCGAGGTCCATACACCGCATCCCGAACTGGACTGGGATCTTTTCATAGGACCGGCACCCTACCGTCCCTACAACCAGATTTACCATCCTTGGAACTGGCGTGGCTGGTGGGATTTCGGGACTGGAGCCCTTGGCGATATGGCCTGCCATATCTTACAGCCGGCAGTAAAAGCACTGAACCTGAAATCACCGGTAGCTGTCCAGGGAAGTTCAACAGCCCTGATGACCGATTGCGCCCCCAACGCCCAGATTGCAAAATTCATTTTTCCGGCACGCGATAACATGCCCAAGGTGGGTATGCCCCGGGTGGAAGTGACCTGGTACGATGGCGGACTCTTGCCGGAATATCCGAAAGGATGGCCTGCAGGACGGAATATGAACGACAGCGGTGGTGCCGTGATCTTCTACGGGACAAAAGACACGCTCGTATGTGGCTGTTATGGGGTAAACCCGTGGCTGCTCTCGGGTAGGGAGATACCCGCTCCTGCCATGACACGCGAAGTGCCGGAAGGCAACCATATCCTGGACTTTGTCCGTGCCTGCAAAGAAGGCCCTGAAAGCCGCATCAAATGCGCCTCGGACTTTTCAGAAGCAGGACCTCTCAATGAAATGGTGGTCATGGGTGTGCTGGCCGTACGTCTGCAAGGCCTGAACAGAGAATTGCAATGGGATGGCGAGGCTATGAAATTCACCAACATCTCTCCCAACGATACCATCCGAATGAAAACCAAAGACGGTTTCTCCATCAAGGACGGTCACCCCACTTTCAATCACCAGTACACGGATCCCATCAATGCCCTGGAATTCGCGAATGAATTGATACGCCATACCTACAGGGAAGGTTATTCACTTCCGGAAATGCCTTAAACTTAAACTATTAATAGATTAACTATGAGAAAATTAATTATTTTACCTGTTCTGATGACTGCAATGATTATCAGTTCCTGTTCTTCCTGCAACAACAATAAGAAAGAGGTGCAGGAAGCCGATCCTAATGTGATCGTACTTTTTGACGGTCAGACTTTCGAAGGCTGGCGCGCCTATAACGGCACCGAAATCCCCGGAGCATGGACCATTGAAGACGGAGCCATAAAGATCAACGGATCAGGTCGCGGAGAAGCCGGTGCCGAAAATGGCGGCGACATCATTTTCGACCGGAAATTCAGCAACTTTGAACTGACCTTTGAGTGGAAAGTGGCACAAGGTTCCAACTCCGGTGTCTTCTACCTGGCACAGGAAGTGCCCGGTGAACCCATTTACATCTCGGCACCGGAATACCAGGTCCTGGACAACGCCAACCATCCCGATGCATTGCTGGGCGTGGACGGCAACCGCCAGTCAGCCTCGCTATATGACATGATTCCGGCCAAACCCCAGAATGCAAAGCCTTTCGGGGAATGGAACACAGCGAAGATCTTGGTTTACAAGGGGACTGTTGCCCATTTCCAGAACGGGGAAGCTGTTCTGGAGTACCATTTGTGGACTCCCCAATGGAAGGAATTGCTGGATAACAGCAAATTCAGCCAGGATAAATGGCCCGTTGCCTACGATCTGCTTCTGAATTGCGGAGGAGAGGAGAAAGCAGGTTTCATTGGTTTGCAGGACCATGGCGACGATGTATGGTTCAGGAACATTCAAGTTAAAATTCTGGACTGATGAAAAGTAATTTTATCATGCTGGCCATGGCAGCCTTCCTGGGGCTGGCTTCCTGTGCCCAGGAACCTGTTCAGAAGGAAATCGGGCTACAGCTTTATTCCATTCGCAACGAGATAAGCCAGGACCTGGAAACAGCCTTGGACGCTGTCGCTGCCGCCGGCTACACTTTTGTGGAAATGGCCGGATACAATGCAGGGGATGGGACTTTTTACGGCCTTGCCGGGGATGCCTTCACCGCTTTGTGCAATTCAAAAGGGCTGGATGTGATCTCATCGCATATCAACGGCCCCGACCCCAACGCCGCAACATGGGAAGAGTGCATGGCCTGGTGGGATAAAGCCATCCAGGATCACCTGGCTGCAGGCGTGTTGTATATTGTACAGCCCTCCATGTGGATGAGCGCCTACGAATCTGTGGAAGGCCTTGCCCGTTATTGTGAGCTGTTCAACGCTGTGGGCGAAAAATGCAACCAGGCAGGCATCCGTTTTGGTTATCATAACCATGACAAGGAATTCACTACTGTTTTCGATGACATGGTAATGTACGACTTCATGCTGGCAAATACAGACCCGGAAAAGGTCTTCTTCCAGATAGACGTTTACTGGAGCCAGGTTGGCGGTGCCCCTGCCACAGACTATTTTGAAAAATACCCGGGACGTTTTGACCTCTGGCACGTGAAGGACGAGAAAGAAATTGGAGCTTCGGGAACCATTGATTTCCAGGCCCTTTATGAAAAGTCCGAAATTGCTGGTCTGAAATATGCAATTGTGGAGCAGGAAGCATTCGACCTTGAACCCTTTGAAAGCATCAAAGCCTCCTATGATTTCCTGAAGAACGCACCCTATGTGAAAGACACGTATTCCAACTGAGCAGGAAGGTACCGGTAAATGAAGATTCTGTGTCGCTATTCAGTGACACAGAATTTTTTTATGACACTGTAAGCATCCTTGATACCCAGTTCCCCTGCCGTTGAGATATCCATGCATCCTTTTTCCTTGTCCTTGAGGTAAATCTGGATCAGTCCCCTGTTATAATAGGCTTCTGCCAGGTAAGGGTACAGTTCTATGGAACGGGTATAATTTCCTATGGATTTGGGAAAATCCCCGGACAGGCAGTACAGGTTTCCCAGGTTGTAATAGATATGGGCAAAATCAGGAGCCAGCATGGCCGCCTTTTCCAGGTCATCTATAGCCCCCGAATAATCATATTCACGTCGTCCCTGTTCCTGGACACGGGTTCTTGTTGTCCCCGATTCATCCAGTGTCAGTATCTGCACGTTGCTTTCCATGGAAGAAATGAATTCAATCATCTCACTCTGCAATGCCGCCCTGTTGATATAGTAAAAGACGTTGTCCGGATCACGGCTGATAGCCTGGTTGTAGGACAAAAGGGAAGCATTGAACAATTTGCTTTGGAAATCCAGTATTCCACTGATAAAGTACAGATCCGGGGAATCATCTGATTGTTGAAGCAGGGAACGTACCTGTTCCCTGAGGAAGCTAAGCTGGTTCGGGTCCACAACCGGTTCCTCGCTGAAAAGATAGACCGGTACGGATTGTTTGAGCAGGAATTTTTCCAGTTCTTCATAATAATATCTTCTTTCCAGGGCTATGAGGTTTCCCGAAGTACCGGTCAGGAGTTTAAAGAGTGGTTTCAGACGAATATCCACATCCCTGTATTGCAGCAACTCGTTATCGAAGTCTTTCCTGGCAAAATCGGCATCCAGGGCCAGCAGGCGGTCAAAACGCTGCGTTGTGTCTGCAAAGGCTGAATATGTGGAATCTCCCAGTTGTGACTTGTATTGATTGACCTTGCTTTGTGCTGTTTTGTAATCCACTTCTGCCGCTGCAAACAGGCCCATCCTGTTTTTGACGTAGGACCGGTTCATATATGCATTGGCAAAATCGGGGTATAATTCAATCGCTTTATCATAGTCCCGTAATGCATCCCCGTATCTTTCCATCTGTATGAAAAGGGCGGCCCTGTTGTAATAAGCCAGGACATTGCCGGGATTGATGGATATCACCCGGTCATAATCGCTCAGGGCATTGTTGTAATCGCCAATCTGTGTACGGATCAAAGCCCTGTTGTATAGGGTAAGCGCATTACCGGGATCTTCCTCCAAAACCCGCTCCAGGTCCTGCAGCGCTCCTGTCAGATCGTTCTGATTGAAGCGGATCAGTGCCCGGTTGAAATAGGCAAACGAATTATCCGGCTCCAGGGATAGGGCCTGGTTCAGGTCTTCCAGCGCCGCGGCATAATTCTCCTGCATGGCATACACCCTGGACCTTCTGATGTACCCTTCGGGATCAAACTTGTTCAGCAGTATGGCTGTGTCATAATCGTGCAGGGCTTTTACCGTATCCTTTAAATACAAATAGCAGGCCCCTCTGTTCAGGTAGGCTTCGCTTACCCTGGGTTCATGGCGGATAAAGCGATTGAAATCCTGCTCTGCCAGTTTGAATTGCTGAGACAATAAGTAAGTCACTCCCCTGCTGAAATAGAGTCCGTTGTATCCCGGCCTGAGGTCAATGGCCTCTTGCAGGTCCGCCAGCGCTTTTTCATAGTCACCCAGGCGGGAATGTGTTATGGCACGGTAATGGTAGGCAAGCGTAAAAATTGGATGGATGGCCAGGGCTTTGTCAAAATCTGTCCTGGCTCCCAGGAAATCTCCCAGGTTATACTTGCCTATCCCCCTGAAAAAGTAAGCTTCGTGGAGTTCCGGGTCCAGCTGTATCAGTTTGTTGAAGTTGTCAATTGCCTGTTGATAGCGTCCTTCGAACAACAGTTGTTGTCCCCTGTAAAAAAACTGTTGTTTATCGTATTGGGCCAGTGCTTTTCCAGGCGTAATGAAAACCAGGATCAATAAAAGGATATGGAGGCGTGTTCTTTGTGCCATTGTTCAAAGATATGAAATTGACAGGAAAATTCTTTTCTTTGCAGCTTAAATGACAAAAAATATGCCGATTCTCCTTCTGTTTGCGCTGTTTCTGGGCATAGCCCCCTCTTTTGCCGGGCAGTCTTCACAGACTCCTCTCCTGCGGCCGGAATATCATGCCGGTCTGATCAACCGGAAGGAACTCAACACCCATATCTGCTATCTTTCGGACAGCTCTCTCCAGGGAAGGGAAACAGGTACAGCCGGAGGCTCGGCGGCCACAAGCTACATAGCCGGAAAATTCATGGAATACGGCCTGCGCCCCCTGGGCACCGGCAATCCGCAACGCAACAATACTTCCTTTATCCAGGGTTTTGCCTGCCCCACAGGGCAGCGGGGCAGGAATGTCATCGGCTGGATCCCTGCTGCTACCCATAGTGATGAATACCTGGTTGTTACTGCACATTACGACCACCTGGGGATGATCAACGGGATTTTTTATCCGGGTGCCGACAGCAATGCTTCGGGTGTTTCCGTACTGCTATCCCTTGCCCGTGCATTCTGCGCCCTGGAAAATGAAGGGTACCGGGCCGCACGGAATATCATTTTTGTAGCTTATGATGCAAAGGAATTCTCCATGACAGGTGCGCGGGTCTTTGCCCTTTCCCTGGGAATACCCGCCAAATCCATTGTATTGAATATGAATTTGGATCAGTTGGGTACCAGCCTGGAACCACCGGGCAGCACGTCACAATATGTGCTAGTGCTCGGGGCCGGAAACGTTCCCTCGTATATAGTCCGGTCATTGGACAACAACAATTCTTTTTTCAACATGGGACTCAACATAGATTATTCTTTCTACAACAGTCCGGACTTTGCCAGAATCTATTTTACCATGACAGAACAGTCCGTGCTTGCAGCCATGGAAGTCCCTTCACTGCTGATAACCTCCGGTTTCAACGATCACACTTACAAACCCACGGATACACCGGAGATCATAGACCTGCCCGTACTCGAAAAAAGGGCCAGGTGGATTTTTTTCAGCTTGTGGGATATGGCCTATCGCCGATAAAGACGCACCAGGTCGTAAGAAACAGTCACGCTTCCCCGTACCTGCTTCATGCTGTAATCAAAGAAATCGCTTCCCGGGATAAAGATATCATTCAAGCCGAACATGACGTGCAAGCCCATTCTTATATGGGGAAATATCCTTGCTTCATAGCCGGCCAGCAGTCCTGCATCCCAGTGACCCAGCAACGCAGAAAAGTCCATGACCTGGGGGCTTGAAAGGGCAGAATCCATCCGGTCCGGTTCAGAACCGATAAAACCTTTGTTGGCATAAGTGATAAAATGAGACTTCATCACCCATGCCGCAAAAGCTCCCACCTGGATACCATGCTGTTGTTTCGATCCTGCCAGGAATTCAACGTACAGGGGAAGCTCCAGTATTTGAAAGCTCATGGACATTTCAGAGGTACCCGTGAAATATTGGACCGTATTCTCTCCCTTGAATTTCTGGTTCGTGACACGGGCATCCGCGTCCATGGCTATGGTCTTGTAATTCAGATTGGCACCCAAGCTCCAGCGGGGATGAATGTTTAAAAAAAAGCGCATTCCCAGCGTGGCGTTCAGTTTAGGATACGCATTAAAAGGCCCTCCTATGGCAGAGAAAGGGATTGGAATAGTTCCCCCTATGTCAGTGCCAATCTGCGGGGCAATGCAAAATAAGGAAGTGAAAGCTTCGGATTCCTGTGCCTTCAGGTTTTGCAGGGGCATTCCGCAGAACACTATTCCCAACACTATCGGCATGAAAGGAATTCTGATCATATCACAAAAATAGAAACTTCTCCCGTTCCCGGTACCCGTTACACCCTTATTTTTTCTCGCAAGGCAAGGCCCGTCGGCAGATCGGGCCTTTGTGCCAAGCCTTCGGGTGTTCCGCAATAGCAACATGTTCCGCCCTTATCACCTGCTCCCGGACCGAGGTCTATGACCCAGTCTGCACATTTGACCACATCCATGTTGTGTTCCACGACCAGAACCGTATGCCCCTTTGAAATCAACGCCGAAAAGGATTTCAGCAGTTTGTCGATATCGTAGACATGCAGTCCTGTGGTAGGTTCGTCAAATATGAACAGGAGATTGGTCATGGTGTTTTCCCTGGACAGGTAATAAGCCAGCTTCACCCGCTGGCTTTCCCCGCCGCTCAGGCTGCTGCTGCTTTGACCCAGCTTGATATAGGACAAACCTACCTGGTCAAGGGGCATGAGCCTTTCGACTATACGACGGGCAGTGGGATCGTCATGGGAAGAAAAAAAGTCTATCGCTTCGCGGACTGTCATTTCCAGCACATCGTATATATTCCTTTCCTTGTACCTGACTTCCAGGATATCGGGCTGGAAGCGTTTGCCCTGGCATGACTCACAGGTCAGGGTCACATCCGCCATGAATTGCATCTCTACCTTGACAACACCCTCTCCCTGACATTCGGGGCAGCGTCCGCCCTCAATATTGAAAGAAAAATGAGAATGTCCGTAACCGTTCATGCGTGCGTACGGTTGTTCGGAAAACAGCTTTCTTATATCGTCGTAAGCCTTGATATAGGTAACCGGATTTGACCGGGAAGATTTTCCGATTGGATTCTGGTCAACCAGTTCCACGCCTCCTATCCGGTGCACGTCCCCTGTCAGGCGGCTGAACAACCCGGGTGCCGGAATCCTGCTCTGATGGTATTCCCTGCCCAGGGCATAATACAACACATCCCTCACCAGGGAAGATTTGCCCGATCCGCTAACCCCCGTAACGGCTGTAAATACCTGCAGTGGGAACTTCACATCGATTCCCTTCAGGTTGTTATGAGTCGCTCCTTCAACGGATATATAGGAATTCCATCCCAACCGGTGTGTGGGCACCGGGATAACGTCAGGGTTGGAAAGGAAACGGAGGGTATAGCTATCTCCCGGATCACAGGCTTGCCCGGGCTGCAAGGGAGGTCCCTGGTATACAAGTTTGCCCCCGTCCCTGCCCGCCAGCGGTCCAATATCGATGATCTGGTCAGCCGCGCGCATGATCTCCTCGTCATGTTCCACAACCAGCACTGTGTTGCCCAGGTCTTTCAGGGCTTTGAGCGAGGACAAAAGCCTCAGGGTATCCCGGGGATGCAGGCCGATGCTCGGCTCGTCAAGAATGTACAGGCTGCCTACCAGCGAGCTTCCCAGGGAGCTTACCAGGTTGACACGCTGACTTTCACCTCCGCTCAACGTGGAAGACCTCCGGTTCAGTGTCAGGTAACCAAGCCCCGTCTGGTTCAGGAAGCGCAGGCGGGACGTGATTTCCTGCAACGTCCTTTTAGCAATCTCCAGCTCCTGCTTGTCCCATGTGGCTGCATTGAAAAAGCCCTCCAGTTCTTCAACATTCATGTCCAGCAACTGGTCTATGCGCTTGCCTTTTATTTTCACGTAAGATGATTCTTTACGCAACCTGGTTCCGCCGCATGCGGGACATAGTGTTTTCCCGGTATAGCGGCTTATCAGTATCCTGTTCTGGACTTTGTACCGGGCCGATTCCAGTTTTTTGAAGAACCGGTTGATGCCCGTGACGTGTTCATCCCCGTTCCACAGCCATTCCCTCTCTTGGGCAGAAAGACCGCTATAGGGCTTGTGAACGGGGAATCCTGCCCTGGAAGCATACCTGATCACTTCATCCCGGTAGGCACCCATGACATCACCCCTCCAGCAGGCAACGGCATGCTGGTAGACAGACAGGGTCCGGTCCGGAATGACCAGCAATTCATCTATGCCTGTCACCTGCCCGAAGCCGCCACATTCGGGACAAGCCCCCAACGGGCTGTTGAAGCTGAAAAGATGCTCGGTGGGCTCCATGAAGGTTATTCCATCGGCTTCAAAACGTTTGGAAAAAGCCACCATTTCCTCTCCTGTAAGGACAAAAAGCGCCCCCTGGCCCATGGTGAAGGCTGACCGTACCGATTCCAGTATACGTGCCCTGTTATCAGGATCATCCGCAGTCCCCACCCGTCCGGTCAGCAGAAGGACATTCCGCGATGCATATTTTTCCATATCCCTGAGAAGGTCCTCTGTGCGCACCACTTCTGTTCCGTCATGATACCGGGTATATCCTTCCTGCTGAAGCATCAGGAGGTTCTCTACCCTGCGCTGTGCATCCTCCCATCCAAACGGGGCCAGAATCATGGCAGACGTTCCAGGTGGCAGGGATACTATGTATTGCAGGACATCTTCCTGGGTGTGGCACCTGACTTCTTCCCCTGTAACCGGAGAATATGTCCTCCCGATACGGGCATATAAAAGACGCAGGTAATCATATATTTCCGTGGTTGTTCCCAGCGTGGAGCGGGGATTGCGCGTATTGACCCTCTGTTCGATGGCGATGGTGGGCGGTATTCCCTCTATGGAATCCACATCGGGTTTTTTGATCCTCCCCAGGAACTGACGGGCATACGCAGACAGGCTTTCCACGTAGCGCCTTTGCCCCTCGGCAAAAAGCGTGTCAAAGGCCAGCGATGATTTTCCCGAACCAGAAACCCCGGTGATGACTATCAGTTTGTCCCTGGGGATATCCAGCGATATATCCTTCAAATTGTGAACGCGTGCGCCCTTGACGACAATTTTTTCTTCATCCATGACCTTACTCCCTTACCGCTTTAGTGATCCCCCTTATCTTCCTGAGCTGGAACAACAGCAAATCAACCTGTTTGTTGGAGCTGACCGCCACCTGCAACTTTCCTGCAATTTTTCCTCCCTGGCCCGAGAACGTGAAACTGCGCAGATTGAGCGAAAGGTTCCCTATCACATCGCTGATCTCCTGTGCCAGCCCGATTTCCTGGTACGCCGTGAACCTGATGGTAATCTGGAACATAGCCGAGGTGACCTTTTCGCGCCACCTCACTTTCTGTATCCGGTAGGGATACCGGGTCATCAGCCTGGCGGCATTGGGACAGCTCATCCTGTGTATCTTGATACCTTCCTTGATGGACACGAACCCGAACACTTCATCCCCTATCACCGGGTTGCAGCACCTGGCCAGTTTATAGCCAATCCTGCCAAAATTATCATCTATTACCAGATAGTCACCCTCCCTGTAGCTGGTTTTTTCTTCAGCGTGTTCCGGCGGCGTGCTTCCTGTCTCCGGTTTCTCAGATGTATCTTCTTTATCCTTCAGCAAAAACAACTTGATATCCTGGAGGGAAATATCTTCCCGGGCAACAGCCGCATAAAAATCGCTGATCTGCTTTATCCGGAAGTGTTTCATCAACTGCATCAAATCCTCCGGTGTCAGTTCCATTTTCCAGTTTTTCAACCGGCGTTCCAACATCTCCCTGCCCGCCACATCCTGGATTCCTTCTTCCTCACGCAGTTTCTGGCGGATCTTGTTCCTGGCCTTTCCCGATACCACAAAGCCGAGCCAGTCCCTTGACGGCTTTTGGTTCCTGGACGTGAGGATTTCCACCACATCTCCGGTTTGCAGGGTATCACGGACCTGTGACATCTTTCCATTCACCCTTCCTCCGGTACATCTAAGGCCTATGTTCGAGTGGATCTCAAAGGCGAAATCAAGCACCGTGGCCCCGGCGGGCAGGCGTCTTAAATCCCCGGCCGGCGTGAAGACGTAGATCTCGTTGGACTTGTACAGATCCTTTTCAGCAGAAGAAAAATCTTCCTGCGGATTCTGCAGCCTCTTCCTGACCCCGGCAAGCCAGTCATTCATCACCTGTTCGTTTTTCACGCCTTTGTAAGCCCAGTGCGCTGCCACGCCAAACTCGGCTACAATATCCATCCTGCGGCTGCGGATCTGCACCTCAAGTGCAGCTCCTTCCGGCGTACGCACGGTGATATGCAGCGATTCATACCCGCTGGCCTTGGGTACCGTGATCCAGTCCCGCATCCTCTCGGGAATGGGTTCATAAATCTGCGTGACTATTGAATAAACCTGCCAGCAGACCTCCTTTTCCCTGTCAGGTGTAGTGTCCACAATAAACCGGATGGCCAGGATATCGTATACCTCATCCACGCCTACCTGCTGTATCTGCATCTTGCGCCAGATAGAATAGGTGGTTTTTGTACGGCTCTTCAGCTCATAACGGATTCCGGCTTTCCTGAGTTCTTTTTCCAATGGTTGCACAAACCCGGCGATCTGCTTCTTTCGCTCTATTTCATTAGCCCTCAGGTTATTGGTGATCAAACGGTAATCTTCAGGCTGGATTACCTTGAAAGAAAGGTCTTCCAGCTCGCTCTTGATCCTGTACAAACCCAGCTGGTGTGCAAGCGGGGCGTACAGCATCATGGTTTCTGTGGCTTTTTTGATATGGTCGTTTCGGGGAAAACAATCCGCCAGGGACCGCATTACTTCCAGCCTGTCGGCAAGTTTGATCAGGGTAACCCTTGGATCGGCAGAATAGGAAATGATCAGTTTCCTGTAATTCTCGGCCTGCAGGCGCGTATCCCTGGGATTGATGGTAGATATCTTGTTCAGCCCCACGACCATGGAGCCGGTTTCATGGCCAAATAAAGAAGCGATCTCTGCCAGCAGTTCCGGATGTTTACGGCTGGCCTCATGCAGGTAAACCGTAGCAACTGCCTCGCCGGCAAGGCCGATTTCCTTTTCCACGATGGCCGCCACCGCGTCCACGTGCTGCATGAAGGGAGCGCCATTGCCCCGTTTCAGCCCTTCCAGCCTGGCGGCAGCATACTCCTTTGCCTTATCGATCATGGTTTGATTCATTTGCGTAATTTTTCAAGACCATACATTTCATCACGGAACCTGGCAGCCGTAATGAAATCCAGTTTGGTGGCCGCCTCTTCCATTCTTTTCCTGGCCGTCGCTATGGCTTTTTCCAGTTGTTGCGGAGTCATGGCCCGGGCTACCGGGTCTTCAGCCACCATGGAAATGACATCCGGTGCCTCGCTGTAGGCCGGTTCCTGGCTCATGGTACGACGGATATTAAGGGCTATCTGGGTAGGAGTGATCCCGTTTTCACGGTTGTATTGCATCTGCTTGTTCCGGCGTCTATCCGTTTCCTCAATGGTCCGGGCCATGGAATCGGTTATCTTGTCCGCGTACATGATCACGCGCCCGTCCACGTTTCGTGCAGCCCTTCCGGCCGTTTGGGTAAGGGCTCGCTCCGAACGCAGAAAGCCCTCCTTATCGGCATCCAGTATGGCCACCAGGGAAACCTGCGGCAGGTCCAGTCCCTCACGCAACAGGTTAACCCCCACCAGGACATCGTAATACCCTTTCTGGAATTCCTCCAGTATCCTGATGCGCTCCAGCGTATCCACGTCAGAGTGTATATAGGTGCAACGAATGCGTATCTTCTGAAGGTATTTGTCCAATTCCTCCGCCATCCTTTTTGTCAGCGTGGTGACCAGCACACGCTGGTCTTTGGCGGCCCGTGACCTGATTTCTTCAATCAGGTCATCTATCTGCCCTTCCGTCTTCCGCACTTCAACAGGCGGATCCAGCAGTCCCGTGGGCCGGACCACCTGTTCCACTATCAGTCCACACGAGCGCTCCATTTCATAATCTGCCGGTGTGGCCGAAACATAGAAACGCTGCCCAATGACCTTGTCAAATTCCGCAAAGGTCAGGGGCCGGTTGTCTGCAGCTGCCGGCAGGCGGAATCCGTACTCAATGAGCACTTCCTTGCGGGAACGGTCACCTCCGAACATGGCCCGGATCTGGGGAAGTGTCACATGGCTCTCGTCAATTATAGTCAGGAAGTCATCCGGAAAATAATCCAGCAGGCAGAAAGGCCTTGTCCCTGGAGGTCTTCCGTCAAAATACCGGGAATAATTCTCAATTCCAGGGCAATAACCCAGCTCACGTATCATTTCTATATCGAATTCCACGCGTTCCAACAACCTCCTTGCTTCCAGATGTTTGCCCAATTCTTTCAGTGTGGCCACCCTCTCCGTCAGGTCGTCCTGAATGCTCCTTATGGCCTGTTCCTTTCTCTCTTTGGTGGTTACAAAAGCGCTGGCCGGATAAATGGCGATGCCTTCAATCCTTTCTATCACCCCCCCTGTCATGGGATCCACGCGTTCGATGGAGTCAATGCGGTCGCCCCAGAAGGAGATCCTGCAGGCAATATCATCATAGGCCAGGTAAATGTCCACAACGTCCCCGCGGACCCTGAAAGTCCCTCTTTTGAACTCGTTTTCGTTGCGCGAATAAAGCGCATCCACCAGCCTGTACAGCAATTTGTTGAAATCGTGTAACTCCCCGGTTTTCAATGTGATGGTATTGGCGTGGAAATCTTCCGGATTCCCTATGCCGTACAGGCAGGAAACACTTGATACCACAAGCACGTCACGCCGGCCGCTTAACAAAGAGGAAGACGTGCTCAGGCGCAGTTTCTCAATCTCGTCGTTAATGCTCAGGTCTTTTTCTATATAGACATCAGTGACAGGCAAATATGCTTCAGGCTGGTAATAATCATAGTAGGAAACGAAATATTCCACGGCATTCTCCGGGAAAAAACTTTTGAATTCGGCGTAGAGCTGGGCAGCCAGCGTCTTGTTGTGACTGATGACCAGTGTGGGTCTTTGCAACCGCTCCACCACATTGGCCATGGTGAATGTCTTTCCTGAACCCGTCACTCCAAGCAGCACGGCGGCCTCTGTCCCTTCTGCCAGGAGAGAGGCTAACTGTTCAATGGCCTGCGGCTGATCTCCCGTAGGTGCATAAGGTGCCGTGAGCTTAAATTGCATAGGAATGATTCAAGACAGCAAATTTACTGAAAAACGTCAGTACATCAAATACCCCGCCAAGCCACCCAGGGCCAGCAGCAAAATAGGATGGGCCCTGTAGAAGTATGCAGCCAGGAAACTGGCTGAAAAGAGCAGGTAGCTGCGGAAATCCACAAAATTTTCTGGTGTGGCCATGTTCAGTACGGCAGCAGCGATCAATCCGGCCACAACCGGACGGATGCCACTGAAAATGGCCTGGAAAGTCTTGTTTTGACTGTATTTTCTGTACACCCTTATCACAACGGACATCATGACCACAGAAGGGATGATGAGCGCAATGGTGGCCATGAAAGAACCCAGGACATTTCCTCCCGAGGCTGTATAACCTACATACGTAGCGGTATTTATGGCTACAGGGCCAGGCGTCATCTGCGATACAGCCACAATATCGGAAAAGCTCTCCATGGTCATCCAACCGTTATTGCGGACCACTTCGTCCTGGATGAGCGATAACATGGCATAGCCTCCCCCAAAACAAAAAACACCTATCTTGAAGAAAGTGTAGAATAATTCCAGGTATATCATGTGCTTCGCCTCCTCTTGCGGTGTTTATCAATGGTGTACCAGGCATACCCTCCCAGACCTGCAGCCAGGATGATCCAGACGGGAGATACGCCCAACAGCCAGATCAGCAGTGTTGCAACACAGGCTATCAGCCCGGTTGCATAAGTCAGCCCGATGGAACGCATGGTGGTGATGACAGGAACAGCTATCAGGGCCACCACTACGGGACGCATGCCCAAAAAGATCTTCTCCACGACGGGATTATCCCTGAAATTCTGAAAGAAGATGGCCAGGGCCAGGATGGAAAAAAACGGGGCACAGACAGCACCCAGCACCGATACCAGAGAACCGCGTGTTCCTTTGACTTTATAGCCGACCGCCACTGCCATATTCACGGCAATGACACCGGGCAGTGTCTGGGTTACAGCCACAATATCCGTAAAAACTGTTTTTGTTATCCACTTTTTACGGTCCACCACCTCCCTCTCGATCACCGGCAACATGGCAAGCCCTCCTCCAATGGTGAAGGCCCCTATCCTGAAGAACACCTTGAAAAGTTCCCAATACATGGTTAATCCAATATGATTTCCACAACCGTATTGATCAGAGACCGGTCATAAGGGCGTTCTATCCGTATGTAGTTGCGGGTATACCCGTGCATTTTATCATTCCCTGTCTTTCCCTCAAACAAAACTTCCTCTTTCCTTCCCTTGTTTGCGAGGATAAACTCCTGGTGCAGCTTGTCGGACAATTGACCCAACATACGCGTCCTTTCGGTTATGATGCCTTCGCGGATCCTTTCCGACATCGGCAACTTGGCGGCAGGTGTGCCGGGCCTTGGAGAAAAAGGAAATACATGCAGGAAGGAAGGTTTCAGTGTTGCCAGCAGGTTATGGGTTTCCATAAAATCAGCCTCCGTTTCACCAGGAAAACCTGCGATCACATCAACGCCTATGAATGCAAAAGGCATCAGGGAACGGATATGACTTACCTTGCCGGCAAACAGCTCCGGGTCATACCTTCTGCCCATTTTCCTGAGGATCCGGCTGCTGCCGCTTTGCAGGGGTATATGGAAATGAGGAAGGAAACACTTCAGCCGGGCCGTCATTTCTATGATCTCCCCGGTCAGGAGATTTGGTTCAATGGAAGAAATCCTGTAGCGTTCAATCCCTTCTACATATGACAACTGTCTGAGAAGGTCAGCAAAAGACTCCCCTGTTGTCTTTCCGAAATCTCCCGTGTTGACTCCTGTCAAGACAATCTCCTTCACCCCCCTGCCCGCGATCTCCCTGGCCTGCAGGACCACTTCGGCTATGGGAATGTTCCTGCTTCTTCCCCTGGCCAGCGGCACGGTGCAATAGGTACAACAATAATCACACCCATCCTGTACTTTCAGAAAAGACCTGGTTCTTTCACGATGGTCCTCACCTCCGGACCAGGCGGGAAAAAAAACACTTCCCACAGTGCCCGTGCCGGGGAATAGGGCCCCAACGCCCGGATTACCAGCCACTTCTCCTACCCGGTCACGGAAATCCGTACCCAGTACAGTCTCCACTCCAGGAATCAGACGCAGGCTTTCTGCCCTCAGCTGTGCAGAGCATCCTGTAACAATGATTTGTGTTTTTGGATTGATATGCAAGGCTTTACGAATTGCTTGCCTGCTTTTTTTATCTGCGTGCTCGGTAACTGAACATGTATTGATGATGGTAATATCGGCACCCCTGGAAAGCCCTACCCTCTGATAGCCCCTATGGAGCAGATCCCTGGCCATGGTAGCACTTTCTGCATAATTGAGCTTGCAGCCCAGTGTTATTACAGTAAATGTACACGCCTCATTCATGCTGCAAATCCTTCATGGTCAGGGTAACAGAAGCGCTGCCCACTTCTCCCCCGCCCAACGCGGGTGATAGTTTTGAAACTTTCACTCGACAATCGGACAATGAAAAAGACCGGCATAGTGAGCGAAGGATCCTTCCGGCAACGTGTTCCAGCAGCCGGCTGGGTATGGACATTTCTGCACTGACCAGTTCGTATACACGGGAATAATCAACCGCGTCCTCCAGCTTGTCCGTAAAGGCAGCCGGACAGCCGTGGATTGACAACTCCACATCTACCGAAAAAAAAGTACCAATAAGACGTTCTTCGTCAAAGCACCCGTGATGGGAGTAAAATCTCAGATCTTTCAAAGCGATGGTTGCCATATATCAAGTCTGTAATAAAAATACACACGGTTTTTTCCTGTATGCAGCTGAGAAATCAGGTTCTTTGCCCTTCCACTCCCCTACTGTCCTGGTGCATATGAATGCATCGGGCAGAGTAAGGTTAATGGCCACTGCAAGCCGGGTCCCGGGAGCACAGCAATCCAGCAGGGCCCGGAAAAGCGACTCATTCCTGTAAGGAGTCTCAATAAAAATCTGGGTCTGGTTTTCCTGGGCCGATTGTCTTTCCAGCGCGCGGATCCTTTTATCCCGCAAACCGGATTTTACCGGGAGGTATCCCTGGAATGCAAATTTTTGTCCATTGAGCCCCGAGGCCATCAAAGCCAGCATCAGGGAAGAGGGGCCAACCAGTGGTATCACCTGGAAGCCACCCCGGTGAGCCAAAGCCACCAGCTCTGCACCGGGATCTGCCACAGCCGGAAGGCCTGCCTCGGACAACAAACCCACGGAACGCCCCTTTCTCAAGGGTTCCAGCAAGCCATTCAGTTCTGCCGGAGACGTATGTTCGTTCAGCACCTCAAGTTCAAGAGACCGCACATCAAGACCCAGTGCCGAGAGATACCGTCTGGCCGTTCTGGGCTCTTCCACAATGAAACAATCCAGTTTTCTAACCATTTCCACGTGGTCTGCAGGAAGTACCCCCGATGGAGTCGTGTCTCCCAGGGGAGCGGGTACCAGGTACAGGGCCGGTTTATTCATTGTGCCTTCACCTCCTTGTTCAGCCTTTCTGTCAGGGCCCTTTGGAATCTCCTGGCATTTTTCATATGATCACGCAGATTCAGGGCAAAATTGTGGTAACCGCTTAAATCTTCCTTTGCACAGAAGTACAAATAATCATGGTGGTCATAGTTCAGCACTGCATCAATGGCCTCAATGGAAGGCACTGCTATGGGACCCGGGGGCAAACCCTTGTACTTATATGTGTTATACGGTGATTCAATGCGCTTGTGCCTTGCCAGCACCCTCCGTATGGAATAATCCTGTGCAGCAAATATCAGGGTGGGATCTGCCTGCAAAGGCATCCCTATCCTGAGACGGTTCATGTATACGCCTGCCACCACAGGCATTTCATCTGTTTTCTTGGTCTCTTCGTTGACAATGGATGCCAGTGTGCTCACCTGCCTGATGGTCAAACCAATGCTCCTGGCTTTTTCCTTCCTTTGCTCATTCCAGAAACTGTTGTATTCACGGGACATCCTCTCCAGAAGGTCTTCTCCGCTTATGGTCCAGTAGACCTGGTAGGTGTTTGGTATGAACATGCCTCTCAGGCTCACCGAATCAAAGCCAAACGTGGCTATAAGGGAATCGTTCCTCAAATGTTGGAGCACCAGGGCTGAATCTATTTCAAGGTTGCGGGCCAGGACCGAGGCGAGCCTTTCAAAAGTCCTGATAGGGGCATTTATAGTTATGTTCAGGGGATCCTGCCACCCCATGGCCAGTTTCCTGGCCAGTTCCCGGTTATTCATTCCATGGGTCAGGGCATAGCGTCCCGCATGAACATTTTCAGGCAGGTTTTCGTGTTTGGCAGCACAGCGGAAAGTCTGTTCCATGGTCAGGTGTCCCCCTGATCTCAGGCTGTCTATCAATTGCTCATAAGTGGTACCCCGAGGTACCAGCAAATAAGCAGTCTTGCCGTCTTCCGTTGTTATATTGGGGTAGTGGAAAGTCAGGTAATACCACCCTCCGGCCACAATGCCTGCGCCTAAGGTCAGGATGATGAAAAGCAGGAAGAATCGGGACTTTTTCCTCATGATGTTCTTTTTATCTTAAACGGATAACAGTTCCGGCCAGGGGATAATCCCCTGTTCCCGGGTTCAATGTACGTAATGACTGCAACCGTATTCCGAAACGTTGTGATATTTCCTGCAGGGATTCCCCTGAAAGGGAAGACCAGGAGCATTCTCCTCGGGTCACCCTGCCGGCCTTGCGTTCCAGGTATACTTTTTCTCCAACTGCCAGTTCAGCGTTTGCAGCAACGTCATTATAGCGTGTGAGTTCACTCCGGAAAAACCCGAATTCGGCAGCCAGGGACCGGTACGTATCTCCGGGGGCAGATAACACGTAACGTTTTCCGTTGGTCTGAAGAATTCTTCTTTCCACATCAATTACGAAAACATCTTCTCCTGTCATTGCATAGGAGGGCATGCCGGCAGCAGGGATTCCCGACTTCATTGCAAGGGGCTCACGCCCTTCCTCTTCCTGCAAGGGAAGCAAATCATATTGATGTAAACTGTACTTCTCAATCAATTCAACAAGCAGTTCATCATAGCGGGGATTGGTCGCATACCCCGATTGTTTCAGGCCTCGGGCCCAGGAGGCATAATCTGTTCTCTCCAACAGGAACAGGCTGGCATACCGCGGCCTGGTCCTGAGAAACTCTGAATGGTCATAGTAGGAATCTTCTGCAGTCCTGTATTTGCGGAAACACTCCTGCAGGGCATCATCATCGTGGTAAATACGGTCTCCTTCCCAGTCGTGGCATTTGATCCCGAAATGATTGTTACCTTCCCGTGCAAGGCGGCTGTTCCCGTTGCCGGATTCCAGGCATCCCTGTGCAAGGATGATGCTGGCCGGAATTCCGTAATGATACATCTGTGATATGGCAATATTCTTGTATCTATTGATATATTCTTCCCGTGTGATCTGCCTTTCCGGGTCTTCTGACCAGGGAGAGGCCTTAGCGGGAACCAATACCGGGAGTATACATGAAACAAAGCAGAATGCCTTATATAGCCACGGATTCAACATGATGCAAATGTAGTATAAATTCTTATATTTGCTTTCTATAAACCGCTTACCTATGAACAGAAGTATCCTTACCATCGATTATACAGAAACTACTAAAGACCTCCTGGACCCCCTGGATGCCGAACTCCTGGATAAGGCCGCCCGTGCTGCTGACGGCGCCTATGCCCCTTATTCAAGATTCCTGGTCGGGGCAGCGCTCCGCCTGGAGAACGGTCAGGTCATATGCGGGAACAACCAGGAGAACGCGTCCTTTCCGGCAGGGATATGTGCAGAGCGAACTGCGGTATTTTATGCACATGCCAATTTCCCGGAAACACAGATCCGGGCCATAGCAATAACTGCCTCGCCTTGCGGTATATGCAGACAGGTCCTCCTGGAAAGTGAAAAAAGAGCCGGAGTGCCCATACGCGTATTGCTGGCAGCCGGTGACAAGGTTCGTATTTTTCAGAGTGTAAAAGACCTCTTGCCGTTCGGTTTTGATTCTTTCTGATTTTTTGTACCTTTGCACGGGGTAAGTCGTGTACGACCAGCTCCCACTGAACTCCCCCAGGGTTGGAAGACAGCAAGGGTAGGTGGTTGTAGCGGTGCGATACACCAAGCTTACCCTTTTTCAATTATGAAAATTGCCATCGGTCTTTCAGGCGGGGTTGACTCCTCGGTTGCCGCCCTTCTCCTCAGGCGGCAGGGTCACGATATATTCGGACTCTTCATGCGCAACTGGGACGATACCACAGGGACGCTGCAAGGTCACTGTACCTGGGAAGAAGACCTGGACTTGGCAAAAATGGTGGCACGTAAACTGGATATCCCCTTTTTCTTCACAGACTTGAGCGAAGCGTACCGTTCACGGGTTGCAGAATACATGTTCCGGGAATATGGAAAAGGCAGGACACCCAATCCTGACATCCTGTGCAACCGCGAAATCAAGTTCGATGCCTTTCTGGATAAAGCCTTCGAATTGGGAGCCCAAAAGGTGGCGACAGGTCACTATTGCAGGATAGACAGGACAAGTGAAGGATTGTTCCGCCTGCTGCAGGGAGTTGACAAGAACAAGGACCAGTCCTATTTCCTGTGCCAGCTGAACCAGGACCAGTTATCCAAGGCTTTGTTTCCCATAGGGGAATTAACCAAGGCACAGGTGAGGGCACTGGCCCGTGAAGCCGGCCTTCCCACATCGGAACGAAAGGATTCACAGGGGATCTGCTTTGTGGGAAAAGTGGACCTGCCCGTTTTCCTGCAACAAAAACTGGCACCCCGCACAGGTAATGTGGTAGAAATCTTCCGGGATGGCTCCTCAAAAATCATCGGCGAGCACCAGGGAGCCCATTTTTATACCATCGGACAAAGGAAAGGCCTGCATATCGGGGGACATGAAAACCCGCTGTTTGTGCTATCAACAGATACCGTGAGCAATACAGTCTATGTGGGAGAAGGTCAGAACCACCCCGGATTGTACCACGGAAACCTTTTCATTGAGGAGAGTGACGTGCATTGGGTCAGGCCCGACCTGGCCATGGAGCAGGGACAGGAACGTGACTACAGTATCCGCATCCGCTACCGGCAGCCCCTGCAGGATGGCACCCTGCATTGTGACGGGGGTATGCATATCCGCTTCAGGGAACCCCAACGGGGCATCACTCCGGGTCAGTTTGCCGTCTGGTACCAGGGCGAAGAACTGGCAGGCTCAGGTGTTATAGCAAGCCGTTCATGACTTCCAGCGCTTTTCTGTACTCCGGCAGGACGGGGTTTATCACCCGGTAAAAACACGCTGTTCCAAAGAGTCTGGATGCTATGAGGGCTTTTATCTGCATCCTTATATGATTTTCAGAAAGGGCAAGGTCTCCTTCTCCCGGAACAATGCCAAAAGTGGCGGCATATGCTGTCAGACCTTCAAACGGCATGTCTTCCAGGGAGACCTGGCGGTCAAAGGCTTCAAATGTAAGGTATTGTTTCGCCAGCTTCTCTCTTTCCCTGTCCAGGTAATCGTTCACATAGGCATTGACAATGCCCCTTCTTGCCAGTTGAATGAAAAAACCGGAGTAATAGCTTGTATCGGCCGGAACAAAAACATCGGGCATGATACCGCCACCGCCATACACAATCCGGTTCTTCTTTAACGTTCTGAAAGCCAGTGAATCGGGTATCTGCACACTATCCTGGCTGAAAGATTCCCCCCTTTCGTACCGTTCCAGGAAATCCCTGTAATATCTTTCCTGTTCACCCATTACGTAAGGAGTCTGGATCACCCTCCCGCATGGAGTATGGTAACGTGCAACGGTCAGGCGCAGCTCCGATCCGTCATTCATGGGAAAAAGCTGTTGCACCAGGCCTTTACCGAAAGAGCGGCGGCCCACTATGATTCCCCTGTCCCAGTCCTGGATGGCCCCGGCAACAATTTCACTAGCCGATGCCGACCTTTCATCCATGATCACCACAACAGGCGTATTGATAAAGAATCCCATCCCGGAAGCCTGCACATCCCGCCTTTGCATCTTCGCTCCTTCGGTATAAAGGATCAGCTCGCCCTTGGACAGGAATTGTTCCGCCATGAAAAGGGCTGCCCCCAGGTAGCCCCCGCCGTTCCCCTGCAGGTCCAGAATCAGTCCCTGCGGCATTTTATCCAGGTCTTTGAAAGCATCAATGAACTCATCTTGCGTTGTCAGGGCAAACTTGTTCAACTTGACATACATCACACCCGGGGCAGCCCAATAGGCTGCATCCACGCTGTGAATGGGGATCTTGTCACGGACCACCTCAAAATTCAAAGGTCCCGTCTCTCCCCTGCGGACCACGGTCAGGGAAACCCTGGTTCCCTTAGGGCCCCTCAGCAGGCTGAACACCTTCTGGTTGGTCAGTTCGGGAGAAGAAATCTCTTCCCCGTTCACGGCAACTATCCTGTCATCGGCGCGGATCCCTACGGCTTCGGAAGGAGCTCCCGCAACGGGTGTCATCACCACCAGCGTATCACGGATTATTGAAAATTCAATCCCTATACCTTCAAAATTACCTTCCAGGGGTTCATTCATGGAACGGACATCTTCTTCGGGAATATAAGAAGAATGGGGATCCAGCTGGGCTGTCAGAGTAGTGATCATTTCATCCACGGCTCTTTTAGCATCCACTGTATCGATGTAATATTGCCTTATATAAAACAATGCCTGTCCCAGCTTGCTCACCTGCTGGTTCAGGTCGTTTGTTGTTTCCTGGGCACCCAAAGGCAGCCACAGGAACACAAAGAGTATGGTTAACAACGTTTTGTTACCGTTAGCACTTATCCTTTTCATGATTGCAAATGTACAAAAATACTCCCCTTTACACCATTTTTAGAAGAAGTCTTGTTTTTTAGTAAAAGCTTTGACTATATTTGTGTATACTATCGACCCATATACTAATAAAAGTAATTAATCCGATGAAAAAAATTATTCTTACCATCTCATTTCTGGCTACCGTGCTTTTCAGCACAATGCAGGCTCAGGCACAGGTTTCTGATCTGGAGGAAAGGACCGGAAAACTGGAAAGTATCATAGCCAAACTTCCAAAAATGTCTGGTTTCATAAACCTGAGATATCAGTACGAAGACGGAGCCAATTCCTTTGATATCCGACGTGCAAGATTGGATTTTAAGGGAGAGCCGGCCAAATGGTTCGATTACCGTTTGCAGTTGGACTTTGCATCATCTCCTAAGATCATAGATGCGTTTGTAAGGCTCAAGTTGCATCCCATGTTCAATGTGCAGGCAGGGCAGTTCAAAGTCGCCTTCTCCCTGGAAAATCCGTACGGCCCTCTTGACCTGGAAACCATCGAGAATTCACAGGTCGTAGGTTACCTTTCGGGATTCAATGACCTGGCGGGCAACAAGGCAACCGGGCGCGATATCGGTGTGGCGGCATATGGAGGTTTCTTCCAACAGGATGGATACAATATAGTGGATTATTTTGTAGGCCTGTACAACGGTACCGGCATCAATGTCAAGGACAACAACAAACACAAGGATTTTGCCGGGCGCATCAACATCAATCCCATCCGCCCTGTCACCCTTTCTGCCTTCTATTATAACGGCAAAATCGGACCCGATGGCGAACTTGCTCCCAGGACCCGTTTCGGGTTCGGTGCCCGCTATGACGATGGAAAGATCCTGTTCAGGGGTGAATACATCAAAGGAAAGACAAACCAGAAGGACAGCGACGGTTTTTACCTGCTGGCCGGATATACCATTGCGGACAAATTCCAGCCGTTGTTCAAATACGACTACATGCGACTGGACCTGGCCGATGAGAATTCCAGACAGATCAATTATCTGGTGGGAATCGATTACTGGCCTCACAAAATGTTCCGGCTTCAGGTCAACTACACCTTCCGGACTTTCATTCAAAAAGAAAAAAACAGCGGGTTGCTGGGTATCATGCTAACAGCACGCTTCTGACAACGATTATTCAATAAATGAATCAACCTATCATGAAAGAAACTAAACAACCCTGGTGGAAAAAAATCCTGACTGAAGACTGGATCACCGTGATTGCAGCCACCATCATCCTGTTGCTGGCCGTGATCGTTCCTGCCGTCATGCCCGTCATGCCAAAAAACCTCGGAACAGGCAAAGAATGGCTTGATGCAGGCTATATGTTCCTGTTCCTGCTGCTGGTAACCTACCTTACCTCCTTCATCCTGAAAAAGCCATTGAAAGGGATTTTCCTGTCTTTTCTGGCCATATACATACTGGCCCTGTTATCCAATGTGGTGGCGGCTATACCTGCCATTAAGGCCATTGGACTGGAGTCGGTTTTCTTTGCGGTCATCTTTGGACTCATCATCAGCAATATCTTCAATGTCCCCAAATGGCTGAAGCCTGCCATCCAGAGTGAATTCTATATCAAAATCGGGATCATCACCCTGGGTTCAACCATTTTATTCGGAGAGGTCATGAAGGCTGGAGCCTACGGACTGGTACAGGCAATACTGATTGTCCTGGTGGTCTGGAATTTCGCCTTCTGGGTAGCCCGCAAGATGAAAGTCGATGACGAGATGGCCACCATGCTGGCCAGTGGGGTGTCCATATGCGGTGTATCCGCTGCCATAGCCACCTGCGGTGTCATCAAGGGAGACAATAAGAAGCTCTCTACCGTGATCTCACTGGTGCTGGTGATAGCCATCCCCATGATGTACCTGCTTCCCTGGCTTTCCAACCTGATTGGACTAAGCCCGCAGGTAGCGGGAGCCTGGCTTGGAGGGACCATAGACACCACTGGCGCCGTAGCTGCCGCCGGAACCATGCTGGGAGAAGAAGCGGCACAGACAGCCATCATCGTGAAATCCTCACAAAACGTATTGCTGGGAATAGCTGCCTTTCTGATTGCCCTTTACTGGACCTACAAGGGAAAGGAAGGACAGGAAAAACCTACCGGAAAGATGATCTGGGACCGTTTCCCGAAATTTGTGCTGGGATTTATACTGGCATCCCTGATTTTCAGCATTTTTTTCAGCATAGAAGAAGCTAAAGTCGTGGGAAAGATCACCAAAGGATTCAGCAATTCCCTGTTTAGCATAGCTTTTGTGTGCATTGGTCTGGAAACAAGGTTCAAAGAAATATTCTCCAAAGAAAACCGCCGGCCACTGAATGCCTTCCTGACGGCTCAGACTTTCAATATCATTTTGACCCTGATAGTCGCTTACCTTCTCTTTGGCGTGATCCAGCCTATGTTGCAATAAGCCTGCGCGGAACGCTGAAGGTTCTGCTTTCAGTGCTTAACTCCGTATCGGGAAAAATCTCCCTGGCCTCGGCAAGATATGCCGGGGCTTCTTTATACCTGGATGAAAAATGCCCCAGCAGAAGCTTCCCCACCCCGGCATCCAGAGCAATCTGTGCTGCCTGGCGGGCTGTGCAGTGTTTGTAATTTTGGGCCGATTCCAGGTCTTTTTCCAGGAAAGTGGCCTCCAGGAAGAGCAGGTCCACCCCTTCCACCCATCCTGCCAGTTCGGGGAACGGTGCCGTATCGGTACAATAGGCCACGGATCTGGGTTCGCTTTTGCGAACGCGCTTTTCCCTGAACAGGTAACCGAAAGTGGGCACTCCGTGGTTCAGCGGGAAAGCCGAGACAAGGGCCTCGCCGCCATCCATCACCGGAAACATCCCCGTTCCCTCAACCACTTTATGGATGATGGGAAATGACGGGTCCTGCTTTCCGGAAAAATCAAAATAGAATTCAATGAGCTTTTCCAGGCCCCGGGGCGCATGCACATACAATGGAGCGTTCCTCTTCAGCAAATGCATGGAAGATATCATCCCCAGCAGACCAAAAACATGATCTGCATGCAAATGCGTGATAAAAACATGATCTATCGCCCCGAGCGAAATACCAAGCTGTCCGAGGCGCAACTGCGTGCCCTCGCCGCAATCCAGTAAAAAGGACCGCCCACGTATGTTCAATACGTGAGCGGTAAAATAAGTATTCCTGGCAGGCAGTGCCGATGCACTCCCCAGGCTAGTCAGTGTCAGTGGCATTCTGTTCCATCTCCGATTTAAGGGCAGCCAGTTCGGAAATGTCACCCAATGTTGTTTTTTCCAAGTTGGCTTTCAATTTTTTGACGGCTTTCTGGGTAGTTTCAGCTTCTGTTTCGGGCTTTTCCTTGACAGCAGCTGCCTTTTTGGGTTCCTGTTCCCAGGTACGGGTGTGGGATATGGTTATGCGCTTGCTGTTTTTATTGAATTCCAGCACCTTGAATGGAAGCTTTTCTTCAAGGACAACAGCTGAACCATCTTCTTTCACCAGGTTCTTCTGTCCTACAAAACACTCAATCCCGTAAGGCAAGGTAACGGTTGCTCCCTTATCCACAAAATTGGTTACGGTACCTTCGTGGACTGAGCCATTGGTGAATACCGTTTCAAACACTTCCCAGGGATTTTCTTCCAGTTGCTTATGACCCAGGCGAAGCCTGCGGTTGTCCTGATCCACTTCCAGAACAACTACATCCAGGGTTTCCCCTATGGAGGTGAATTCCGAAGGATGCTTTACCTTTTTGGACCATGACAGGTCGCTGATGTGAACCAAACCTTCCACCCCCTCTTCCAGTTCCACGAAGATCCCGAAATTGGTGAAATTCCTGACCATGGCGGTATGCCTGGAATCAACTGGGTATTTTTCATTGATGTAAGACCAGGGATCGGGTTTGAGCTGTTTGATCCCCAGGGACATTTTCCGTTCTTCCTTGTCAATGGTAAGCACAACGGCATCCACCTCCTGTCCGACTTTCAGAAAGTCCTGTGCGCTGCGAAGGTGTGAAGACCAGGATATCTCGGTAACATGTATCAGGCCTTCAACTCCGGGCTGCACTTCTACAAAGGCGCCGTAATCGGCTATGACCACCACGCGGCCTTTGACGACCGTGCCCACGGTGATATTATCTCCCAGCGAATCCCAGGGATGCGGTGTAAGTTGCTTCAGGCCCAGGGCAATACGTTTCTTGGTGTCATCAAAGTCAAGGATGACCACGTTGATCTTCTGGTCAAGCTGTACGATTTCATCGGGATGGTTGATCCTTCCCCATGAAAGGTCTGTAATGTGGATGAGGCCGTCAACGCCGCCCAGGTCAACAAACACACCGTATGAGGTGATGTTCTTGACAGTTCCTTCCAGGATCTGGCCTTTTTCCAGTTTCCCTATTATGTCGGCTTTCTGGGCTTCCAGTTCTGCCTCTATCAGGGCCTTGTGGGACACCACAACATTGCGGTATTCATGGTTGATCTTGACTATCTTGAATTCCATAGTCTTGTCCACAAACACATCGTAATCGCGTATGGGTTTCACATCTATCTGCGATCCAGGCAGGAAAGCTTCAATACCGAAAACGTCAACTATCATACCGCCTTTTGTGCGGCATTTGATGTAACCTTTAATGATTTCATCCTTGTTGTATGCTTCGTTGATGCGGTCCCATGAACGCAGGGAACGGGCCTTTTTGTGCGAAAGGATTAATTGACCTTTCCTGTCTTCTGCGGTTTCCACATAGACATCCACTTTTTCACCCACAGCCAGTTCGGGGTTATAGCGGAACTCGTTGATGGATATCACTCCTTCGCTCTTGAAGCCAATGTTTACAATGACTTCCCTTTTGTTGAGAGCGACAACGGTGCCTTCCACTATCTCGTTTTCAATGACCTTGTTCAGGGTCTGAACATACTGGTCTTCTATGACACTTTTCTCGGTGTCGTAGACATTTTCTTTTTCAAACGCAGCCCAGTCGAATTGTTCAACAGGAATTGATGCGTTGTTGATTGCTTTTTTCTTTAAAACGTCGACTTCGGGAGCTTCCTCCGAATAATCTTCTGCCTTTTCTTTTTCCCGGATTATGATTTCTTCAGGATCCTGAACGTCGTTCAGGTTATTCTTTGGAGACAATTCTTTTTCTTTTGCCATGTGAATAGTTCAATAAGAATTAGAAGGTTAGACTTTATGTATAATCCCTTTGCAGGGGCTGCAAAAGTAAACGTTATTTTTTAATTATCAAAAGAATGTAACTTTACCGGGTCAAATTTATTCATATTTTTTTATGATGAAACCTGAATCCGGGATCAGATCCTTTCCACGAAATTTCTGGACAGCCATTAGCATGGAATTTTTTGAGCGCGGTGCCTATTACGGGGTGCTCTCCATACTTTCCGTTTACCTTGTTCTTTCCCCCGATGAAGGAGGACTGGGCTTTTCCAGGGAAGCGGCCGGCGCCATCATGGGGACCATCCCTCCCCTATTGTATTTTCTTCCCCTTTTTGCAGGGGCGCTGGCAGACCGGTACGGGTTCAGGAACATACTCATGGTCGCTTTCATCTTTCTGACCACCGGATATTTTCTGACAGGATTCATGACATCCTACGGAATGGTATTCGCTTCACTGGTTGTCATGGCCATCGGAGCAGGCTTTTTCAAACCTGTCATTTCCGGAACCATTGCCTACTCAACCACTGAAAAGAACTCCACCCTGGGTTTTGGCATCTTTTACTGGTCCATAAACCTGGGTGCCTTCCTCTTCCCGCTCCTTTTAGTACCTGTGCTGAAAAAAGAATCCTACAGCTACGTTTTCTGGATGGCGGCTGCTGCCGGGGTTATTTTGCTACTTGTGAACATTTTTTTGTACAGGGAACCGGTCCGGGCAAGGGAGAAGGTTCCTTTTTCAAAAATATTCTCTGACATGGCATTGGTTTTCAAAGACTGGAAATTCATTGTCATGATCCTGCTCTATTCCGGTTTCTGGATCATGTACTTTCAGATGTACGGGACAGTCCTCTGGTACGTGAATGAATACATGGACATGACCCCGGTTAATGATACAGTGAATGCCGTCATCAGCCTGGTGACACAGAAACCTTCTGCCTGGGAATTTGACGTGGAGCACGTGACCGTGCTCAATGCAGGAGTGATCATTCTGCTGCAGCTGTTCGTGTCCCGGATAGTAAGCCGCTTCAGGGCGCTTCCCACCATCATAACAGGCATCACGCTGGGAACGGCGGGTATGGCCATCCTGTCCATTTCTGCCAATGCATGGGTTTTTATCACCGGTTGCATAGTTTTCACCCTGGGAGAAATGACTGCTCATCCCAAATTCAATTCATTCGTGGGACTTATTGCCCCATCCGGGAAAAAAGCCATTTATATGGGTTATTCTTTTTTCTGCAGTGTGATTGGGAGTTTTGTTGGAGGGTTCGTGGGAGCTCCTCTTTACAGGAAATTTGTTGACAACATGGGAAGGCCCGATTTGCTCTGGCTGATCTTTACCTGTGTAGGCCTGCTGAGTGTTGCAGGACTCATATGGTTCAATCGTTTTGTAATTAAAAAAGGAACCTTCCGGTCATGAATATTTCTGAAAGAATAAAAGATCTCCGCCACCAGATGCTGCAGCTGGGATGGGACGCAGCCATAATTTCCGGAACGGACCCGCACGGGAGCGAATACCTTCCGGAACGGTGGCAGCAGAGAAAGTGGATATCCGGTTTTACCGGCTCATACGGAACAGTGGTTATTACCCATGCCCATGCAGGTCTCTGGACAGATACACGTTATTTTATCCAGGCCAGGGAAGAACTGGAAGGAACCGAATTCGAAATACATCCGTTAAGGGTCCCCCATGCCGTGGATTACCCGCAATGGCTGGCTGAAAACCTGCCTGCAGGATCTGTAACCGGCATTGACGGGGACTGCATGACTTACAGTCAGGTTGAAAAACTGTTCGCTTCACTGCAGGCCAATGCCGGCAAAGTTGTAAACACTCCCTCCTTTCCCGATACGTTGTGGGTGGACAGGCCCGCCCTTCCGCTGAGCCCTGTCTTTATCCTGGAAACACAATACAGTGGCCGTAGCACAGAAGAAAAGCTGACCTGGTTGCGGGAGCAGTTGTCCAGCCAGGGCTGTTCACACATCCTGCTCGGAGGGCTGGACCAGGTTGCCTGGCTTTTCAATATCAGGAGCCGGGACATTCCCTACAATCCTGTTGCTGTCTCTTATGCCCTGGTTGACAGTAAGAACGCCACCTTGTTCATTACCCCGGGAAAGGTGGGAGACAACGTGACCAGGCTTCTCAGAGAGCAAGGGGTGGGTATTGCGCCTTATGAAGCCGTGACTTCAGTATTGGAAGGCCTTCCATTAGAATCGGTGTTCATGGCAGACGGGGATACGCTGAATTATTCTCTGTTCAGCCTGCTGTTATCACGTTTTGGCAGTACAGGAGTAAAAGATATGCCATCGCCTGTGGTACTGGCCAAGGCCGTAAAAAATCCGGTCGAAACCGAAGGATTCAGAAAAGCGTTCCTGTATGACGGCCTGGCTATGGAACGTTTCTTCTTCTGGCTGGAAAAGTCCCTGGAGCAGGATGTCCTTTTGACAGAAAAGGATGTCGCTAAGAAATTGTCCTGGATGCGCTCCCTTTCCCCTGACTCCATGGGTGACAGCTTTCAATATATCCCGGCATACGGGGCCAATGCCGCACTGCCCCACTACAATTATCTGGCCGGTCCTGGCAGCCGGCTGGAGAAAAAAGGTCTCTTTCTCATAGATTCAGGAGGTCATTACCTGTATGGGACGACAGACATCACCCGGACCGTCCCGCTTGGGCCGCTTACCCCTCTGGAAAGGGAAGATTACACCATTGCCCTGAAAGGTATGATAGCCCTGAGCAGGGCCGTATTTCTGAAAGGGACAAAAGGGACACACCTGGATATGCTTGCCAAGGACCCACTGTGGAGACACCTCCGCAATTACGGACACGGAACCGGGCACGGGATAGGGCATTTCCTTTGTGTTCACGAAGGTCCCCAGGATATAAGGCAGACGTGGAAAGACCAGGATCTGCTCCCCGGGATGGTCACTTCCAACGAGCCGGGCATATACCGGGAAGGGTCCCATGGGGTAAGGCATGAAAACATCCTGTTATGCAAGGAGCTGGAAGAAAACGGATTCGGCTCCTGGCTTGGCTTTGAAACCCTTACCCTATGCCACATAGATACATCTGCAATCCTAGTGTCCCTGATGGAAAGAGGGGAAATCGAATGGCTCAACCGGTATAACCGGAGAGTCTATGAAAAAATGGCACCTTTTCTGACTTATGAAGAATCACGGTGGCTGCAGGAGAAAACCGCCCCTCTTATTTGATCATCTTTCTTCTTTTGAACAAAAAGATCGCTATCACCACCGACAAGAGCATCAACAGGAGCAAGATTATGAAATCCCATAACTGGCTTCCCGACACTATGGGCAATTTCACGTTCATGCCGTAAATGCTGGCTATGAGCGTGGGAGGCATGAGTAAAAGGGATACAAAGGTGAATACCCGCATCAGTTTGTTCTGTTCCAGGTTGATAAGACCCAGGGCTGTGTTCTGCAGGTACTCAAGCCGTTCAAAACTGAAATTGGCGTGGTGTATGAGCGAGTCGATGTCTTTGTTCAGGATTTCCAGTTTTGTGTACAAGTCCCTTGGGAACTTATCGCTTTTAAAAATACCGGAGAGGATCCTTTGCTTGTCAACACCGTTTGTCCTGATGACCATGGTGTTTTCCTGCAACTGGTTTACATCCAGAAGGAATGTCTCGTCCATGGATTCTCCCAGGTCAATTCTCCTGGAGAGTTGCGTGATTTCCTTTGAAAGGATCTCAACCAGGTCGGCATCCACATCAATCCTGTTCTCCAGAATGCTTACCATGATGTGGTAACCCGTTGGATAGAGCTTCAAGTTGTTCAGCAACTTACGCTGAACTTCGGCCAGGGTCCTGAGCGGCGTGTGCCGCAGGGTGACCAGGATGCTCTCTGACAATATGAAAGACACGGGGATGGACGTATAATCGTCGGGTCCGGGAATCAGGAAGTTGGTGTTGGCAAAAATGGTGGTTTCTGTTTCCGAGTAACGGGAAGAGGATTCAATTTCCTCGGCCTGGGCCCTGCTCTGCAGCGTTGTATCTAAAAAATCCTCGGCAGCCCTTTTTTCATCCCCTGTGGGATCGTGCAAATCAATCCATAAAACATCGTCCAATCCCAGTTTGTCCAGGATCCTTACATCTGTATCGTTTAAGATTTGCCCTTTGGATTTGTAAAATATTTCAATCATAATGCGAAGTTTAACAGGTAAAACATACTGTTGTAAACGTTTGTCTACCTTCAACTTCGCGGCTTTGATCTGACTTTATGGGCTATTTGCCAGCAGGCACTTGAACTCCCTGTATGTTTTTCACGACAACGCATACCTAAATCGTTTTAAGTCCTTGCAAGCAATGGCTTATATGGTAACTAACCGTCCGGCATATTCTGTTTGAATAATCAGTACAAATGTAACCTTTTTTTTTGAACTGGCATCAGGCGCCTTCGCGGAGTGTTTTTTCACGGAAAACCCACATTCCAAAAAACACAAGCAATCCATTCACTATCAACACGGTAAATCCCAAGCCGAAATCAAACCAGGTTTTCAAGGCCAGGTCTGCCAGGTAACATAGAGCCGGTGCAGCCAGTGCGATATACGGGGTAACCCTGTCCCGGACACGGTATTTTGTCAATATGCCGAAAAAGAAAAAGCCCAGCAATGGTCCGTAAGTATAGGCGGCCAACAGGTATACCAGGTTGATTATCGCCTGGTTGTTCACGACATACAACACAAGGATTATGAGAAAGAATAGCATGGCAAAAGAAGCGTGGATGACTTTGCGGATCTTGTCCTTCCTTTCCTGTGGCATCTCTTTCTTTTTGTTAAAGCCGAGAAAATCAATGCAAAAAGAGGTGGTCAGGGAGGTAAGTGCCCCGCCTGCGCTGGGGTACGATGCCGATATCAGGCCGATGATAAAGAAAAGGCCTGCACCCAGACCAAGGTATTGGGATGCGATCACAGGAAACAACTTATCTGTCTGTGCTTTGGTGAAGCTGCCTGCGGCATCGGCAAGCCCTATGCCCTGTATGCCACCCAGGTGCTGGTTCACATAAATGGCCATAACGGCCCCCAGGGTAAGGAAGAGGATATTGACCACCACAAGGGTGATACTGGTGGTGTAGATATTTTTCTGTGCCGATTGCAGGTTCTTGCAACTCAGGTTTTTCTGCATCATCTCCTGGTCCAGCCCCGTCATGACTATGGTTATGAATATCCCGCTGATGAATTGTTTCACTGCGTTGTTGGATGCACTCCAGTCCCAGTTGAACCAGTCGGAATAATCGGATGAAGTGACAGCGCCTGCCATCTGCCTAAAATCCCAGTCCATGGCTTTGGCTATGGAAATGACCGTCAATACAACAGCCAGTAACATGAAGGTAGTCTGCAGGACATCGGTCCAGATGATGGTTTTTACCCCTCCCCTGTAGGTGTAGAGGAATATGAGCAGCATGAACACGCCTGCCACAATCCAGAAGGGAACAGAACCGGCAGGCAGGAAAGTGTGCAGCACCAGTACCACGATAAAGATACGCACAGCCGCTCCCAGCACCCGTGAAACCATGAACACGGCGGCCCCTGTCCGGTAGGTCGTGAAACCGAAACGGTTTTCCAGGTATGTGTAGATGGATGTCACGTTCATTTTATAATACAGTGGCAACAAAACCTTGGCTATCACCAGGTATCCTATTACAAAGCCAAGTACCAGGGGCATGTAGTAAAAATTTTCATTCATCACATTGCCCGGAACAGAGATGAAGGTCACTCCGCTGATGGATGTACCTACCATGCCGTAAGCTACAATGGGCCACGGGGACTTCTTGTTCCCGCGAAAGAAAGTGTTGCTGTCGGCCTTTCGTGAGGTTAGCCAGGAAACAAAGAAAAGCAGGGCCGTATACACTGCAAATGCGGTTAACAGCCAGGATAGCGGAAATGTATGTTCCATATGCAGAAAAAGATTATTCAGGTTTAAAAGGCAGTCTGTTCTCAATAGACCTGCCCAAGGTCAGTTCGTCAGTATATTCCAGTTGGTCGCCAAAGCCCACCCCTCGGGCAATGGTGGTGACATTCAAGTCAAGAGATGCCATTTTCTTGTACAGGTAAAAGCACGTGGTCTCTCCTTCCATGGTAGTGCTCAGGGCAAGGATCACTTCCCTTACCACGCCCCTGGCGAGCCTGTCCATCAGGGGTTCTATGGAAAGGTCTGTCGGCCCGATGCCCTCGATCGGGGATATGATCCCTCCCAGCACGTGGTACAATCCCTTGTAGCGTCCCGTATGTTCAATGCTCATAACATCACGCACGTTTTCTACAACACAGATGATACCTCGGTCCCGCTCCGGGTTGGAACAAACCGGACACAAGGCAGCATCGGATATCATCCGGCACTCTGAGCAATACACTACCTTCCTCCGCAATTCAACGATGCTTTGGGCCAGGTTTTCAGACTCTTCCTCTTCCTGCCTGAGCAGGTACAGAGCCAGCCTCAAAGCCGATTTGGGACCAATCCCCGGAAGCCGGGAAAAGGCTTCGACCGCCTTCTGCAACAGGTCTGAAACGTAACGTTGTTCAAACATGGCTCTTATCATTCACAGCATTGACAGCTGACCGTACCGTACCGTATTGAAGCAACAGGGAACGCGCTTTGTCGTAATCCTCGATCCCTGTATCTTCCATGATCATTTTTGTGCCCCTGTCAATTAGTTTGGCATTGGACAGCTGCATATCCACCATTTTGTTCCCTATCACATGTCCCAAACGGATCATGACGGTCGTGGATATCATGTTCAGGATGAGTTTCTGGGCAGTGCCCGACTTCATCCGGGTGGAACCTGTGACAAACTCCGGCCCCACAACGGCAACTATAGGAATTTCGGCTTCCAGCGTCACGGGAGTTCCGGGATTGCATGTTATGCATGCTGTCAGCAGGCCCATTTTCCTGGCCTCGCGAAGGGCCCCCACCACGTAAGGAGTCGTCCCCGAAGCAGCTATTCCTACCACCACATCGTTGGTTCCCACATGGTGCACCCTGAGCTCCTCCCATCCTGCCTCCAGACTGTCCTCGGCCTTTTCCACCGCCCTGCGGATGGCTGCATCGCCTCCGGCTATCAGGCCGATGACCAGGTCGTACGGAGCCCCGAAAGTGGGCGGGATCTCCGAGGCATCCAGAATGCCGAGCCTGCCGCTTGTTCCCGCACCCATATAAAACAGTCTTCCTCCTTCCTTCATGCGGGTGACTATCTCTTCCACCAATTTTTCTATCTGCGGGATGCAGGGGATCACCGCCAGGGGTACGGTCTGGTCCTCCCTGTTGATATTTTCCAGCAATTCCCTGACGGACATCTTTTCCAGATGGTCGTACCGCGACCGTTGTTCTGTGACTTTTTGTATCATTCCTGTTGGGTCATAAGATTCCTGTGGTATGCAACCAGACCTTCAATAGGAGTGCGGACAATCTTGCCGATCTTCATCCCGTGGCGTGCAGCCGATGCCATGACTTCATCCCTGAAATAATAGGCAACCGACCCCACAATATTTACCGGATAAGTCTTGTAATCATAATGAATGATGTTGCGTGAAAAGAATTCATCAAAGGCTTTCCCCAGGAACTCCTGAACATAGGGATGCGACTGGTGATCTCCCAGGAATAATGCGAACGAAGCCAGGAACCTGTTAGGCAAGGGTTGCCTGTACACTTTCTCTATGATATCCAGCAGGCCGAGTTTATATTGTTTTTCAAAAGCTTCACTCAGGTCTGCCGGCAACATCCTTTTCAGGTAATCCGAAACGAGCTTTTTCCCAAGCACCGCCCCTCCGCCTTCATCTCCCAGGATGTAACCGCAGGCAGGCACGTTGTCCACGATCTTCTCCCCGTCGTAGAAACATGTATTGGCTCCCGTTCCCAGGATGGCGGCAATGCCTTTTTCCGAACCGAAAAGACAGCGCGCTGCAGCCAGCAGGTCCGAATTGGCTTCCACCGAACATCCGGGGAATGCAGTCTGGAAACAACGTGTCAGGATATCGATCTTGTCTTTACCTGCCACTCCGGCACCGTAAAAGAACACCTGGCTCACATCCCCCCGTACGGCCGGTTTGAGGTTCTCTTCAAGGGTTCTCAGGATGTCCGGTTCCGAAACGAAAAAGGGATTGATCCCAATGGTCTGGATGGCCTGTATGGTGCCGTCTTTGTGTAGTACCCTCCAGGCAACTTTTGTCGACCCGCTGTCTGCTATCAATATCATTATGATTCTGTTTTATGAGGCTACAAATTTAGATAAATTGCCAAACAAATTGCTAACTTTGTAAGACAAACCAGCTATATTAATGATTACAAAAGAATTTCTCAATCCAAAAAGCATAGTGGTCGTGGGAGGGTCCAATGACTTACATAAACCCGGTGGTAAAGTGATAAAAAATCTGAAAGACACCCGTTACCCCGGAGATATATACATTGTCAATCCAAAAGCTGATACCATACAGGAGCTGACGTCATATCACACGGTGGAAGAAATACCCGGTGCAGAAGTCGCCATCCTGGCCATCCCTGCTGCCTTATGTCTCCATGCTGTAGAAACGCTCTGCTCCACAAAAGGCACAAAGGGGGTCATCATCTTTTCGGCCGGTTTCTCGGAAGAGAGCCATGAAGGGGCGGTACTTGAGAAAAAGATCCGGGACGTGGCGGACAAACACGGGGCAACCCTTATAGGTCCCAATTGCGTGGGGTATATGAACGAGCATTATGCCGGTGTTTTCACCTCACCCATACCCCGCTTCGTCCCGGATAGCATTGACCTCATATCAGGCTCCGGGGCGACTGCCCTTTTCATCATAGATGCAGCAGTACAGCTGGGCATTCCATTTGCCAATGTCTTCTCGGTAGGCAACTCTGCCCAAACCGGCCTGGAAGAAGCGCTTGAATATCTGGACCAAAGTTACGTGCATGGCAAAAGCGCGCCTGTGAAGCTGATCTATGCAGAAACCATAAAGAATCCTCTCAAATTGTGGAAACATGCCGCCTCCCTGTACAGAAAAGGCGCCAGGATAGCTGCCGTAAAAGCAGGATCCTCGGAAGCCGGGAGCCGTGCGGCCTCATCACATACAGGTGCCCTGGCCAGTCCCGACACGGCCGTTGCCGCCCTTTTTGAAAAAGCCGGCATCATCCGCTGTAATGGCAGGAATCAGCTCCTGACCGTAGCGTGCATCCTGCTCAAAGGCGCTCCTGCAGGGAAAAACATGTGCATCATCACACATGCCGGAGGCCCTGCGGTCATGCTGACCGACGTCCTGTCAGAGAACGGAATTGCCGTTCCCACGCTGGAAGAAGGCAAAAGGAAGAAGTTGCTGGCCAAGCTGTTCGCCGGATCTTCAGCGGCCAATCCCATAGATTTCCTGGCAACAGGAACAGCAGGGCAATTGGGAGAGATCATAGAATTCGTGGAGAACGAGTGCCCCGAATTCGACGGCATGGCTGTCATCTTTGGTTCACCGGGCCTGAACAGTGTATTCGATGTCTATGACCTGATCCATCAGAAGATGTCCGAATGCACCAAACCCATCTACCCCATATTTCCCTCCACATTGAATGTGCTGGAAGAGATCAGGGAATTCCAGAAGAAAGGAAGGCTCTATTTCCCGGACGAGGTCATTTTTGGCTCGGCGCTCGCCAAAGTACTGAACACCCCTGTGCCGGTTCCTGATAACATTGCCCTGCCGGCAATCGACGAACAGGCAGTCCACAGGCTGGTGGACAAAGCGGGAGAAGGATACCTGTCCCCGGCCCAGGTAAGCGACCTGCTGGATGCCGCAGGCATTCCCAGGGCACAGGAGGCCGTTGCGCACAATGAAGAGGAACTGGGTGCAGCCGCGGCACGGGTGGGATTTCCCCTGGTGATGAAAGTCATTGGTCCGGTGCATAAATCGGATGTGGGCGGGGTCCGTCTGAACATCCGTGATGAACACGCACTCAGGGAAGCGTTCCGGGAAATGATAACGATAAAGGATACCACCGCCATCCTGCTCCAGTCACAACTCACCGGCAGGGAGCTTTTCATAGGGGCCAAGAGGGAACCTTCCTTCGGCCATACCGTTGTGTGCGGCCTGGGAGGTATTTTTGTGGAAGTCCTGAAAGACATCAGCACCGGGCTCAGCCCGGTTTCACCTGCAGAGGCAGGGCGGATGGTCCGCAACCTGAGGGGATACGGTCTGATCCGGGGGGTACGGGGCCAGGAAGGTGTCAACGAAGACCTTTTCATCCATGCCATTTGCCGGGTATCCGCCTTATGCCGGTGCGCTCCCGAAATTGCTGAAATGGACCTGAATCCGCTTCTGGGCACTGCCCGTGGCGTGGTAGTCGTGGATGCCAGGATCAGGATTGAGCGCTCATGATCAAAAGAATTATTGCCTGGTACAGGAAGCAGACTCCGGAAGCCAAGATCATGATCTTCATGATCCCGCTGTTGCTGCTGGCAATCCTGCTCAACTGGAACAGGGTATGGAAAGGAATCTCCAAGGGATTTTCCTTTTTTAGCAAATAAATGTAAGTTATTTTAAAAATTCTCTGTAAATTTGTAAGCTATTTTCACAAACAACTTATAATTTTAAAAATATGGCATTCAAAGGCGCTATTGTAGTAGACATAGAAAAATGCAAGGGATGCAGCGTGTGTGTGGCCAATTGCCCCACACAAACGATTGCACTGGCAAAAAAGGTTAACAGCAAAGGTTACCCTTATTGTTACATGGAGAACCCGGACAATTGCACCGGTTGCGGCAATTGTGCGACCGTATGTCCGGATTCGGTGATTACTGTATACAGAGTTAAAATTTAACAAAGGAATACTATGGCAGAAAAATTATTGAAAAAAGGGAACGAGGCCATTGCCCTTGCCGCCATTCGTTACGGAGCGGACGGGTACTTTGGTTATCCCATTACCCCCCAGAGTGAAGTGATGGAAACCCTGATGGAAGAGATGCCCTGGGAAACGACCGGAATGGTAGTCCTTCAGGCTGAAAGTGAAACATCTTCCATTAACATGCTCTACGGAGGAGCATGCTGCGGAAAGAAAGTCATGACCTCCTCGTCCAGTCCCGGTATCAGCCTCATGTGCGAGGGCATATCCTATATGGCCGGTGCAGAATTACCTTGTCTTGTGGTGGATGTGATCCGTGGCGGTCCCGGACTGGGAACCATCCAGCCGGCCCAGGGAGATTATTTTCAGGCAGTGAAAGGTGGCGGTCACGGCGATTACAAGATCATTGTGCTGGCCCCTGCCTCGGTCCAGGAAATGTACGATTTTGTCGGACTGGGATTCGACCTGGCCTTCAAATACCGCAACCCGGTGATGATCCTTTCAGACGGCGCCATTGGCCAGATGATGGAAAAAGTGGAGTTGCGAGATCCGGTAAGACGCCTTACAGACAAGGAAATTACCGAAAAATACGGCCATTGGGCAACCGTTGGCAAACCCGCCAGCCGTAAGGGGAACATCATTTCTTCCCTTTCCCTGGCCGCCTCCGAGATGGAAGCAATCAACCTGCGGCTGCAGGCAAAATACCAGAAAATGAGGGAAAACGAAGTGCGTTTTGAAAAAACCATGTGCGACAATGCAGAATACCTATTGGTGGCATTCGGAAGTTCTGCCCGTATTTGTGAAGGCACCCTGGAGATAGCCCGTTCAAAAGGCATCCGCATGGGATTGCTCAGGCCCATCACCTTGTTCCCGTACCCCGAAACGGCCATCCGTGAGATGTTGCCACAGCTCAAGGGCATCATGTCCGTTGAACTGAATGCGGGACAGATGGTAGAAGACGTACGGCTGGCTGTTAACGGAGCTGTTCCCGTTGAATTCTACGGAAGGATGGGCGGATCCATCTTCTCTCCCGAAGAAGTATTCGAAGCTTTTGCTAAAAAATTCAACCTTTAATCGCAATTACCATGGACATTAAAGATATCATCAAACCCGAGAACTTTGTATACGGCAAGAGCAAAGTGCTGACAGACACAGTCATGCACTACTGTCCCGGTTGCAGTCACGGCGTAGTTCACAAAATACTGGCAGAAGTCATAGAAGAGATGGGTATCCAGGACAAGACCATAGGGATTTCCCCGGTGGGTTGTGCTGTTTTTGCCTATAAATACATCGATATCGACTGGCAGCAGGCTGCACACGGACGTGCCCCGGCACTGGCCACAGCCACCAAGCGCTTGTACCCCGACAAATATGTCGTGGCCTACCAGGGAGACGGTGACCTGGCATCCATTGGCACGGCAGAGATCATGCACGCTTGCAACCGCGGGGAAAATATTGTTGTCATTTTCATAAACAACGCCATCTATGGTATGACAGGCGGCCAGATGGCCCCCACCACCCTCCTGGGAATGAAAACGGCCACAACTCCCTATGGAAGGAGGGCTGACCTGAACGGTTACCCCCTCAAGATCACGGAACTGATAGCACAACTGGAAGGAACCTGTTACGTGACACGTCAGTCTGTGCAGAATCCGGGCAGTGTCAGAAAAGCAAAAAAAGCCATCCGGAAAGCTTTTGAAAACTCGGCGCTGAAAAAAGGAACCTCTTTTGTAGAGATTGTTTCAACCTGCAATTCCAACTGGAAGATGACCCCGGTCAAGGCCAATAAATGGATGGAAGAAAACATGTTCCCGTTTTATCCCCTGGGAGACATAAAAGACAGATAATTATGAAAGAAGAATTGATTATAGCAGGTTTTGGAGGACAAGGCGTCCTCTCTATGGGCAAGATCATTGCCTATTCAGGAATCATGGAGGATAAGGAAGTTACCTGGATGCCATCCTACGGCCCCGAAATGCGCGGTGGAACGGCCAACGTGACGGTCATCATCAGTGACAAACGGATCAGCTCGCCCATCCTACGGTGGTGTGATACGGCCATAGTGCTGAACCAGCAGTCCATGGACAAGTTTGAACCCATGGTCAGGAAAGGAGGCCTGTTGCTTTATGATCCCAATGGCATAACGCGTCATCCTGTACGTAAGGACATCAAGGTATGCTCCATAGAAGCAGCCGACCTGTCCAACCGCATGGAAATGTCCAAGGCTTTCAATATGGTTGTGCTGGGTGCCTATCTTAAGATGAAACCCATCCTGGAAAGGCATAACGTCATACAGGGACTTAAGAAATCCCTGCCGGAAAGGTATCACGATCTGATACCCATGAACGAAAAAGCTATAGAGCTGGGAATGAAAGAAGTAAAAGAGGTCATATAGACCTCTTTTTTTTTTTGCTAAAAATGCATTATCTTTGCTTTAACGGAGAATGCATATGAAACCTCAACACGCAGCCATTATAGACCCGTTAAAGCAGAAGATAGAAACACTTATTTCACTGCATGAAAAGGCGTTGACGGAAAACCGTGAATTGAACAGTAAATTACAAACCTTAAGCGAAGAACAGAATATATATAAAAAAGAAAAAGAAGAACTGGAACAGAAAGTGCAAAAACTCCAGATGGCTGGAGCCTTTCTGAAAACAAGTGAAGATACGAGAGAAGCAAAGCAGAGGATCGGGAAATTGATCAGGGAAATCGATAAATGTTTAACCATGCTTAACCGATAACCCGGCACAATGAGTGAAGATAAATTATCCATAAAAATAAGTATTGCAGATCGTTATTATCCCTTACGCATAGCCAGAGAAGACGAAGAGATGGTACGGGCTGCAGCGCAGCGAATAAACCAGAAGATCGAGCAGTTCAACGTAAAGTATTCCGGCCAGGATACCCAGGATGCCCTGGCAATGGCAGCCCTCCAGTTTGTGCTGAGCCTGCTCAAATATGAAAAGGATGACGAGACTAGCCAGATAGTCACAGAGATTGCCTCACTGGATAATTTTTTAAGAGAATACCTGGAAAGATAATTAGTTGACCCGTTACATACCAGCTCTTTGCGAAACTCAACATTTTAAACTTAATGGAGTGTCTTGACTGTTAAAAACAGGCCCCTCTGTTACCCTTCGGGGAATTCCGGTTTCGGGACGTGGGAAGTTCGCAACAAAATCAGATCCTCCTAACCTTGCTAATCAGGGTTTTTGCTAAACAGTGGTATGTTAACGGGTTTTTTATATGCTATTATGACAACACACAAACTAATATATATCAACAACAGCCATGAACTACACATATATAAGTGCCGCAATCTTTCTGGTAGTGGGATTTGCACTGGGCTATGCTTTTTTCAGGATGGTGATCCTGAAGAAAAAGGCCAAAACACTTCTAAAGGAAGCAGAAACTGAAGGAGAAAGCATAAAAAGAGAAAAGATACTCCAGGCAAAAGAAAAATTCCTTCAGCTAAAAACAGAACATGAACAATTAATAATTGAAAGAAACAACAAGATAGCCCAGGCAGAAAACAAGCTGAAACAGCGGGAAATCGCAATGAATCAGCAAAATGCCGAAATTCAACGTAAAAGCAAAGAAGTCTCCTCCCTGAAAGATAGCCTGACCGCCCAGCTGGAACTGGCCGAGAAGAAGGTGGAAGAATATGAAAAACTGCGCCTGCAACAGATTGAAAAAATCGAAAGCATGGCCAGCATGTCCGCTGACCAGGCAAAGGCCCTTCTTATGGAAACCATGAAAGAAGAGGCCAAAAGTCAGGCCATGTCATACATCAGCGAAGTCATGGATGAAGCCCGGCTCACAGCAGGTAAGGAATCCAAACGCATTATTGTGAACACCATCCAGCGGGTGGCAACGGAAACAGCCATAGAAAACGCCGTCACCGTTTTCAATATTGAAAACGACGAGATAAAAGGACGCATCATAGGCCGTGAAGGAAGGAACATCAGGGCCCTGGAAGCAGCCACCGGTGTGGAAATCGTCGTGGACGACACCCCCGAGGCCATACTCCTTTCTGCATTCGACCCGGTCCGCCGCGAAGTGGCCCGTCTGGCACTTCACCAGCTTGTGACCGACGGACGCATCCACCCTGCACGCATAGAAGAAGTGGTCGCTAAAATCCAGAAACAGGTGGAAGAAGAAATTGTGGAAACCGGTAAACGCACCTGCATAGACCTGGGTATCCACGGACTCCACGCCGAGCTTGTCCGGCTGGTGGGAAAGATGAAATACCGTTCCTCTTACGGGCAGAACCTGTTGCAACACTCGCGTGAAGTGGCCAATTTCTGCTCCATCATCGCAGCTGAACTCGGCTTGAACGCAAAACTGGCCAAAAGGGCCGGATTGCTCCACGACATAGGCAAAGTATCCGATGACGATCCTGAGCTGCCCCATGCCATCCTGGGCATGCGTCTGGCCGAAAAATACAAAGAAAGACCCGAGGTGTGCAATGCCATAGGCGCCCATCACGAAGAGACAGAAATGGCCTCCATGATCGCACCGCTGGTCCTGGTCGGGGATGCCATATCGGGCGCACGTCCGGGAGCACGGAGGGAAGTGATTGAATCCTACATAAAAAGGCTTAAAGGAATGGAAGACCTCGCCTTGTCATATCCGGGTGTGACCAAGACCTATGCCATACAGGCAGGGCGTGAGCTTCGGGTTATAGTGGGATCTGAAAAAGTAAGCGACCAGGATGCTGAAAAGCTGTCACAGGATATCGCACACAAGATCCAGGACGAGATGGTCTATCCGGGACAGGTGAAAATCACGGTCATCCGGGAAACCAGGGCGGTCAATTACGCAAAGTAGCCTTTTCGCTTACCCGAAGGGGTCCCGTGTAGGGTTCTCCATCGGTACGGATAACGCACCGGAACATTCCGGTGCGTTTTTTTATGACAGTATCACAGGGAACCCATGCATCCTTCCAGATAAAGACCTGGTATTCTCCTGCGGGCAGGTTCTCATGACGGAAAATGGTCTTTTTACCCCTCAAGGTACCTTTGAGTATATAGCGTCCCGGAATATTCCAGCCGAAAAAATCGGAAATGGCCCGAAGCATTAATTCCCCGTTCTCCCTGAGTGAGGTTACGGTTACCCATGGCCTGTCGGGGTTTTCATTGTAAAACGAATAAGGCATTTCAATGGTCATGGCCAGCGTTTTCCCCTTTGTCCTGTTCCATATCCACCCCTCTACATAGCGGGGTGCAGGAGATGAATAAAACATGTCTTCCATGAAAAAATAAGGGTTGTTGTCTGTTGTCAGGTATGCCAGGCGCATGGCTTTTTCATGGTATTCCGGGTAGGTGGATGCTGAAGTGGGCACGTAATAACTGATCTTGTCATCTGACTGGGCGTGCATGTTCAAGACCAGGTCAAACGGACGCTCACGGGTCAGGGAATCCATCCGTGCACGTAAGGCCTGAACTTCTACAGAAGTAACGGAGTCGTTGTGGTCCCAGTTGATCTCCTGGTTGATGCCGCGGGCATTGGAACGGGAATATCCCCCGTATACCCCGTCGGGATTGGCAAAGGGAACCACATAGAAAACCGACTGGCGGAGGTATTGCCTTGCCACAGGAGAATTATCCGTCAAACGGTCCAGAAGCCCTTCCAGCTGCCAGTTTGCGGGAGATTCACTGGGATGTACACGAGCATGGATCCATATCCTGTTTTTCCTTTCTTCAGGAACCTGGGGATCGGTTATGGCAAGCATTTGGACAGGCAATCCCATCATGCTGGTTCCCAGGGTATCCATCACAACAAACGGAGAAGCAGTCCATTGTCGGAGTCGTTCCTGCAATTTGTCCCATCCATAGGGGATGAAATAGGACACATATACTGTATCACGGGAAAAGAAAGAGGATACTTTGCGAAGGGAAGCCTGGTAATGTTCAAAGCGCTGGAAATGTTTCCCGTCATAGGAATAAACGGCCCGCATGGGATCTGTGTTCTTGAAATCCAGGTAGATGTGTTTTCCCTTCACGCCCTCCATCATGAAGTAGAACCAGCGACCGCTGGGCTGCAGTTCCGGGTTGGCCGGATTGGCCGGATCCAAACGTGAGATAATCTCATAGGACAGATGGAGAACAGAATCGGTCCTTGAAGGCCTGACCCAGACAGAATCTATAAGGGACACCTCCCCTATGCTTCCGGAATCAAAATTCGACGAAAACCTGACAGGAAGACCTTCCTGCAGCCCGGCTGCAAGACAAGTCAGAATAAAAAGCAACTTCATAACTTTTATGCCCCCGTGTAATACTTGTAAAAGAGGATGATGGACTCAACTCCCTTATGGAATTGGCTTAACAGGTAACTCTCGTTGGGAGAATGGATGGTATCGCGTTCCAGGCCGAAGCCCATAAGCAGCGGTGAAGCTCCCAGGATCCCTTCCAGCTCGGCAAGTACCGGAATGCTTCCTCCCCCACGGCTGGGCACAGGGAGAATCCCGTATACCTGTCCCACGGCCTTTGCCGCGGCCTGGTACATGGGTGACGATATGGGCGCCAGGAAACCTTGTCCCCCGTGGTGTTCGGTCACTTCCACCGATACCCCCGCAGGTGCCATGGATGTAAAATGTTCTGCAAACAAACGCGCAATTTTCTTGTGGTCCTGGTTGGGTACCAGGCGCATGGATATCTTGGCCCGGGCAAAGGACGGGATCACCGTCTTGGCCCCTTCCCCCGTATAACCGCCCCATATCCCGTTCACATCCAGGCAGGGACGGATCCCGATCCTTTCCAGCGTGGAATAGCCTTCTTCCCCTGTGATGCCGTTGATGCCTATGGATTTCTTGTAATGCTCCAGGTTGAAAGGGGCAAGGGCAAGCAGTGCCCTGTCCTCCGGTGAGAGTTCAACCACATCGTCATAAAAGCCTTTTATGGTGATGCGGCCCTTATTGTCTATCAACCCGGCTATCATGCCACACAGCACGTTGATGGGATTGGCAATGGCCCCGCCATAATGTCCCGAGTGCAAATCCTTGTCGGGTCCGGTAACCTTCACTTCCAGGTAGGCCAGCCCGCGCATCCCTGTGTTGATGGAGGGAACCTCCTCACTGATCATGGTTGTGTCCGAGACCAGGATCATGTCACAGGCCAGCAATTCCTTGTTCTGCCTGGCCCACTCGCCTAACGATGGAGAACCAATTTCCTCTTCACCTTCAATCAGGAACTTCACATTGCAGGGAAGTTCGTCACGGGAAACCAGGTATTCAAAAGCTTTTATGTGCATGAAAGACTGTCCTTTGTCATCATTGGCACCGCGGGCATAGATGGCCCCGTCTCGGACCTCGGGCTCAAAGGGAGGGGTTTTCCACAATCCAATGGGATCTTCAGGCTGCACATCGTAATGGCCATAAACCAGGACGGTAGGTTTCCGGGAATCAATGATTTTTTCTGCATACACAACCGGGTGACCTTTGGTGGAATGTATCTCTGCCCTGTCTGCCCCGGCTTCTATCAGTGAAACCACATATTGACGGGCACATCGCTGCATGTCCTCCTTGTGTTCCTGCTGTGAACTGACAGATGGAATACGCAACAGGGTAAAAAGTTCATCCAGAAAACGCTGAGAATTTTTGTTGATAAAATCCTTGATTTCGCTCATGATATCCTGTTTATATGATTTTTGTCAGTTTTTCCACACGTTTTTTTGCATAAGGCAGGGTAATGCGCAGGGTTTTCTTTCCCGAAGAGGGCGCATCGTACATGGCGTCCACCATGATGGTTTCACAGATGGAGCGCAATCCCCGTGCGCCCATTTTAAATTCAATGGCCGTATCCACAATGTAATCGAGCACCTGCGGATCGATAGACATCTTTATGCCATCCAGCGCGAAAAGGTGCTTGTATTGCTTTACCAATGCATTCTTTGGTTTGGTCAGGATATCCTTCAAAGCTTCCCTGTCCAGCCTGTTCAGGTAGGTGACCACGGGCACGCGGCCCACAATTTCCGGTATCAGGCCGTATGCGCGCAAATCCTGGGGAGCTACGTATTTTACCAGGTTGTCCTTGTCTATGTGCGCTTTTTTCTCTGCCATCCCGTACCCTACCACACTCGTATTGAGGCGTTGGGCAATCTTGCGTTCAATTCCCTCAAAAGCACCGCCACATATGAACAGGATATTCTTTGTATTGACTGCTATCATACGCTGTTCAGGGTGTTTGCGACCTCCCTGGGGAGGCACATTCACCACCGTTCCCTCCAGCAATTTGAGCAAGGCCTGCTGAACTCCCTCTCCCGACACGTCGCGGGTAATGGACGGATTGTCGCTCTTACGGGCAATCTTGTCTATCTCGTCAATGAAGACTATCCCCTGCTCAGCCCTGTCCACATCGTAATCCGAGGCCTGCAGCAGCCGGGTCAGGATGCTTTCCACGTCTTCTCCCACATAACCGGCTTCTGTCAAAACGGTGGCATCCACTATGGTGAAGGGAACGTTAAGCATCCGGGCAATGGTATTGGCCAGCAGCGTTTTCCCGGTTCCCGTGGGCCCTACCAACAGGATGTTCGATTTCTCTATGTCAACATCATTGCCCTTTCCGGAACGGATCCGTTTGTAATGGTTGTAGACGGCAACAGAAAGAAATATCTTGGCCTGGTCCTGACCAATCACATACTCATCAAGAAAAGCGCGGATCTCCCTGGGTGTCATCAGCCTGCCATTAGGCACAGGATCCTTTTTGGACGGATTCTTCGACTTATGGCCATACATATCATCCAGCACCAGGGACGCTTCCTGAAGGCATAGTTCACAGATGGATGCATCGATGCCCGTAATGAGCACACCCGTTTCCTTACTTGATTTCCCGCAAAAAGAACAATAATCTGTGTCCGGGGTTTTCTTTTGCATTATTATTTGGCTTTCCTGAGAACTTCATCAATAATCCCGTAATCCACAGCATCGGTAGAACGCATCCAGAAATCCCTGTCGGCATCTTTTTGGATCTGTTCCAGTGTTTTGCCCGTATGTTGAGCAAGTATCTGATAGAGTTGTTTCTGAAGTTCCAGGATCTCTTTGACGGCTATTGCCATATCGGCTGCCTGTCCTTCCACTCCGCCCACCGGCTGGTGTATCATCACCCGCGCGTGGGGCAATGCCGAGCGTTTTCCTTTCTCCCCGGCTGCTAGCAACACGGCGGCCATGGATGCAGCCTGTCCGGTACATATGGTGGCAACGTCTGATTTGACTAGCTGTACGGTGTCGTAGATACCCAATCCGGCTGTAACCGAACCACCTGGCGAATTGATATAGATCTGAATGTCTTTGCCGGGATCCGAAGAGTCCAGGAAAAGAAGCTGGGCCTGGATAATATTGGCTACCTCGTCCAGGATGGGAACCCCCAGAAAAAGGATCCGGTCCATCATCAGACGGCTGAACACATCCATCTGGGCTACGTTCAACTGACGTTCCTCAATGATGTAGGGCGTTATGGATCCCTGCGGAGTGCTGTACAAAGACTGGTACCTGTGCAGGCTCATGCTGCTGATACCTTTATGTCTGATGGCGTATTTTTCAAACTCGGTCATAAGTTATTCCTCTTTGATATCGACTGTTACGTTTTCGCGAATATACGAAATAACTTTGTTCTCCTCTGCCCTCTCGTACAGATTCCTGGCTTCTTTCTCGTTGGCCAGCATCCTTTCCGCATATTTTATCAGGTGTTCGTCGGGAACATTGTTCATCCCGTACATGGCAAACTGGTAACGTGCCATGGCCACGGCACTCTGGGCCATATCATCTTTCTCAACCTTGAGGCCATACTCTTTCATGATGGTTTCCCTGACCAGCTGCCAGCGGAAATCCTCCAGAAATGCGGGAAAATCCTTTTCTATCTGTTCCATGGTGAACTTACCATCGTTGCCTTCGAACAACCAGCGTTTAAGGAGTTTTTCAGGAAGCTGCAGACCGGCTTTTTCCACCAGTATGTTCTTCACATCCTGGCCGAAACGGTAGTTGCTCTCGCTCTGGTTGTTCAAATCTATCTGCTCACGTATCTTTTCAAGGAAGCTTTCATGTGTTGTGACATTTCCCGGTCCGAAGAGCTTGTCGTACAACTCCTGGTTTTCCCGTGCCGGTTCAAAACGCTTGATCTCCTTTATCACAAAAGTAAACACCGGGTTAGTAAAACGCTCCAGCTCCTCCTGCTTGATCTGCAATAATATGGCCCTGTCCGCTTCTTTGGGAAACAAGACGCTGATGTCTGTTTCCGCTTCTTCACCAACGGCTTTTCCAATGAAAGGCTTCTTGTCTTTCTGCTTTGCAACGTTTTTCAGGTTCAGATACGAATCGCTTATGAGCAGTTCTCCCTGACGGAGGTCAACCTTAAGAAGGTCTTCTTTTTCCACCTTCTCTGCCACCTGCAGGGTTCCCTGCTGTTCCAGTACGGTTTCCAGCTGCCGTTCCACGTCCTTTTCGCTTACGTTTTTCTTTATCAGCGGAATATGAAGATCCTTGTTGATGGGGACATCTACCTTTGGGGCCAGCATCAGGTCAAATGAAAACGAAAAATCCACGTCTTTATCCCAGTCTGTCTTGGCCTGCTCTTCAGAAACGAGCGGTTCACCGATAATGCGGATGGCTTCTTTTTCCATGTATGCGTTCAGCGCTTCCGATATGTAGGTGTTAACCTGTTCCAGCAATATGGAACGTCCATACATTTTCTGAACAATTCCCAAAGGCACCATCCCTTTTCTGAAACCTTTTATCTCTATTTTTTTCCGGGTATCATTCAGGGCTTTTTTCACTTTCTCGCTGTAGTCGTTTTCTTCAACCGATACGGTCACCTGCAGGGAAAGGTCGTCAATTTCTTTCTTAGTGATATTCATATGTTTGATCTTATAAGGGGCTGCAAAAGTAGGTATTAATCGTCAAAAAACCAATCATTTTCTTACCTTTGTCGCCATTGCATACACCACTAATTATCATTGGAATCTATGAGAGAAAAAATCGTTGCCGGAAACTGGAAAATGAATACCACCCTGAAAGAAGGGAAAAAACTGATAGAAGAAATCCTTTCGGGAACCGACCGCATACCGCAAGATGTAACCCTGATAATAGCCCCGCCCTTCACGCATTTGTGCCCGGCAGCCCGTCTGATAGGAAACCGCAGGAATCCCGCACTGGCCGCGCAGAATTCTGCCAACAGGGAAAGCGGAGCCTATACCGGTGAAGTCTCGGCTTCCATGCTTGCCTCCATCCCCTGCAGTCATGTGATTCTGGGGCATTCTGAACGCAGGGAGTATTATGGTGAGACCAATGAGATCCTGTTGGATAAAATCAGACTGGCACTTGCCAGCCGGCTCAGGCCCATATTCTGTGTGGGAGAAGTGCTGGCAGAGCGTGAAGGCAGCATGCATTTCCAGGTAGTTGCCTCCCAATTGAGGGAAGTCCTGTGCCAACTGGGACCGGAAGATTTCAAAAAGGTCATCGTGGCCTACGAACCCGTCTGGGCCATAGGTACCGGAAAAACGGCAACTGCAGAACAGGCACAGGAAATGCATGCGTTCATCCGCGCTTTCCTGGCCGGCACATTCGGAGATCTTGCAGCCTCCACTCCCATACTGTACGGAGGCAGCTGCAAACCGTCAAATGCCCGCGAAATCTTTTCCCAGCCCGATGTGGACGGCGGCCTGATAGGAGGCGCTTCGCTGAAAGCCGAGGACTTTCTGGCTATTGCCGGATCGTTTGCCTGAAAAGTATGGAACAGGTAGCCGTCACCTTAGTCATTGAACCTTATTGCCAGGAAACAGAAGAAATCCTGATAGCCGAACTATCCGAAATTGGCTATGAAGGATTCGTGTCTGCAGACAACGGTCTGACTGCCTACATTTCTTCAGCTGAATTCAGGGAATCCCACCTGAGGCTAATCTTGGACACCTATGGAATAACAGGTTTTTCAAAGGAATACATCCCTGAAAAAAACTGGAATGCAGACTGGGACATACGTTTCAATCCCGTTATCCTGAAGACCGGAAAAGGATGCAGCATACGCTCCGCCGGCAACGGGGCCATGATACCCGTATGGCCGCCTGTGGCATACAAACTGGTCATCATGCCGGAACTGGCCTTCGGCACCGGTCACCACCCCACTACACGAATGATGCTGGAAAGCCTGCTGGAGATGGAACAGCAGGGTTTCATCAAAAACAGGAGGGTGCTGGATATGGGAACCGGGACAGGCGTCCTGGCCATCCTGGCAGCGAAAATGGGAGCGGCCGTTCCTGTCCACGCCCTGGACAATGACCGTCGCAGCGTACATTCATGCAATGAAAATGCACGCAGGAACCGCATCGCACACAAAGTGCACGTCCTTCACGGTGATGCCTCTTTCATCCAATCAGGCAGGTACGGACTCATACTGGCCAACATCCACCGCAACATCCTTATCAGTGAAATGGACACATTGGCACGTGGACTGGAACCCGGAAGAGGTGATTTGCTTTTGAGCGGTTTCTTTACGACAGATGTCCCGGCAATGATGGAAGCCGCCCAACAACACGGGCTGGTCCTGCAGAAACAAAAAGAAAAGGAAGGGTGGTCCCTGCTCCACCTGAGCAAAACATCATGACACAGACCCTATTCAACGAGTATAACAAACCATCCGCCGGGGAAAGGAAAGCCATGACGGATTTCCTGCATGCACACCTGGAAGAGTTCAGGGACAGCAAAGAAGATATCGACTGCGCCATGGCATACATACTAAGGGAAATCCCTTCACCCGGAGGCTTCATCCTCCGCCTGACCGAAGACCAGGCAATTGTATGCGTGGTCATGATAGCCAAGACAGGCATGAAGGGTTTTGTGCCGGAGAACCTGGTCGTATACCTGGCCACACACAGGGAATACAGAGGACGGGGCATAGGCAGGAAAATGATGCAACTGGCCATGGATGCCGCAGAAGGAAACCTGGCACTTCACGTGGAACCGCACAACCCGGCCAGGAAATTGTACGAGGACCTTGGCTTTACCAACAAGTATCTTGAAATGAGGTGTATACGGCGTGAAAATTAGGAAAATCTATCGTTGGCTGTTGTGGCTGGTGGCCGGCTTGTTTGCCCTGAGCCTGCTGTTGGTGATCCTGTACCGGTTCGTTCCCGTCCCGTATACCCCTCTCATGGCCATCCGTGCCGTGCAGCAAAAGAAAAGCGAAGGGAAAGCCGTCCTGCACCACCAATGGGTCCCCCTGGAGGACATCTCGGCAAACATGATGATGGCGGTGGTTGCCTCGGAAGACCAGCGTTTCTTTGAGCACATCGGTCTTGACATGGAACAGATCAAAAAGGCCAGAAAGGAAAACCTTACCCGCCGCCGCCCCAGGGGAGCCAGCACCATCTCGCAACAAACGGCAAAAAATGTCTTCCTCTGGCCACGGAGCTCCTGGTTCCGGAAAGGACTGGAAGTGTATTTCACCTTCCTCATTGAGCTGTTCTGGAGCAAGGAAAGGATCCTGGAAGTCTACCTGAATTCCATTGAGATGGGTAAGGGAATTTACGGGGCCGAGGCCGTGGCGCGGCAGCATTTCAACACATCGGCATCGCAGCTGACGCGATACCAGGCGGCCCTGATTGCCGCCACCCTTCCCAATCCCCTGCGGTTCAGCTCACGCAATCCCTCGGCTTACATCCAGAGGCGCACGCAGGAGATCCTCAGGCAGATGGATTTGATTCCTTTTCCTGAAAACCTGAGGTAATAATTTTCCCTGCCGGCAAAAAGGCCCGTTTCAGGTCAGAACCACTGGGTTGCTGGAATACTTCCAGGTCAAAGAAAGACACTGCTGCCATCAAATGATCAAAGATGTCAGACTGGATCTCTTCATATTCCGTCCAGACGGTGGTTGTGGTGAAACAGTATATTTCAATGGGGATTCCCCTGTCTTCCATTGCCATCTGCCTTACCATCAAAGTCATGTCTTTTCTGATGGCTTTGTTGTCTTTCAGGTAATTCTCTATGTAATGACGGAATACCCCGATATTGGTCATACGGCGTCCGTTAACGAACACAGACGTGTCAACCTTCATTTTCTTGTTGTATTCATCAATTTCCTTCTGCCGTGTGACCAGGTAATCCTTAAGCAGATAGAGCCTTGCATACCTGAGCCTGTCTTCCTCATTGATATACTTGACCGAGGCAGCATTGATGTATATGGATCTTTTTATCCTCCTGCCCCCTGTCTCTTTCATGCCGCGCCAGTTCTTGAAGCTGTCCGTAATGAAATAATACGTGGGGATGGTTGTGATGGTCTTGTCCCAATTCTGTACCTTGACCGTGTTCAGGTTGATGGCAATGACATCGCCGTCCGCGTTGAACTTGGGCATTTCCACCCAATCCCCTATGCGTACCATATCATTTGCCGAAATCTGCACACTGGCTACAAATCCCAGGATGGTATCCTTGAAGACCAGCATGCCCAGGGCGGTCATGGCACCCAGGGCACTGAGCAGGTATACGGGAGATTTGTTGATGAGTATTGATATTATCAGGATCCCGGCAGCTATGTATAAAATGATCTTGATCAGCTGAAAGTAACTGGACACCGGTTTGTCCGCAAAAGCTTTGGATTTCTTCAGCACTAGCTCCAAAATACGCAACAAGGCGTTGATTGCCAATAGTATGACAATGATCAGGTAGATGTCTGTGAGTTTGATCACAACGGGGAGGACCTTCTCAAAATCCCGGAACAGGATGGGTGCAATCACGCGTACCATGATAACGGGGACAATGTGTGCCAGGTTGGAAAAAACTTTATTGTCCATCAGCAGGTCATCCCACTTGGACTGAGTACGCTTAACATACCGGAACAACGGTCCTTTGATGATCAGGCGGGTGACGCGGAAAAAGGCCCACGAAAGGAGTCCCAGCACCAACAGCAGAAGAAGCAGTCTCAGGATAGGTGCCGCACTTTCCGATACCCCCAGATTCATGATTATTTTCTCCACCCAATTGTCAAGTCTTTCCATAATTCTCCCGTTTTATGATCGTTGAATTTATTTAATTTCTTTGTGAAGGCATGTAGAACAAACCCCGTTCCTGTCTTTCTGTGCGGATAGAGCCTGTTGCTTCCAGGGTACGCAGGTGTTTGTTGATCTCGTTCACATGCAGGCCTGTTATGAGTGCAATGTCATCCAGGGTGCAGGGCCTGCGGTTTATGGTCTCCAGGATGGCATTTTGCACATCTTCCCTGTATGCTGCAGGTTCCTTGTTGGCCACTGACGAGGCGATGATCTCGACACGGGGCATATCCCAGTACGCCATTATGTCCTCCAGTTCCTTGCGGCTGGCGCTTCTGATGCCGGCTTCGGTCCCCGGCCTGTCCAGGGTATTAAGCTGCACGGAATCCGGTTTAATCTTCAGGATGGCTTTTTTCAGTGCATCCAGTTCGGCTTTATGGTCATTGAAGCCGGGAAGAATGAATACTTCCAGCCATATTTTCCCGGAAAACTCTTTCCTGAAATCCGCCAGACCTTGAATATAGCCTTGCAGGTCCAGTGCTCCTGCAGGCCGGTTGATCTTCCTGAACACCTCTTCTGTGGCTGCGTCCAGTGACGGAAGCACTATGTCGGCCCTCAGTATGGCCTTGCGAACTGCAGGGTCGCCCATCAATGTGCCATTGCTCAATATGGCAATGGGCAGTTGCGATTTCTTTTCCTTCAGAAAATCTATGACACCGGCAATGGCACTGTTCAAGGTAGGTTCGCCGTACCCCGAAAAGGTAATGATTTCGGGATCGGGATGGCTGGAAAAGAAATCATTCAATTCCTCTTTGATCTCCCGTTCGGCAACGTATTCTTTCCTTTCCGTGGTAAGCAATGTGGTGCGGCCCACCTCACAGTATACACAATCCAGGGAGCAGACTTTCCTGGGCACCATGTCCACACCCAGCGACATGCCCAGCCGTCGCGAAGGTACCGGTCCAAAAAGGTGCTTATACATCATCGTTCATTTTATCTTTCCAATTCCACCATTTCAATAACTCCGGGTCGTGGTTGTTGGTGCCTGCAAAGTATACGGCACACCGGAAAACATAAAGCACGCAGGGATCCAGCCTGGTTTTCCTGATCGCACACAACCGGTCGTACAACTGCTGCGGATCCTTACCCGTCAGGTCCGCCACAGTTTCAATGCCCAGTACCCTCAAATCCTCTGCCATACTTGTTCCTATGCCCGGAATTGTAAGCAGCGGATCCCGCGATGCCTGCAAGCGGTCGTTCTGCATGACCATTTCCCCGTTTTCCAGCCAATCCGGCTCATGCTCCCTGTCAATCAGCACCGGCATCCTTTTCTTTGAATTGTGAATGCGTGACATCAGTTCGTTGGCTTCTGTGGTAATGATGGTGTAAGTATCCATTATCTCCCCGGTGTCCCTGTCCGTCCAAGTGTTCCACAATCCCGCCAGGCCGAAGGTCTCTCTCCCGGGAAGTGTCAGCGTGTATTTCTGTTTCTTGTTTCCTTTGGGATCAAGCCACTGCCACTCGTAAAAAGCGCCGGCCGGCACCAGACACCGCCTGTTGACCGAATCCCTGAACGAAGGTTTGGAACGCAACGTTTCCAGGCGGGCGTTTAACGTATATTCTTTAATTTCCGTATCCGTGGCCCAGGGCGGGATCAGACCCCATTGCATCATTTCTATGGTTCCCGCATCCCGGTTGGCTATGACCGGGGTTCTGGGATGGGAAAACCCGGAATAGTTCCCGGGTTTATAGTTTGCTCCTTCCCGGAACAAGGCATTGAACCTGTTCTCCAGCTGTGTATAAGTCAGAGATAGTTCCGTTTGAAAGCACATGAGTTCATGTCAGGACTACATCCTGGCCTTTTTCCACTCTTCCTTCATCCGGTTCAGATCGGCGAGCCAGGATTCTATGTCGTTTTCGTGTTCCAGTTCGTCGTTCAGGATCTGTACTGCCATCTGGTAGGTGGCGTGGTCTTTCCCATTGGTGTAGTCGGCAATTTCCTGGTACCTTTGAATAGCACATCTTTCACCGGCCAGGTTTTGTTCCAGGATTCTTTCAACGTAAGGATCCGAAGGTTCCTCGTAAGCGCAACGGGCGTGTTTTGCCCAGTCTTTGGGATTGATGACGGGAGTCCCCCCCAGTTGAATGATGCGGTCCACCACCAGAACAGCGTGCCCGAGTTCTTCATTGGCATGAACCAGCAACTCGGCTTCCACCTCCAGGCGCATGGGGCCTTCCATAAGCCTTGCGCCGATCCAGTACTGGTAGTAAGCCAGCCATTCTTCTGCCAGTGCACCATTCAGCATACTTATTAATTTTTGAACATCAACAAGCGATACATTTATTGCTTCTTTTCCCATAAAATTGTAATTTTAGTTATTATTAATAAGTTTCAAACTTACAAAAAATATTTGTTTTTTGGGCTATTCAAGGATTTTCATCTTATGGGGCAATTGAACAGGGACCTTACAAACGGCCGTATAGGCACACAACTCGCATCGCTTACATGGCCCACGTTGTTTGGCATGATGGGTATGGTGATTTTCAACCTGACGGATACATTCTTTTTGGGCCGGCTGGGTGTGAAGCTGCTGGCTGCCATAAGTTTCACTTTTCCGGTCATCATGTTCCTGAATGGAATAGGACAAGGAATCGGGATAGGGACAAGTTCCCTGGTGTCGCGCCATGTGATCATCGCTCACCGGGATGAGATCAGGACCATGGCCAGTAGCGCGCTCTTGCTGGGATTGCTGGTGGTCATTTTTTTTGTCTTGTTTGGCATGCTGACCACCAGACCCTTGTTCTCCCTTCTGGGGGCATCGGGTGAAATCCTGGAGTACGTGCACGATTACATGTCCATCTGGTACCTGGGGGTCCCGTTCGTGGTCCTGCCCATGGTGGGGAACAACATAGTCCGGGCAACCGGAGATACCTTCACCCCTGGCATTATCATGCTCACCTCAGCGGTCATCAATGCGGTCCTGGACCCGCTGCTGATATTCGGGATAGGCCCGTTCCCGGAAATGGGCATGAAAGGGGCCGCCCTGGCCACGGTCATTGCGCGGAGTGTGAGCATGGTGATCATACTCACCATCCTTTACAAAAGGGAAAAGCTCATCACCTGGCATCCGGGTTCTTTCAGGAACATTGCACAAGTCTGGAAAAAGGTGTTTTTCATTGCCGGCCCGGCCACTCTGGGACTCCTCATCACCCCGCTGTCGCTGGCCATGATCACCCGTATAGTTGCTACATACGGCAAAGAGGCAGTAGCCGCCTTCGGAGTCACATCCCGGATAGAGATGTTTGCCCTGATGGTAATCTCCTCACTGGGCTCGGTCCTGATCATTTTCATAGGACAGAACTACAGCCGCCATCAGTTTCCCAGGATATTCCGGGCGCTGGACCATGCCTTTCGGTTTTCGCTCCTGTGGGGAGGCGCCGTTTACCTGCTCCTGCTGTTCTTCGGCAGCACCATTGCTTCTGTTTTCACTGACGATCCCCAGGTCATCGCCGTTGCCAGGCAATACTTCTACATCATGGGTGCGGGCTACGGGTTCCAGGGGCTGGTCATGCTGAGCACATCTTCCTATAACGGGCTCAACAAGCCGTATCCTTCCGTGTTTTTCATAACGGTACGTACCCTGGGACTGTTTGTGCCACTCGCCTGGGCCGGCTCTGCCCTGCTGGGCCTGCAAGGTGTCATGTGGGCCGGGTTGATTGCCAACATTTTTTCAGGCATTGCCTCCTATGCAAACTTACGCAGGCTGGTAGGCAGGTTGCGGGATGCCGCTACCACATAAGAGGTGGAACCTCCTGGCGCCGCCTCCCTACTATCGCGCTGGTCACGATCAGTTGCAGGGTGTGGTAGATCATCAGGGGAAGGAGGAGGACCGCGGTGGCTGTGAAGCCGGAAAAGAGCACGCGGGACATGGCGGTGCCGTGGACCAGTGACTTCTGGGAGCCGCAAAACACCATGGTGGTTGTATCGGGGCTGTTGAATTTCAGGATCCTGGCCATGAGGGTTGTCAGGCCGTAAACCACAAAGAACAGGGCCAGCATGGCAGCACAAAGCAGCAGGATGTGCCAGGGGGAATATCCACCGAACATCTTGTTGAAAAACGACTCGGCAAAAGAAACATAAACAATGAGCAGGATGACACCCTGGTCAAAAAGTCTGAAAGTGCGTGGATGCCTGACAGTGAGTATACCGTATCTTTTGTGCAGCATCATCCCCGCAACAAAAGGCAGCAATACCTGCAGGGAGAGCTGCAGGATGGCCTGTGTCGGAGAAAAGCCGCCTTTGTAACCAATAAGAAGAATGCCCATCCATAAAGGGGTCAGGAATATCCCCAGCAGGCTGGATACAGACGCATTGAATATGGCTGCCGGCACATTCCCCCGGCCCATGGAAACAAGAACCACGGAAGAAGAGATAGTGGTGGGCAAGGCGGCCAGGAAAAAGGTCCCCGACCACAAGGGCGCATCCCAGGTTCCCCCGGCCAATGTTTTTACCAGTAAAACCAGTGCAGGAAACAGTATG
>MWFB01000002.1 GCA_002071385.1 Bacteroidetes bacterium ADurb.Bin013
AGGCGGACTTTCTGCCGTGAACGAAGGTACTCGCTTCCATACCCACCAACGTTGATAAGAGTACCGCCGTTCGCACCTTGATGCAGAAAGTCCAGGGGCGAGCAAGCGGCCTGGAGGCCGGAGGCCAGCGCAGCGAACCCCTAATATTGCCGGCCGACCCGACAGGGCGTCTTCCGAAGCACTAACACTCGCACCCTTCTAAGGGAGCCGCTTAACATAATCTAGATTGCGTGCGAAGCGAAAACAAGCGGTGGGGAAGGGGCCCCAACGACTTGTTACGCAATCTCGATAGATTATGTTATGCTGCGGATTAGAAGCACTGACGGTCGCACTGGCACAACGCAGCCCTGGCGGATTATCTCCCCTCCGGGGCTGGGGGCATGACAGGATGGGAGTCTGTGACTGTAAGGGAGCGGAGGAACGGAGCGTACTGGAGGTCACAGTCTCCCATACCATCTTGATATTAACCTGCTCGATGGTGGCGGCTCCGCCGACATCATGGAGCATATTGACACCAGCAAGCCTTGTAAGACGGCCGCAGGACGGCTTATAGGGCGCAGCTGACCGCTTCCTACCTCCGCATCCTGACAACGCTCCTGCGCGAAGTGAGTGCTCGATAACGAGCGCCTGGCAGGACACTCGCACAGCACTGACGCCCTATTTTCGCCGTCAGGCGGATATATCGGGAAGTATCATTCTCCCTGATAGTATATATACTGCCAATAGGAGTAAGACACAGGCGCAGGTTGTACGATCATTCTCTGATAATAGCAATACTACTATCACCCACACCACAACGAGCAGCACTACCTGCGGCGGTAGCCGCCGGTAGGCCTTCGAGGGCAGGGCCTGGCTCTGCGTAGCAGCCGCAGGCTGCGAAGCAGGATTGGCCGGGCGGGTGGGTTCATGGAGCGGAGGACGAAGCCCGGAGCGAGTGCGTGGGCCAGAGCAAGTCTGATGCGTACTGACCAGAGCGCAGCGGCGGGAATACGCAATCAGTCTTGCTGCGCGTGGCAAATGGAAGTGGAAGTCACGGAGGGGCGTCAGTCCCGTAGTGGCTGGAACCAAACTGAGTACCTGGAGCGCAGCGGAGGGTACTGAGTTTGACCGCTTAGATCTACGGTAGTAAATGGTGATTTTCGCTGAGATTTTCGGCTGTTGACTAGATATAATGTGGCGCCGTTGGAGAAAAATGGCTATATTTGCTAGTTAAGCAAACATATGGCCATATGTGCCATTGGAAGTCAAAAATCATTGGAGGTTAAGAAAAACATAGTAGTAGGTTTAGTTGATGCGGATTTATTAGATAATGGTACGCGTCATCCTAATCTTGTTATCTTAAAGCTTGCTGGTTATTTTCGTGATCATCACATTTCTTATGAATTAATCTTCGGAGACTCCGTCGATATCGAGAGGTACGATCGCATATATCTGTCCAAAGTATTCACTTTTACAAATCTGCCATCTTTTATTGTTGATTATAAACGACGGAATCCCAGAACCTGGTCTCGTAAAATTCAAGAAGGTGGAACTGGGTTTTATGCAACAGAAGAGGATCGTGATGTTTTCAACGAAAAGCGTAAAGAGGACATGTCAAGACTGAACAATGATCCTCTTTTGCCGAATTTCTCTATGGCACATCAAATGCCAGACTACAACGAATATAATCAATACATCGATTATGTTGTATCCCTCAAAGTTGAAGAGGATAGTAAGGCTTATCTCAAGAATTATAATATCTATCCCGACGCAGACTTCTTGAATGCCTCACGGACTAAACACAGAAAAAAATATAAAGACTACCTTGACTATAGCATTGGTTTTTTAACACGAGGCTGTATACGTCAGTGTCCTTTTTGCGTTAACAAGGGTGAAAGGGGTATACACCCTTATTCAAATCTTGAGGATTTCGTAGATAAAAGCCGTCCTTTCATTTATTTGTGGGACGACAATTTCTTGTGTTATAAGAACTGGAAGGAATTGCTTCAGAAGCTAATTGATACAGGAAAGCCTTTCCAGTTCCGCCAAGGTCTGGATGAACGCGTGATTGACGAAGAAAGGGCAAAAATGCTTAGTAAAGCACATTATCACGGAGATTTCATCTTTGCTTTTGATCAGTGGAAGGATCGTGACCTTATTGTGCGAAAACTACGAATCTGGAAAACGTATTGTCCATCAAAAACGACAAAGTTCTATTTGTTCTGTGGATATGAACTTACCGCGGACAATGACACTAAGATCTTTGAAGATGTATATTACTTATTCAGAAGAATCCAAATCCTAATGAGTTTTGGATGTTTAGGATATGTAATGCGTCATGCAGACTACCAGAATCATAGACTTGGTAATATATATACTCAGATAGCGAGGTGGTGCAACCAACCACAGTTCTATAAAAAGATGTCTTTTGAGGAGTTTATTCTTAGAAATCAATCTTACCAAGAGGAGCATTCCTCATCAACTAAGACATGCAAGTCACTATCCACATACACAGCTTTCAAAGAGACCTTTTTTGATCGATGGAATGAGATTGAGCCCCTGTTTCAAATGAAGTACGAATCAACGATTGATGAGTCTCTCTGGAGGAATAATAACGAATAACTATGCCGATCAGACGCCACGACAGAAAAGATCTTGATAATCTTGAAGCTCTCATTTTACAAAATGATGGGCAGCCTCTTCACGGGGAAATAGATATGTATAGAAGGATCTGTAAAGACTGTGAGAAAAGTCCGTATACCTGGCATTTCTGGCATGATCTGCGTCTAAATATTCCTATCAACAAACAAGCTGAAATTCAGATTGATTTCTTTCTAGTCTGTGAGAAGGGCGCCATTGTTGTTGAAGTAAAAGGCGGCAAAATCGGGATGGTAGAAGGTGAGTACTATTATGAGGTAAATCATCAGCGTACTTTCATGACTAGAACACCTTTTGCCCAAGCTCGCGATTATATGCAGGCATTGATTGATAGTAGAATTATCAATAGATCTCAGATATACATAGATACCGTTTGTGCGTTTCCTCACTCATCCCTAGAACATACAACTGACAATCCCACAGCTGATCTTGGATATAAATTGTGGTCTCGTAGCAAACAGGAAGATGAGAGCGTGTCATTTGCCGATTTTTGCATAGCTGTCCTTAATGAAGATCGCGAGCGCTGCTCAAAGCCATTCTATGATTTATATCCTGATGAAGTTGAAATTGCAATTAGTTCGTTGCTTAATACATTTGAGGATAGATCAAGGAATCCGTACTCGGAGCATAGCATCCAGTCTATACTTGAGCGCCTTCATATTGATAATCTGAGTGTATTTAATAGCCTCCAGAAAAATGACAGGCTATTTATTGAGGGTGGACCTGGAACAGGAAAAACCACTATTGCAAAAGCATATATCGATAAGTATCACACGCTTCGAGGATTATATCTGTGCTGGAATAAACTTCTGGATGCTCGTTTCAGGCATTATCTCGGGCAACAGGGATTTGTGAACTGTGAAGTGTTCCAATTTGCTTCTTATATACATAAGATTGAGAAACAACTAGGGCTTCCTTTTACGCCTATTGAGGACATCTCATCTGGCAAAGCAATATCTCACATCAAAGATCTTGTGTCCCAATTACGCTCACTACCTGATTTTCTTCCATACGATTACATTATAGTCGATGAAGCGCAGGATACTTTGGATAAAGGTGTCTCATATCTAATAAATGGTCTTTCTTCAGTTACTGCTGATGGCATAAAAACTGGTCGTTACCTTGTGTTCTACGACATTGAACAAGGTTATCACTACACGTCTGAGTTATCTGAGCAAATGGTGGATGAGCTTTACCCGTCAGGTGCCCATTTCTTACTTGACGTAAATAAGAGAGTGCCCACAAATAAGGAAATAGTTTCTTTTGCAAATTCTCTTCTTGGTGATAAGTCAGTTTCTGATGTTATAGCTGACATTGAGGAGTCTAATTATGATTCCGTAAAAGTATTCCATTTTGATGGTGCAAAATCAATAGTTAAGCATATTAACTCGATAAAGAAGGACATAAAAACATCAGGAACACCATGGGATGATTTCGTCGTTCTTGCTGATTCAAGCACAAAACATCAACAGAGCGGCGGAGATGAAAGCCTGTATGACAGAATAGCAACTATCGATGGTATTAAAGATTTAACGCCTCAGAATATTTGTTCTGATACAGGCGAATTACCGTTTACGTCGATATTGACATATAAAGGCCTTGAGTGCAAGCATGTTGTGCTGGTTGTCAATAATAGATCTGATGTTGACAAGTTAGAGTTATATGTGGGAATGACTCGCGCAATCGTGGATCTACAGATTTTAATTTTGGAATAGTGAAACAATATGGACAACGACCGCTTCTATAATCTGATGCAAACAGAGTCTCCTTATTTCAAGAAGATTCTTGATACCATGTATCACTCCAAAGTTGATGAAGGGCAAGACTTTCTTCGTGTAATGGATACCACGATAAATAAATGTGCTCACTACCCAACAAACTGTGAAGAATCTATTTCTCTTCATGTTATATATTTGCCTAGTTGTCCATCATGGGCAAGAGAGCTACTTGTAAGGTTCCTCATTCATAGAAGTACACTTTCACAAGATAAGGACATTATTTCCGTTGCAAAGAGAAAGACCGCCGGCCCTCTCTATTTGCCTATGGGTATGAAGGGTTCATCTAAGCAGGCTAAATTGCTTGAAGAAGAAAGGAAGTATTATAGAAGTATCATTCGCAATTTTCCGGAATTAGAGGATTTGGATTCTGATCCAATCAGATCTCTATTCGTTCTATCTGAAAACGATATTATTACAAGAGGGGAGGACAAGAATCCTTGGCTTTCCAAGTTATATTCCAAAAATATTGATTCTGAAAGTCCCACAATTGTAACAACAGATCTCAATGCTTATGAAATAGAGGACCATATTGCAGAGCTAGATGACGATAATGTCCCCCATATAGAGAATGTCTATATATTCCATTCTCAAAATAAAGGTAGAATTACATCATCGTTTAACATTGAGCAGATACAGAGATTGAACCAGTACGGTGTCGGGATAAAGAACATCTTCATATTCTATATTACCGAACATCCATACAGGTTGTACTATGCTGATGAAACAGTTAAGCGAAAAATGCTCTCCTATGTACTAAAAAAAGAGATTAAGAAATATGATGCCTTTAATGGATTTATCAGCTTTACACCTGAGGAGATAGATATCCTATTCCATAGGAAAGTTGATAGACGTAGGCTAGAAATTGACGCTCCGGATAGGGATATATTTACAACGGAATTAGATGCTGTATTTGACCAAATGCAGCACAATTATCGCATCAAAAATGACCTGGGTCTTGCGCTTAACAATCAATTGCAAGAGCAATTTGTCTCTGAACTTAAGAAGAATGAAGGCTATGTACCAGACGATTTACTGAAACCATTCTTCGCATATTATAAGAACATATGGAGTGATTCTATCAAACAGCAAATTGAACATTTCATTGCTGATGCATCGCATGTAACATTCGTGATTCATCGTGATAACCGATACTTCAAAGCTTTTTTACGTGAGCAGTTTGAAACAGAAGAGAGGCATATAGATGTCAAGCAGATTAATGATTTAAAGAAGGGGATAAAAACAGAATGCGTTATTCTCTTCACCTATCGTTATACTGACCGCACATATAAATCATTCCCTAACTCATTTGACCCTATACCGATTACTCAGAATCAGCGATCACTGACCATTGTAAATAAACTGACGCATAACACTTATTTTGAGTGGAATTCGCATTACTACAAAAAGGATTATAATGGTTTCCTGTATAGTGATTTCAGGAAACAAGAGCTTGGTTGGAGTATTAGGAATTATCCAAGGCCTATTCTTCCAGACATCTGGGGTAACATTGAAGAAGCTGAGTCTGATCAGAGAGATTATCAGGTTGAAAAGTGTGCTGTAAATTATGAAAATGAAAGGAAGAAGGACTATTTTGCAACCACAAAAGCTGTATATCTGAAAGCTAATGGGGAATATGGAGTGAGCCCACTTAAGGAACTCGCTAATACAGACATTGAAGAATTATTGGTGATCGATGAATTAGTTGATGTAGTAAGAGGTTCTCTCATCTCGAAGTCAAAAGAGAACAATACAGCAGAGGATATCATTAGAAAAGATCCAAAGTATGGTCTGTCTCCAACTGAAATTAATTCAAACATAGAGTTATGGAAGTATCTCTTGATACAGAGAATTAATGAGTCTAGTATGGAGGCTGTATACTCTGAACTATTCCATCAATCTCCTGAAATATCTCTTCGTGGTTTTGAACGGTGGACAGACTTAAGCTATCCCATGATTCTACCAAGAAGTAGAAAGAGCCAGAATGCATTACTCACGTATCTTGGCTTTTCTATAGGTTCACCATATCATAGAATTGTTCTGTCCAAAAAGCTGTTGAGTATTAACGATTCAAGAACTCTCAATACACAGATTGAAGCGCTCTTACAATCACTTATTACTCATAAGATTGAGACAAAGGACGAATTTGACTCCTTGCAGGAAAAGCACTCAGATATTTTGACACTTCTGGAAATATCGACCACCGATGATGCAAACGCGCTTATTGATTTGCTTGAGATAAAATTAAAAAAGATAGTTGAAATAGAATATGATCCAGACTAAACGAGACTCACTAGAAAAGTTCATCCGGGAGCAAATGCTTGGCCCTGGTGCTTGCCTAGACCATTATTCCATTAAGAAGGATGACACTACCGAAGGAGATAGTGCCGAGGAAGTGTTGAATACTACTCCGGGTTCTGTATATAGCACAGGCGTTCTATTCCCTCAGCGAAAATTAGCGGAATCAACTGATGTCCTAGAAAGTGACAATCAGTCTGAAAGTGTTTTTGATTCGACTGATGACTCCGATGACGACAACCAAGGCGAAGGATTTGAAGAAATCATGAATAGATCACAGAGTGACGATGAAGATCTGTTCTCTTTGAGCCAACGTTTTCCAACTACTATTGGACTGTCATTTTGTATAGAGAAAGAGACTCCTATCTCTGCAGAGGATCTGACGATATATATTTCTGGAAGATACTATCGTAAAGTTCTGAAAGAGAATTACTCTTCAATAATTATCAATATTGAGGAGCAGAATAGTTTTGAAAAACTGTTCACTGAGTATTCGAGCGATTTAGCATCTTATTTTTCATATTCGGATAAGCAACTACATATTACACATAACTTTGAGAAAGAGGTTGGCGCTGTTAAAGATCTTTTAAACGGCATAAATCAAAGGATATGTAAGAATGTGGCTTTCAATGAGGATGGCACTCTCGACAAAGAATATACTGAGATTGGAGAGACATATCGGTTCCTAAAATCTTATAAAGAACGTCTGTGGCGTAAGCTGATGGCCGTTAAAAACGGAATATATCCCGCTGCCAAGGAGGTTGATGTGGTATTATCCAGGATAAAGAATGTAGAAGTGGCTGAAACTTTTATATCGTACCTGGAAGATGCGATGAATATCTGTAATGCTAAGTCATTTGGATATTGGGTTTGTGAGTCATTTAGTGTACCTGTTGACCTGTCCTCAATTGACTTGAATGCATCAGGGTCCAAGGTTATTTATTCGCCTAAAAAGAACTCTTCGCTCAAAGATGTAGTGGAGTTTCCTGTTGACGCAAATGGCACCTCCGCTTCATTGTCTGTCTGGATACAGATTCTTAATGCTAAGACTGCAGATAAAAAGAAAAAATACATAAAAGTTCAGTTAGAGAATACCTCAACACCATTTCAGGAAGATGAAGACCATTATTTCTCTATTGTAACGGAAAAAGTCAACCAGAGAAGTTTCTTTGGCGTAGAGATAAAAGTTACGAGTCCTCTGTTAGCACCATACAAAGATGTAAAGAGCAATAAAACCCAATCAGACGTAGATGCTCTTAATTATCTATATCGTTCTATCGATGACTATGGAGTTGGACATTTGTGCTCTGTTGATTGGGATATATCTGGTGACAATCGATGGGTAAAAACGGAATTTATCCCTTCGTATGAAACCCCTGATGTAGAAGCAGTCCCAAGAGATAAAAATGAATATGTAGAATGTAATAATGAGCTGGTACCTAAGCCACTTCTTGATACATCAGAAACACTTCAGTTCAAATGGCTGTCAACATTTTCTGAGGCTACTAATCAAGATGTGATTACTGGGCTATATAAGTTTATTGATGCATACCAGTTATGGATCGATAAATTAAAGGTTGATGTTAGTACACAATCTGAACACGACAAGATACTTGGTAATGCGAACATTTCTGAGTGTTTGAAAGATTGTAATCGTATGCGTGATAATGTCAAGATATTACTTGACGGCAACGATGAAAACATCACGTCATTCCGTATTATGAATTCAGCTATGTTCATTCAGTTATGGCATAGTAAGTTCAACAATGATAAGAAAACAAACATAAATTTTTATAAAGAAGCGACAGATCACATTTTTGGAGATTTTCCTGCAACCTGGAGACCATTCCAGCTTGCATTTATCCTGTTAAATCTGGATGGCATTATTCAACGTCCAGATGATCAACGATGGGATTATAGGAATGAACTTGTCGACCTGGTTTGGTTCCCTACGGGAGGTGGTAAAACCGAAGCCTATTTAGGTATTATTGCGCTCACGATTATTCATAGAAGAAGAACTGAGCGCTGTTCCGGTGGAACAACGGCAATCATGCGTTATACACTCCGTCTTCTTGCTACACAGCAGTTCCAGAGGGCAATGAGGGTCATACTAGCACTAGAACTTCTTCGTCGATGGGATGAATATGGATTAGGTGATGAACCTATTTCGATCGGTCTATATGTCGGAGATAACTCCCTCCCGAACAAAGCTGTTGATTTGCGTGAAGAATGTTTGAAATGGAATGATTTAACTCCGGATGGAAAACGTAAGGAATCAAAGATACCACTTGACAAGTGCCCGTGCTGTGGAAAACCATTAAAATACATTAATCGAGGTACTGATAGCGCCCCTGAGATAAAATTCCGATGTGACAATGTAAGATGTAATTTCTCAAATGAAATTCCGGTAAAACTGTGCGACGAGTATATATACAAAGAACCTCCTACATTGCTATTCGGAACCGTCGATAAATTTGCGGCAATTGGTCATAGGGTGTCATCAAAACCTAATAAGGAGAATCAAGATTCAAGGAGGATTTTTGGAAAGGGACTGAATAATCTGCCGCCTGCTTTGATTATTCAGGATGAGTTGCACCTGTTACTTGGGCCATTGGGCTCCGCAGTCAGTCTGTTTGAATGTGCCATTGATCAGTTGTGTACATATGAAAGAAATATAAATGGAACACTGTTGAAGATTAGGCCGAAGATCATTTCATCTACAGCAACAACAAGGAATACCGAACTTCAGATAAGGGCCTTGTATGATCGTTCTGTTAGCATCTTCCCCAAATCAGGAATTGATTATGATGACTCATTTTTCTCCTTCTATCAGAGGAAGAAAACTGCAATAGATGAGCATGAATCATTTGTTTCAAAACGTAAGTATATTGGTATTTTGCCTACTGGCAGAACGCAAATGACTACGCAGATGAGACTTGTTGCGACCATGTTTGTCCATCGTGCGATATTTGAGAGACAATACAAAGCACGTCTTCAAAACAAGGACGTTGAGACAGCATTTGACTATTATCATTCAATAATAGATTATTTCAATAGTCTGAAAGAAGTAGGTAAAACTGATGCACAGTTCTTCACGGAGTTCACAAAATATACCAGGCGTTTATTCAAACGTGTGCTTAGATATGACAATATGCTTGAGTGCCTGTACTGTTATGATTCCGCTTTTAAGAAATCAGAATTAACAGGAAGACTTTCAGGCTCAGAGGTCGTTCGTGAATTGGATTCAGTAGGACAAAGGTGGTCATCAGACAATCGATTCCCTCACAATGACGGAGGTGAGGAGAATTGGGTTCATGGTACTACTCCTCCAGATCTCATCTTGGCTACGAACATGATTTCCGTTGGACTTGATGTAGACAGATTCAACACGATCATAATGAACTCAATGCCAAGAAATGTCGCTGAGTATATCCAGGCAAGTAGCCGTGTTGCACGCAATAAAAAGGGACTCGTTGTTACTCTTCACAATCCTTTCAGGATGCGTGACATGTCTCATTTTGAACGTTTTAGAGAGTTTCATGAGAAATTGTACTACTATGTAGAGCCTATTTCTATTACTCCTTTCTCAAAGAAATCTGTAGAGCGATACTTACCATTGTATTTAGCTACGATGATTCGCCACATCTATAACGAACTAGCTGATGTTGAAAATGCAGCTGTTTTAAATGATGCAAAAATGGCAAGTCTAAGAGCAGAGCTAAGCGCATATTTCAGGGAACGTCTTAAGAGAACAGGGGAGCTAAATCCTGAACTCAGAGAATTGTTGACTCTGGAGCAAGAATCTTTCATCGAAGAGTTTATTGAAAAGGCACTCAATGATTGGTTAAGTTTAGTTAAAGGGCAATCGTCTGGAGACTACAAATTGAGATATTCGGGTTCTGAATTCTTGAATGGTCGCAGCTCAACTAATTGGAAGGACTTATTTGTCAGCCTTGATTCTTATCAAGACGATGATACTGTATCATCATGGGCAGTACCAATGTCATTAAGAACAGTCGAATCTGAAGCCGTAATTAACGTAAAAGAACAGTAATATGGAGATTAATAAAGATAAGCAATATAACCAGGGAGTTGGTAAGTTTAAAGTTCTCTCATCAAATGCTGGTGTTGGCTCTATTATTACTACTAAAGCAGGGTATTTCATCATGCCTCAATCGGTGTCAATATGGGGCTTCGTTAAAGATGTAAATCGACAGATTGAGAACTTTGATGAGCGTGACCCTAAAGAGATTGCGAAAAAGGCCGGAGTTGATGTAATAGATGATCCTCGTTTTGTTAAGTTCCTTAAGAAGGATCAGAGTATACCCAAGCTTAGTATTCTTATTGATGTTCCACACCTAGCATTATCTGAATGGAATTATCCTCAAGTAAAGGAACATCCTCTATATAAGAGGCATTTAGAATTAATGGGTACAAGACTGGAGTCAGAGCATTTCTCAATTCCAGCAATTCATTTCCCTAGGTGGTTCTATAGTCGCAAAGAAAAACTGTTCATGCCTTATAATGATTGGAAAAGCAAATGGAAAGAAAACAGGTGCAATGGTGGAGATCTGAAATACTTCGCTCCACCAAGAGATCCGTTCAATAAAACAGGGCGTACTTTTCGTGGTGACAATGACCAGTTAAAAGATATCTACGAGCCGCTAGTGCAAATACCTATCTTGTTGATATGTAAGAATGGGCATATATCTGATATACCATGGTATCAATTATTCTGTGCCGGTATTGATGGTCACAAACATGACATGGCTAGTGATAAAGGCTTTGAGCTTTTTGAATATCCTTGTCAAGATTGTGAACGTGGAGGTCGACACCAACTGCAATGGATTGAGAACCGCAACAATACCGAAAGTTGGGGTACTTTGAAGTGCAAAAAATGCGGTCAGACCTATGGTTTGGAAGGTATTATGAATATTAAGCCATTCTGTAGAGCTGAAACCCCGTGGAATGGACTTGGGACACACTCGGATGAACCATGTAAAGATATTCATGGGGCAAGAGGAACTATGCAGATGGCGCTTGTCACAAGTAATAGTGTCTATTATGCTAATTCATTCAGCAGTCTATATATCCCCCCGTGTTATCTGCCGGACTCCATCCTTCCTCGTGATTCACAACGTGTATTGGACCTTCTGAATACCAAATGGTACCCTAAGGCCTTAGCCTCCAACCCAGACCTCAGTAAAGAGGACTATATTAATGGGTTGGACCTTGTCAGCAAAGCAGATGATTCAGACATTGAAATATCAGCAGCTGACGCGAAAGTTATCAAATCTAAATTCTTAAATATTGAAGACGAATTAGGTGATACCTACGAAGAGTACAGGTTTGACGAGTTCACTGTATTCTCCGGAAATACACAATCAATGTCTGATCAAAAGAAATTGGAGTTTAAAGATATTCAACTTCCAACTATCCTCACTCCATATTTTAAAAAGATTCAGCAGGTTAATACTCTTGCCATGACAATGACTCAGCTTGGCTTTAATAGAGTATCCATTCCTGTTCCATTACGAAAAGATGGGAAAGTGATACGTGAATCTGGACAGCATATATATAATGAACCAGTAGAGAAGGTGTATTCACTTCCTGCAAATCAGAGTTTTGGAGAAGGCATATTCTTTGAGTTTGACCTTGAGCGTGTAAAAGAGTGGGCTAGTCAGTATGCAGAAGTTCTCGAGAAACGATATGATCAACCGGAGGGTGAAATCGGGAAGGATATAAAAGAGGAGATGAAGCAATATGGAGCCGCAATGTTTTACATGCTTCACACCTTCTCTCACATCATACTTAAGGAACTAGAGTTTTCATGCGGATATCCAACTGCTAGCCTTCAAGAAAGACTATATTATTCGGATAGGATGTGTGGCGTCCTTATTTATACAACGGACGGATCTGAAGGAAGTATGGGTGGACTGGTTTGGCAGGGACAACCGAGATTGATAGAAAAGATCATTACATCTGCTCTTGAAAATGCTACGGATTGTTCTTCTGATCCACTTTGTTGGGAGAATGAAGATCAGCTTAACCTGGCGGCATGTTTTTCATGTTGTCTTGTCTCAGAAACATCCTGTGAGAGACGAAATATGGGTTTGGACAGAAGGGCTTTGATAGATCCTGACTTTGGATTCTTTAAGGACCTATTGTAATCATAATAAAGCAGCAGCGGCAGTTGCGCGAGAGAAACACTGCCACCCTCGGCAGTTAAGAGGGAGGGGCCCACGCGCCAGCGTGGGAGGGGTCGAGCGGAGCGAGACGTTTCTCTGCGCAAGCTGCCGTGCTGCGGAATCAGGCTATCGGCATTGCCCTACACCCACACCTCTCCGCTCTCGACATAGTCCTTTACGGCGTCCAGAACTTCATCGGCGTTTGGGATTCCCATGATCTTGAGCTCCATGTCCCGGAACTGGACCGTGAAGAAGGTGTTGTCCTGCCAGGTGATGATGACAGTGCCTTTGTAGATTGGGGTGCTGACTTTGAAGCCCACGCATTCATCAGAAAGGAATACGAACTCGGTGGCGTTCCATACCTGCAGCATCTTCGGGTAATTCAGGAACAGGGCCGTTATGTGTGAAATCTGTGTTTTCATCTTGATTTGGTTGCTTGGTGTCCTTCTGTCCCACGTCCCAAGCAGTGGGACAGTGGGGACAAGTGGGACAATTTTGAGTGATTTTGGGACGGTGTCCCTAGTTCTGGGACGCGGGACGGACATCTATCGGGACCAGTCCGAGTTCATCCATGAAAACTGCGACAACGCCTTGGTATTCAGGTGAAATGTACTGTGCAATCTGAAGAAAGTCCGGGTTCTCCAAAGGTGTCCCATAGTGGGACAATGCCGGAGTTTCTGTGGGACAGTCCTCGGGTGGGACAAGTGTCCCGTCCTGGAGCTGGGCGATGAGCCGGTCGGCGATGTCGATGTGGGCTTCGCGTTCCTCTGGCGTGGCTGTGTTTTCGAGGTAGTCAGACACGGTGATGCGAAGTCCCGGGAGTTCCGAAGCCTTTTTCTTCCATTCCTGATAGCCGTCAACATCGGGGAAGGCGACAATGGTGCGCTGCTTCAGGACATTGAGCTTGTCCCCGAGCTGGGACTTGCCTCCGGTGGCGAGCCAGACGTATTCGGGCATCAGAGCAGAGCAGATGACTGCTGTCTTTTCTGATTCCACGAGTGCGACTGTGCGTCCGGGACACTTGGAGAGCAGATGTTCACCGAAGAGGCACTGGGTGAGTTCCCAGTCGGGCTTGAGGGCTCCGCTGCGTTTCATCAGGGAGTGTACCCAGTTGACTCTGCCGCCAATGTTCTCGTCTTTGATGCGGTGGCCGCTTTCAGGGTCGTATTTCATGACCTTACCGGTGCGGCAGCGGCCGTGGACGTCGATCTGGAAGAAGATGACGTCACCGCTCTTTGTCACGCCGAGGCGGTATTCGTCTATCAGGCGAAGGGTGTTGTTCGGTCCGAGGATGGACGCGAGAAAGCGTGTAAAGGCGCTTTGATACTTGGGGTTGACTGACCGCGTAACGAGGTCTGAGGGAATGAAGCATAGTGGTTTTGGTGCTGGTTTCTTCTTTGGGAGTTTGATTACGGTGGACATGAAGTTGTCCCGCCAGTTGTCGCTGGCTTCCGGGTGATCCTGGAAGTACTGTGCGGGAGTGTAGTGGTAGCCGCAGGCGGATTCGTGGTCGCATCGCCCTACAGCAGGGTTGAGCGGTTCTCCGTCCTCGTTGACGTAGAGGGTGAAGCAGCGCTTGCGTTCGCATGCAGGGCAGGTGTGCCTGCTCTTCATGCCTGTGTATTTCTCGAGTGACCAGTTCATTCTTCTTCCTGTTTAGTTTCGTTCTTGAGTTGGAATACGATGCGTCCAGCCTTGGACTTGGAGATGCCGAGCTCAGCAGCGATCTCGCGGATGGACTTGCCGGCTTCTACGAGTTCGGCCACATTCATCTTCTCCTGGCTTACCTCTGAGTCCTCCTGTTCTTTGAGGTGTTCTTTCTCTTTGGCAAAGCCACGAGCTGAGAAGTGGACGAAGCCGCCTTCTGATACGATCTCGTGGACGATGACGTTGTCGGAGCCGTATTTGTATTCACCGGCGCGGACCTTTACCTGCTTGACGTACTTGATGCCGGGGTCGTTGGCTGACTGCCCGATGGCTATCACTGAGTCAAAGAAGTTGTAGAGCTTCTTGGAGCCGGCAAGGTCGTTCTGGGTGATAGGATTGGAGAGGGTGCGCTTTGGTGTGTGCGCGATGATCAGAAGGCTCCAGCCGTGCTTCTTCTTGATGGTCATCAGCTTCATCATGAAGAGGCCTGCCACGTCGCCTTTCTCGCTGCTGTTGCAGAGGTAGGTGAGGTTGTCAATGACGATGACACGGCAACCGGTGCTGATGGCGGCTTCCTCGATGTTTTGGATGATGTCGTCTTCGTAGTTCTGTGCGTTGATGGCTTCCGGACGGATTTCTGCGCGGAGCAGATTGTCAGGGAAGATGTGTCGCAGACCTGTTTCCTGATCTGTGTAACGCAGCTGGAACTGCTTATCGGACAACTCGCAATCAACATAGAGAACAGGCTGTGAATGAGCAACATAGTCTGCCATCTGTACGGCGAAGATTGACTTGCCGATGTTGGAGTCGGCGAATAGGCAGCAGACCTCTCCCTCATACCAGAGGGAGTTGTACAGGTCAACTGGGTTGGGACGGCGAGCGGCATCGATGACTGTCTGGTTGGCTGTCTTGATGGAGAGCATGCCTACGTAGCGTTCTCCGTCTTTGGGCTGGACAGCGGATACCTGGGCGCGGATTGCGTCGAGTGCACTGCTATCTGACATACTTCGATTCCTCCATGCGCTTTTGGATGTCAGACAGTCGGTACCTTACACTGTTGCCAATCTTCTCTGGAACGAGGTAGTCTTTGCTCCAGCGCCAGAGTGTTGCAGAGGAAATGCCGAAGATTTCCATGACTTCGGTGCGTGTGAGGTACTTTTCTTCTTCCTGCTGGGTGATTGTTGCAGGCTGTTCTTCTCTTGATGCAGCAGCGATGCTCTGACCGAATTCGAGCAAATCGCCAAGTTTGAGTGATACGATGAGGTCGGGGTTTTCTTTTGCGACCTCGAGTAAGTTTACATTCATTTTAAGTGTGAAACTTTGGGAAGTAGCAGCTGTCGTGACGTGATACGGCCCGTATTGACAGGCTGCGGAGGGCGTGAGAACGCCGTATTTCATTCTGTCCTCCATTTACAAAGTTAGAAGTGTTCTTGCGAGGATAAATGAAAAATACGTCCCACCTGATTGAGGTGGAACGGTGATTTCACGGACGTTTCGGGTGAAACGCTATGTGCTTGTTTTAGAGATGTTTATAGATTCGGTTTCACTTGATGTTTGAAATGTCAAGTGAATTGAAGAAGGACTCTGCTTCGGTCCATCTAGCGGGTACGGTTCCCTTCATGCTGGGCCTTTTGAACTGAGCCGGCTTGTATGCGGCTGCGTCTTCTTTGATGCTGAAACGGAGGAAGAGATAGGTGAGAGTTTCCTTGTATGTCTTGCTGAGGACCTTCTTGGTGAAGAGCACAGCAGCAAGCGCCGCGAGTTTTGCGACGTGGCCGTCTTTCTTCTGTTTGCCCAGCTCGTTTACCTTTGCGTTGATTTTGGCAATCTTGATGGCATCGTAGTCCTTGATGAAGTAGTTTCGGAAGGCTTTGGTGGAGTCGATGTTTTCTTTGCCTATGGTCTGCGGTTCGTCAAGGTCTGGATCGTGGATGATGATTTTGATTGCGGTGTTGCTTCTGTTGGAGAGTTCGTCGTGGATGTCTCTGGCGTGATGGATATGCCACAGTTCAGCCCAGGCGATGATGTCGTACACCTGCTCCTTGATGATGTCAATGAGTGTGATGCTGCGAAATGGCGTCTTGGTGTCTCGCATGTATTTGACAAGGAAGTCCTGGACTGGCGTGAAGTGTGGGTCAGACTCGACGATGTCCGTAGCGAAGGCGATGTCTTCGTTTTCTATTATGTGGTCGTAGATCTTCTTGAAGTATGCTTCTACTTGATCCGACGTAATTGTGCCTGGTTCTTCATTAAGTCCTATGCAGAAATAGCCGGAAAGGGCTGTAAGGGCGTTGTCAATGTCCATGGCAAGGATTTCCATATCTTCCTGGTCATAGTCGTCGAGATCGCCCTTTATGAGGTCATAGTATGTGTTGAGTTCGTTGAAGAAGAGAAGCATGTTCTTCTCTGCTTCCCATAATTGCAGCTTTGATAAGTGGTCGTCCATGGTCTTAGTTCGTCTTCTTTGTGCGTCAGGTGATGATTCCCCTGAAAGGGCGGGGAAAAGGGGAATGAAGTTACGAAAAATCTGCGAGCCACGGGACCGGAAAAATGAAAAAACCTCCCACTATTTATCAACAGGGGAGGCTAAGTCATTTGATTACAGCTAGTCAAGCAGATTGGTCATTTCCTTGATCATGTCGTCATCAATGTCACGATAACGGGCGAATGCCTTTGAACCTTCGCAGTGGCCGGAGAGCTTGCCGACAAGGTTCGGGTCTTTTACCTTCTTATAGAGGTTGCCGATGAATGTACGGCGAGCCATATGCGAGCTGGCCACGTCGCAGATTGGGTGCTGTTCTGACTGCTTGGTTACAGGATTGACTACGGTGACTACTCGGTTGATACCGGCTTCCTTCATCGCAACGCGGATGAGATCATTGAGTTTGCCCGTGCTCATGAAAGGGAAGAGGCTGTTCTTCTGCGTGCCACGGTAGCGCTTCAGGATCTCGATGGCGGTTGGTGCCAGGTACACCTTTACTACGCGCGGGCGCTCCTCTTTGGTTTTGCTCGGTATGTAGTGAACGGCTATTCCGTTTTCTGACTCCACGATGTTGTTCTCAGTCAAGGCGAAGAGGTCGGAGATTCGGCAGCCGATGTAGCACTGAAATACGAAGATATCACGCGCGATTGCTACTTCTTTGTTCGATTTTAGCTTCGTCTTGAATAGCAAGTCCCTTTCTTCGGTGGTCAGATAGTAAGGGGTGCCGTACTTCTGGGAGCCTACGGTGTATTTGCGGAATGGGTTGTTGTTGGTGTAGCCCATGTCTATGCACCAGCGCCAATATGCGCGGACTGCGCTCATGTAGGTGACGATGGCGTTGTCGCTTCGCTGCAGAGGGACTTTCTCATGCTCAGAGTTATCCCAGATAAGCTTGTACTTCTTGATAGGTGTATAGGTGGTTGCGAACTTGCCCTTCTTTGCAGTGAAGAATGTGTGCTCATCCCTGAAGAACTTCTCAAGCTCTACCAGAGTGTCACCAGTGGCAGTATCAAGTTTGATAGGCTTGCCGGTGTAGAGTTCGAAGCGCTTGACGATGTTGAAGATGATGCGGTAACTCTTCAGGCGCTGAACGGAAACCTTCTTGAACTTGAGGAAGTCCTCGACCTTGTCCTGGAAGTAACGCTCTTCGCTCTCCGGATCTTTGTAGTTCTCGGGGAAGAGGAGGCGGTCAACGGTGTCTTGTGCCCAATCTGGTGCAAAGTCTGATATCGCCTTGTTGTTGCCTTTCTCTATGAGATGGGCTACGATTTTGTCCACGGCAAGCTTCGCTTCGCGGGCCTCTTGAACCTCAGGAGTGATGATTCTTGCCTTGATTTTGATTTCTCCGTCCACGAAGTACTTTGGAAGGAGGTAAACGTGGGAGTGTGCGCGCTGTCCGACATCACGTGTGTTGCGGTACCTCAAAAGGACCTCAGACTTGCCTGTATCCTTCTGTACGCGGGATGAAAGTGATAAATATACCTTTGCCATAATGCGATTTGTTAACGATAACAAAGGTACAAAAATCGGTGGACAAAAACAATTGAAATTGTCCACCAACTTGAATTCTAATGAAATCTGCTGAAAATCGACCTACGCCCTAAAAGTGGGGTAAATGCTTATAGATGAATGTTTTACAAGGAAAAATGAAAAGAGGCGTTTTCACCCGTTTTCATTTAATTTCACTGTTTATTTCCCGATGCAGAAATTACAACAATTTATGAAGATTCACGTTCTAATATTTTTATAGGAACTTATGACAAAGGCTTTTATATAAGAAATCCTTTCCGCCAGTCCTTTGGCGGAAATACATTACTGACAAAAAAGTATAACGGGAAAAATATAGTTTCACTTGATACAGACAGCAGTGGGAATTTGTGGATATCCGCACGCCGGGAGGGTGTATCTTTATATGACCGCGTTAAGGATTCGATTATTGATCTCTCGGATATGATCGAAAGGGTGGTCCCCGGATTTCTGAATGATCCTTTGATCAACATCCATGTAGCTCCGGATAATACTGTCTGGCTCTATCACTATACAGAACTGATCGCTCTGAAATACACCCGGGGAAATATCCGTCTGGTAAAACGGTTTAAATCCCTTCCTCCAGTCATTTCAGTCACTTCAGATAAAGAGGGGACCTTGTGGGTGGGGACTTTCAGCCACCAAATCTTTTTCCTGGAAAAAGGATCTCTAACAATGAAAAGCCGGGATTTATTTCATCCCGGATTTGTCTATATCCCCCATATTTTACCATTATCCAACGGATCTCTTTTTATTCCGGGATTCAAACAAAATCCAAGGATCCTGCATCCCGGGGACATGAGTTATGAAGAACTGGATATAATGCACCTATTCCCTGATCTGCCGCTGATCCCGTCTGCCTTGATGGAAGATTCGGCGGGAATTATCTGGATGGGGACTGTTGGGAACGGCCTGATCAAATATACACCTGCCACCGGGGAAATTATCCCGGTCAGGGATCTTTCCTGCAATGACATAAGTGACCTGTTGGAAGACAACGCCGGGCAGGTCTGGCTCAGCACACAGTATGGATTGATCCGTTACGACAGAACCATAGACCGGTATTTTAGCTATACGGCCCTGGATGGCATATCAGGGAACCAATTTAACGAAAGGAGTGCCGTCAGGCTGCCTGATAACACGCTGGTTTTTGGCGGGACACATGGAATCACTCATTTCAATCCCCTGGACATTGCCCAAAAAAGATCGGTCCCGCTATGTTTTGAATACCTGAAGATCCACAACAAACTGGTTATGCCATCTGAAGACGGACCTATAAAACGCTCGCTGACAGAAACTCCGGAAATAGTTCTGGACCACACTCAGAACGATTTCAGTATATCTTTTGCTGCATTGGATTACCACAATGCAGCCCCGCGCGTGGAATATAGCTATCGTTTATCGGGATATGATAAAGAGGACATTTCAGCCGGCCAGCACCGGGAAGCTTATTATTCCAACCTTCCCGCAGGCACGTATACATTTACAGTGCATATAAAAAACCACGACAACACCATTGCAGAGGTATCCCGATCGTTGTCTTTGCGGATCAAGAGCGCTCCCTGGTTCTCCTGGTGGGCCTGGCTGCTTTACGGGTTGTCGGGTGCCCTGATCCTGGGTAGTATACTTGCATTGTACATGAGGATAAAAAGAAACAAAACAAGAACCCGGCAAATTGAAATGGAACGGGAACGGGAGATCCGCCAGAATGAGACCAACATGAAATTCTTTTCTAATATTTCCCATGAATTCCGAACACCATTGACCATGATTGCCGGCCCCATTTCTACCTTGGCCAATGATAAAGCAATCTCCGAAGAGAACCGGCAGTTAGTTATTATCATTCAGCGCAGTGTCCGGAGAATGCTCAAGCTGATCAATCAGTTATTGGATTTTTATAAACTTGAAAACGACACACTTAAACTGCGGGTAAGAAAAACAGACATCATTGAGCCGGTTAACAAGTTGGTAGATATTTTCAGGATCAATGCTTCAGAAAAAGACATAACTTTACGTACCAAAGGACTGGAAGATACATTTCTTACCTGGATAGACGAAGATAAAATTGACAAGATCATTGGAAATCTGTTGGCCAATGCGGTGAAATTTTCTACTCCCGGAAAAGGACGTATAGAGGTGACATTCGATGTGATAGACAGTAAAGATGCTGTAAAGAGCTTTGATCTTGACCAAAGTGCCGGATTTGTATCCTCCTGGTATGTTCAATTATCGGTTGGCGATAACGGTCCGGGATTTGACAACAAAGACCTGGCAAAAATATTTACCAGGTATTACCAGATGGAACGTCAGAAAACCGGATTTCTTTCCTGGGGCACAGGTATAGGATTGTATTATTCGCGACGGCTTGTTGAGACTCATCACGGTTTTATCAAAGCGCAAAACAAACCAGATGGCGGAGCTTTGTTAACTTTTATAATTCCTGTTGATGAAGCCGCCTATGATCCTTCAGAACTGGATTATTCAGAGACACCTGTCTGTGCAGATCCTGCTGTAAACACTTCAGGACCCTGTCCCAAAATCATGCAGGGAGACAAAGAAAATATTCAAGAACTGCCCGTGATCCTTCTGGTGGAAGACGACACAGATGTCGCTCATTATCTGAAAATGCTTCTGAGACCTAATTACCACGTTATTCATGAATTTGATGGGCAAACAGCTCTGAACATTATGGAAACCACAATTCCTGACCTGATAATCAGCGATATTGTAATGCCGGGTATAGACGGTTTTACATTTTGCCGTAAAATAAAAGATAATCTTAGTTACAGCCATATACCTGTCATACTGCTGACAGCCAAAACAACGACAGAAGAAAAAGTCAGCGGATTTGAATCCGGGGCAGATGCCTATATTACAAAACCTTTCGAACCGCCTTACCTGGAGGCTGTTATTAAAGCACAACTTAAAAACAGGGAAAATTTGCACCGCCTGCTTGAGAAAACGACAAAACCTCCGCTTGAGATTGACGATAAGGAACTGTTGCCCCATGACAAACAATTTCTTAAGGGCCTTTATGAGCTCATGGAAAAGGAACTCTCCAATCCGGAACTCAATATTCAGCGTATGACCGAGACCCTGCAGATGAGCAGGACAAAGTTTTATTATAAAGTCAAAGGCCTTACTGGTTTGAATCCGAATGTTTTCTTTAAGAAATACAAATTGAACCGGGCAGAAGAACTTTTGTCAACCGGTAAATACAACATATCTGAAGTGGCCGATCTTACAGGATTCAGCACATTATCCCATTTCTCTGTCAGTTTTAAGAAACACTTTGGGTCATCTCCCAGCGAATACAACCGCAAATAAGCACAGGCATGATGTATCCTGTTCTGGTTCAATCCTGCAGTTTTTTGTACTTGAACGGCTTGATCTCCGTCCCAAGCCGGCGTTTACGGTTTTCTTCGTATTCACTGTAGGAGCCTTCAAAGAAATAAACCCCTGAATCGCCTTCAAAGGCCAGGATATGCGTGGCAATGCGGTCCAGGAACCACCGGTCGTGGGATACGATCACGGCACAACCCGCGAAATTCTCCAGCCCTTCCTCCAGGGCTCTTATCGTGTTGACATCCACATCATTGGTAGGCTCGTCAAGCAACAGCACATTGGCGTTTTCCTTCAGTGTCAGGGCCAGGTGCAGCCGGTTGCGTTCCCCACCGCTCAATATCCCGCACAGTTTTTCCTGGTCCGCCCCTGAGAAATTGAAACGGGAAACGTATGCCCGCGCATTCACATCGCGGTTCCCCAGACGAATGTATTCCGAGTTTCCTGCAATGGTCTGGTAAACGGTTTTATCGGGATCTATCTGTTTATGCTGCTGGTCCACGTAGGCAAGCCGCACGGTCTCCCCCACCCTGAACTCCCCGGCATCGGGTTTCTCCACCCCCATTATCAGGCGGAACAACGTGGTCTTTCCGGCACCGTTGGGTCCAATCACTCCCACGATGCCAGCCGGAGGCAACCTGAAATTCAGGTTATCGAAGAGGAGTTTCTCCCCGTAAGCCTTCGCTACACCCGTGGCTTCAATCACCTTGTCCCCCAGCCTCGGCCCGTCGGGAATAAATATTTCCAGGCGTTCTTCCTTCTGGCGGCTGTCCTGGTTAAGCATTTTTTCATAAGCCCCGAGGCGCGCCTTTGACTTGGCGTGGCGGGCCTTGGGTGCCATGCGCACCCATTCCAGTTCGCGCTCCAGTGTTTTGCGGCGTTTGCTTTCCTGCTTTTCTTCCATTGCCAGGCGGATGGTCTTCTGTTCCAGCCATGAAGAGTAATTACCTTTCCAGGGAATCCCTTCCCCCCGGTCCAGTTCCAAAATCCATCCGGCCACGTTGTCCAGGAAATACCGGTCGTGGGTAACGGCTATGACCGTTCCCTTATATTGTTGCAGGTGGGCTTCCAGCCATTGAACGCTTTCAGTATCCAGGTGGTTGGTGGGCTCGTCCAGCAACAGCACATCCGGTTCGCTCAACAGCAGGCGGCACAAAGCCACCCGGCGTCGTTCCCCTCCGCTCAGGTATTTGACGGAATTCCCGGCCGGAGGACACTGCAGGGCATCCATGGCCCGCTGCAGTTTGGAATCCAGGTCCCAGGCGCCTGCATTATCGATTTTTTCTGTCAGTTCACCCTGGCGGATGATCAGTTCATTCATCTGATCATCGTCCATGGGTTCTGAAAACTTCATGTTCACCTCTTCGTATTCCTTCAGCAAGTCTACCACGTCCTGCACCCCTTCCTGCACCGTTTCCATGACGGTTTTGAAATCATCCAGACGGGGTTCCTGTTCCAGATACCCTACCGAATAACCAGGAGCCCATACCACTTCCCCTTCTGTTCCCTTTTCCAGTCCTGCAATGATCTTCAACAGGGTTGATTTTCCGGATCCATTCAATCCGATCACTCCGATCTTGGCCCCGTAAAAAAAAGACAAGTAGATGTTTTTCAGGATGGTCTTGTTGTTTTGTGGAAGGATCTTGTTGACTCCGTTCATAGAAAATATGATTTTCTCGTCTGCCATGATCAGAATTTTTTTATGCGGAAATGACAATAGGGTTGATGTCCTGTTTTATGATAATAATGCTGGTGGTAATTTTCTGCAGGCCAGAAACGGGTGGCAGGCGTAAGGGCCGTATGGACCGCATGGCCTTTTTCCCGGAGTATCAACATGAGCTTTTGGGCCGTCACGCGTTGCTTGTCATCCATGTAAAAAATCTCTGAACGGTATTGGTGTCCTATGTCGGGACCCTGGCCGTTGGTCTGTCCGGGATCGTGGATCTCGAAAAACAAACGGCACAATTCCTCAAAACTTGTCAAAATCGGATCGAACTCCACCTCAACAGCTTCGGCATGGCCTGTAGTGTGTGATTTTACTTCTTCATAGGAAGGGTCATCCTTATGACCGCCTGTATAGCCCACAGTGGTCCGGATCACTCCGGGAGCCATGTCCAGGTAATGTTGTACGCCCCAAAAACATCCTGCGGCAAATACTGCTTTTTCCATGGTGCAAATATAGGAAAAAAGGAATGCTATCTTTGTATTATGCATCCGCTTGAAAAAATGATAGGGGAAGGGGAACATGTACGTCAGGACTTTAAATATTTCCTGAACGATGCCCGGAAAATCGCACGTTCCCTGGCAGCTTTCGCCAACACGGAAGGAGGCCGGCTCCTTGTGGGTGTGAAGGACAATGGCAGGATAGCCGGATTGAAACACAGGGAAGAAGAAGCCTACGTGGTTGAAGCGGCAGCTCATGTCTTCTGCAGGCCTCCCGTCCGTTACACTACCCGTAACTGGGAACACGAGGGAAAGGTGGTCTTGGAAGTGCAGGTTCCAAAAAGCACGAAAGCCCCTCACTCTGCTCCTGACGAATCGGGAAAATACCTTTGCTACATAAGGAAAGGTGATGAAAATAAAGTGGCTTCCGAACTGGAAACCACTGTGCTGAAAATGACTCACTCGGCCAGACCGCTCCATTTTACCCTGGACAACAAACACCGGCGCCTGCTCCAGGTGCTCGGGACACAAACGGAATACAAGGAATTCGATATAGCAGAACTGTCCCGTCTCAGCCTGATGACACGCAAAGAATGCATCCGGGCCCTGGCCGGCCTTATAGCCAGTGGAACCATTCAGACTTCCAGATAGCCTTTGATAGCTTCTACGTAGGAGCGGAATGCTTCCAGTCCCCGGGGTGTTATACGGCACACCGTGCGGGGTTTCTTTCCCCTGAATGTTTTCTCCATCTCTATGTACCCGGCTGCATTGAGCTTGTCCAGCTGTATACTCAGGTTCCCGGGACTGGCTCCCGTTTGTTTCTGAAGGTATACAAAATCGGCTTCTTCAAGGGAAATAAGTACCGACATCACCGCCAAACGCAGCTCTGAATGCAACAGGGGATCCAGTTCCTTAAACATCGCTACGGAGTTTTTTATTGGCTGCACATTGCAATATATGGGCAGGGACCACCATGATGATGACAAAAGCTATGGCTATGAGCGGGATCGTATTGATTCCGTCGACCCACAAAAAGGCAAAGGACAGCAGGATCCCGATCAATCCGCAAACGATAAAAGGTTTGTACAGCACCATTAACCCGGTAGTGCTCACCCCAACGGACACAAGCAGTGTAATCACAAAAGTGGCAGGAAAAGGGTGAACCAGGAAGGCTGCCGCTGCACACAGGAACATGGCAACGGCTAGCAGGATCCATATCCTGGTAATGATTTTACCCATGTGTGACTGGGATGCGCCCTGTGTACGGGTCTTGCCTCTTTCCATGATCCAGTAAATGATCCATCCCAGAACCGGTATGGATAACCACAACAGGTTGTACATATAATCACCTGTCTGGCGGATGGCAAACCAGACAGCCAGGGCCGTGAGCACACTTACATAGCCGAATATGAGCATGGGGCGTGCTGCATTTTTCTCCATGCCCTTACGGGTGTTGTCGATCATCCTGGTGATCAACTCAAGACTTTCTTTTTCATTCAAGACTTTTTCCATGGCTTTAATTACTAATGTTGTCACAAATATAAAGTACTTATTTTTATAAACCAAATATTTTTAAAAAAACTTTTATATTTGCAATATGAATCGTCTTTTTTACATATCATCTATGATAATGCGAATGCATCGTTAAGATGCAATTCCGCCTGCTCCCACTTTTCAGTTTCTTTATTTTCTACTTTTTTAATATTTAATTACTGACATCATGTCTGTATACAAGCATTTTGAGACCATGCAGGTCCATGCAGGGCACATAGCGGATCCGGCTACAGGTTCCTGCGCTACCCCCCTATACCAGACAGCTTCTTTCTGTTTCAGGGACATGGACCATGCAGCGCGTCTATTCCAGTTGCAGGAAGAAGGTTATATCTATTCTCGTCTGTCAAATCCCACGGTCACTGTACTGGAGGAACGCCTGGCCGCCCTGGAAAACTGTTCCGGGGCAGTTGCCGTATCCTCCGGCCAGGCCGCCCTTTTTCTCACTGTTTTTAACCTGGCCGTGCCTGGGGACAATTTTGTGGCTTTTCCTTCCCTGTACGGGGGAACATACTCCCTTTTCCGGGACCGTTTGCGTGAATTGGAAATCACCGTTCGATTTGCACCTGGAAATGAACCGGAAAACATCCTGGCCCTTATAGACAGCCGCACTAAAGGTTTGTTTGTGGAAACAATAGCCAATTCAGATTATCATGTTCCTGATTTTGATGTGCTGGCATCGATTTGTCATAAAAAACAGATTCCCCTTATTGTAGACAACACCTTCGGAGGGGGCGGGTATCTGTTTCGCCCGGCAAATCACGGAGCAGCAGTCATAACACATTCAGCTACCAAATGGATTGGAGGACACGGCAACAGCATTGCCGGGATTCTTGCCGAGGCAGGGACTTTCAACTGGGATAATCCCCGTTTCCCGCAATTCACCGAAAATTGTCCTTCATATCATGGTTTGAATTTTTATGCATCTTTTGGTGATAAGGCTTTCTGTAACAGGGCAAGGGCACTGGGCCTGCGCGACTGGGGTTGCTGCCTTTCCCCCTTCAATGCACTGCTCATCCTTCAAGGAATAGAAACCCTGTCACTGCGCATGCAGCGGGCTATGGACAATGCACTGGAACTGGCGCTCTGGCTTGGCAGGCAAAAGCAGGTTTCAGGGGTATGTTATCCGGGGTTGAAAACACACCCTTCGTATGATCATGTTAAGAAATACTTTCCATGCGGAGCAGGAGCCGTCTTGAGTTTCACCCTCAAGGCAGACCCTGCCGCCACCGCAGCTTTTGTGAACCGCCTGCAGCTGATCACCCACCTGGCTAATGTTGGAGACAACAGAACCCTTATCACCCACCCCGCTTCCACAACACACGCGCAAATGCCAGATGATGCCTTGAAAGCAGCCGGTATTGGCCCGGGCACTTTACGCCTTTCGGTTGGCATTGAGCATATTGATGATCTTAAGAGTGACTTGAAGCAAGCCCTGGTTTCCTGTTCAGGATGAAAGAGAACACCTATATATATAATGAGCCTTTTCTCCTGGAAAGCGGAGCGGTCCTGCCCGGGATACGCATTCGCTACCATTGCAGTCCGGGCTCTTGTGCCGGCAGAAATGTGGTCTGGATATGCCACGCCCTGACAGCCAATTCAAATCCACTTGAATGGTGGCCCACAATGGTTGGACCGGAAAAATTCCTTGATCCTGGTCGGGAGTATATTATCTGCGCCAATGTCCAGGGGTCCTGTTACGGCTCCACGCAACCCCATGCTACTGACTTCCCTTTAATCACCATCCGGGATATGGTGAAAGCACACGAATTGCTTCGCCTCCATCTGGGTATTGAACATATTGACCTGCTCACAGGGGGTTCCAGCGGAGGTTTTCAAGCCCTGGAATGGGCCATAGGTAATCCCGGCCTGACAGGCAACCTGTGCCTGATCGCCTGCAATGCACGCATCAGTCCCTGGGCTACGGCATTAAATGAATCACAACGCATGGCCCTTTTAGCAGATACGACTTTCGGCCCTCGGGAAGAACCCCTGTCTGGCCGCCGGGGACTGGCAGCGGCACGATCCATCGCCATGCTCTCTTACCGGTCATATGAGGGGTATAGTAAGACCCAGTCAGAACAGGAGGATGACGTGCTGATGGCTTTAAAAGCCTGTTCTTACCAGCAGTACCAGGGGAAAAAACTGGCAGACCGGTTCAGCCCTTACAGTTACTACACCCTTACCTTAAGCCTGGATTCGCACAATGTGGGGCGTAATCGCGGCGGCACAGCCAAAGCCTTGTCACGTATCAAAGCACGCACCCTATGTATTGGCATAGACAGCGACATACTTTTTCCCATTTCAGAAATGGAAATTCTGGCCCGTCACATACCCGGAGCAGTCCTGGAGGTCATTTCATCTGATTTTGGACATGACGGCTTTTTACTGGAACATGAACAAATAACATCTACTTTATGCAAGTTCTTAAATTCGGGGGCAGCTCACTGGCCAATGCCTCTGCCATAAGTCAGGTTATGAAAATTATCCGGACTGCCTCGGCCAGGGATAAAACCATTGTGGTTGCCTCGGCCCTGAGCGGTGTGACCGATACGCTGATACGTGCAGGAATCATGGCCGGCAGCGGAGATTCCGGTTATACTACATTGATAGACGATCTGCAAGCAAGGCATATCACAGTTATAAACGAGCTGCTTCCATCGGAATCAGATCCCGGTGTCCGGGTTGAGTTATCCATATTGTTTGATAAGCTGCGGGATATATGCCGCGGGGCTTTCATGATAGGGGAAATCAGTCCTGCCACTTCCGATCTGATTGCCGGTTTCGGGGAGTTGTTCTCCACCCGGATCCTGGAAGCAACATGCACCTCCACGGGACTAAGTTGCCACTGGGCAGATGCCCGTGAAATCATCCGGACCGGTCCCTCCTCTTCCCAGCCGGTGGTCAACACCGCCGTGACGCAGCGCAATGTCCGGGAATTGTTGCGCAATAACCTGTCAAAGATTATTCTTGTACCGGGTTTCATTGCCTCCGATGATCAGGGCAGGACAACCACCCTGGGAAGGGGAGGATCAGATTACACGGCCTCGTTGCTGGCTGTAGCGGCAAAAGCCCGCATGCTTTGGATCTGGACCGATGTGAACGGGATGATGACGGCAGATCCACGAATCGTTCCCCAGGCACGTACCATTGAGAACATATCGTATAAAGAAGCGCTGGAGATCTCGCATTTCGGGGCGCGGGTGGTGTACCCTCCCACCATACAGCCGGTCGTGTCGAAAGGCATCCCCATCATGGTAAAAAACACCTTTGATCCTGAAGGCCCCGGGACACTCATCGAGCAGGACCCCCCCGAAGGAAAAGAAAAGATCAGGGGTATTTCCGGAAGTGACCGCATAGCCCTGCTATCCATGGAAGGGAGCGGGATGGTGGGCATTCCGGGGTATTCAAGCCGACTTTTCAATGCGCTGGCGCAGCAGCAGATCAACATTATTCTCATAACGCAGGCATCTTCGGTGCACACCATGCTGGTGGCTATTGACCAGGCCGATGCGCAGAAAGCCAGGAAGGCCGCCGATGAAACCTTTGCCTACGAAATTTCACTGCAGAAAGTAGAACCTTTGAAAGTAGAAAGCGGTTTTTCAATTATCAGTCTTATTGGCGACGATATGAAAAACCAATCCGGGGCTAGCGGCCGCATGTTTGAGGCCATTGGCCGCCGAAACATCACCATCCGGGCCATAGCCCAGGGATCCTCTGAAAAAAACGTTTCGGCTGTTGTGGCCACAAACGATGCAGCGGAAGCCATCCGGGCTGTACACCAGGAGTTCTTCGGATCTTCTGAACGCTGTATCAACCTCTTTATTGCAGGCTGGGGCAATGTGGGAAAAAGCCTGACCGCAATGATCTTCAGCCAACGGGAAGCATGGGCCGTGCGGGAAGGTATCCGGGTACAGATCTGCGGGATCTGCAACAGCAAAAGAATGATCCTGAATAAGGAAGGGCTGGCTCCTGACCAGATCGGACAGACCTTGTCCAGCGACGGGGAATTGTACCAAAACGGGACTTTTATTGACAAAATCATAGAAATGAATCTGAGAAACAGCGTGTTTGCAGACTGTACAGCTGATCATTTCATTGCCCTGCGCTACGAAGATATTATTATGGCCAAAATAGCCATAGTGACCTGTAATAAGATTGCCAACACCCTGGATATGGATTATTATAACAAACTTCGCCGCCAGGCGGTCAGAAGACATGTTCCTTTCCTCTATGAAACCAACGTGGGCGCAGCGCTTCCGGTGATTTGCCTGATCCGGCAGATGCGCCTCAGCGGGGACACCCCTGAACGGGTGGAGGCATGTCTTTCTGGAACCCTGAACTATGTTTTCAGCCGTTATGACGGCCAGACTCCATTCCACCGGATTGTGGAAGAAGCCTCAAGTCTTGGTTATGCCGAGCCGGATCCAATGGCAGACCTTTCCGGAAAGGATGTAATGCGCAAAACATTGATCCTGGCACGCGAATGTGGAATGGACATAGAAGAAAGCCAGGTAAACACCGCCTCGTTTCTTCCCACGCAGTGGCCCTGTGAAGAACATTTCAGGTCCCTGTACCTGGAAAGCCAGCAAAAGGAAGGAACCCTGCGATACGTTTCCACAATAGACAACCGGGGCGTTAAGGCCGGCCTGAAAGTGGTGCCCCGTGAACATCCCTTTTCAGGACTCCGCGGGACAGACGTGTCGGTTATCCTTTACAGCCGGTTATATCCCAACGGATTGCGCGTGGAAGGAGCGGGAGCCGGCGGCCGGCAGACAGCTTCCGGATTGATCAACGATATTCTGCAATGCGTATGAACAGAAATGTAATGGTTGCAGGAGCAACTGGACTGGTGGGCAGGACTATGATCAAAATACTGGAAGAAAGGAACTTTCCGGCAGATCACCTGGTTGCCGTGGCATCGGAACGCCCTGAAGGACGCACGGTTTCTTTCCGGGGAAAGAAAATCGGGGTGACCACCCTGCCTGCTGCACTGAAAGAGGAACCGGGCATAGCCTTCTTTTCCGCAGGGAAAGACGTTTCCGGAACCTGGGCTCCGCTTTTTGTACAAGCCGGCTGGAAGGTGGTAGACAATTCTTCCTGCTGGAGGATGTCCGGGAACGTGAAACTGGTAGTCCCCGAAATCAATGGTAGTTTGCTCAGCCCCGATGACCGGCTGGTTGCCAATCCCAATTGCTCTACCATTCAGATGGTCCTGGCGCTGGCACCCCTGCACAACAGGTACCGGCTGCAAAGGATTGTGGCCTGCACATACCAGGCGGTGACCGGCTCGGGACAGAAAGGCGTGGAAAGGATACTGGCAGAAAGAAAGGCCTGGGTAGCAGGAAATCCGCTGCCCCTGTCAGGGAGCGTTTACCCCTGCCCCATAGACCTGAATGTGATACCGGATATCGGCGCCCTGACGCCCGATGGATACACAGAAGAAGAAATAAAAATGCGCGAAGAAACCCGAAAAATATTGGGTGATGCGAAAATCGGGGTTTCTGCCACTTGCGTGCGCGTACCGGTCATAGCGAGTCACTGTGTGGCGGTCAATGCCCGGTTCGCTGAACCTTTTTCTTTGGAGGATGTCTGTTCGCTTATAAAAAGTTTCCCCGGCCTTGTGTTGAATGATTTTTCAGCCGGTCATGGTTTTGCCGTGCCCCTGGAAGCCGAAGGTACAGATACTGTCTATGTAGGCAGGATCCGGAGAGATCCTACGGAAGAAAACACATTGGAATTATGGACCGTGGCCGACAACCTTCGAAAGGGGGCTGCACTGAACGCCATACAGATCGGTGAACTGCTGTTGCAGTTCTGAATCAGAACGGAAGCAGCGGCCAGGTATGCCTGAGCGAACGGAAACGTTCTATGGTCAGACTATCTATATTGTCTGCAGAAAAAGGCACAATGTCGATATCTTGTGCAAACAGGCCTGCCATACGGCCGTATTTATATTCATAGGTAAAACGCCCCAGTGAATCGAGTCTTTGTGGGTTATCAGGATCCTTTCTTGAAACCGATAAATAAAATTGCGCATTCGATTGTCCAAGCCTGTAAGTGAGCAGATTGTCCTTCAACAGCGTGTAATACAGCTCGCGTGCCGTTTCCAGCGCCGGATCTATGATTTCCACATCCGGTGCTATCAGGTCCCGGTACGGATACTGGTCACCCTGCCTGAATTGGCGCAAATGCTCCAGCATCAGTGTTAAAGTTTCCAGCTGGTAAGGATAATGGGTACATCCCAGGACCAGGTAACGCAATGGCTTTGGGTCACTGCTTCGGCGCAGTTGTTCCATAAGGCTCAACAGGTGGTACCGTGCGTAATTCTCCGCTGCGTTCAGTTGCAGGCGGGCCGGATCTTCAGGTGTGCCTTCATATAACATTTTATTGGATGAAAAATCAAAGCCATAGGCTGGCAGCAGATCAAGTTCTATCTTGTATTGTGGGTGATCCGGCGACGGTCCCCGGTATCCATCCCTTGGACCGGATGCATCTGTGCAGATAAAATCCCTTTCCCCGTCAACGGCTTCTGCAAAACCCAGAGATCCATGGCTAACTACCAGGATATTGTCACCGTAACCCCGCTCAAGGGCAAGGGACCGGAAAGTGTTTTCATACCCACCCGAAGCCACGGTTCCCACCGTTGCCAAAACGCCTACAGCCACCTCCTCACCGGGCTTTATCCTGTCCAGTGTGGCATTGACCCCGGCATTGATCACGCCAATGACCTTGATCCCTGAACCGCTCTCATCAAGGTACGCTCTGATATCCTCCAGGCCATATGCAGTAGCTGTATTGCAGGCCACTACCAGTATTTTAACTTTCCGTCCAAGCAGGAAAAAGGCATCCTGCATGATGAGTTCCCTCAGAAAGTCTGTCTTTCCCTCTGATGGATAATTGCCATAAGGCATATTGGCCTGGTCCCCGAAATAAATATAATTCTCTCCATCCAGCAGGCGGCTGGCCATAATGGCCTCCATCACGGTCAGACCCCCTGTTCCCGAATCAAAAATACCTATCGGCAGATCGTTACGGACGGCAGGATAAGCAGAAAAGTCTGTGTAGTATACAGAATTTGAATCATTAAGAGCTGTTTCAATTATGGGTATGTGTGTCGGCCTGCCCTGGCATGAAGCCAGGAAAAGTACCAGTACCGGCAAAAGATCTTTTCTGATATTCATCATGAATCAATTTTATAATATTCCGGTCTCCTGTTCCTGTAATACACCCCGTAACGGAATCCGCACTGCCGGAGTATATCGGTATAAATTCCGAATTGTTCCCCGATCTTTTCATCACTATGGGCGTCCGATCCCAGGCTTACGGCTTCACCGCCCAGCTCCCTGAATCGCCTGATGACATTTTTATCCAGGGTCGGGGTTCCATATTGGAATTTCTGGTACGTTTTTGTGTTGATTTCTAATGTTTTTCCATTTTGGGCCAGGATCTTCAATATGGGATCCAGCACATCGCCAAAGACCTTCATGGACACTTCGTGTTCCAGGTATGGAGAATACCGGGCCACGTAATCAAAGTGGCCCAGTATGTCAAAATCGGGAAAAACACTGATACAAGACAAAATGTCTTCCAGGTATATACCGTACGCCTGTTTGAAATCGTATCCCTGGTAATAAGTACGGTGGAAAGGATCCGTTCCCCGGACAAAGTGCATGGAGGCTATGACCGTGTCAAAGGCATGTTTGCCCATGAAATCCCTTATGGCGCCGAGACTGATGGGTTGTATCCCGATTTCCACTCCTTTGAGCAGAACAATTGAAGGAAATTTTTCTTTCAACCCTTCGATTTCCTCCTGCTGCCGCTGCACATCAAATGTGAACAACCTCACTCCTTCAGGAGCGTCAAAATCGTAATGATCCGAGAAACATATCCCTCCCAATGACCTTTGTAGGGCCTTTTCAGCCGCCCTGCCCGGAGCCATCCTGCTGTCGGCAGAATGATGGGAGTGCGTATGATTGTCAAAATGAATCATCCCTCCAGGCTTTTGGAACACTAACTTTTCAGGCGTTTTTAAAAGCTTTTAATCCTGCAAAATGGGATACTTTACCCAATTCGTATTCAATGCGCATAAGCTGGTTGAATTTTTCTATGCGCTCACTGCGGCATCCGCTTCCTGTTTTTATATGGCCTGCATTTACGGCAACCGCCAGGTCGGCAATAAAGCTGTCCGAGGTCTCCCCGCTGCGGTGTGATACAAAGCAATTATAAGAATTCCTGTTGGCCAGTTCAATTGTTTCCAGTGTTTCTGTTACAGAACCTATCTGGTTCAGTTTGATCAGGACGGAATTGGCCAGACCTTTTTTGATCCCTTCTGCCAGGATGGCTTTGTTGGTACAGAAGAGGTCATCTCCTACCAATTCTATTTTGTTCCCGATGGTGTCGGTCAGGTTCTTCCATCCCTGCCAATCGTTTTCTGCAAGTCCGTCTTCTATGGAAACAATCGGGTATTGCCTTACCCAGCTTTCCCATATCTTCACCATTTCATCGCTCGATACCAGCTGTTTTGTACTCTTGAAAAATTTGTATTTCCCGTCTTCCCACATTTCACTGGCGGCAGGATCAAGACAAATGCTTACATCTTCTCCCGGTTTGTACCCTGCTTTTACGATCCCTTCCAGGATCATTTCCACGGCCTGCTCGTTTGTCTTCAGATCCGGGGCAAATCCGCCTTCGTCTCCAACACCGGTACTCAGGCCTTTTGATTTAAGAACGCTTTTCAGGGCATGAAAAACCTCGGCACCCATCCGAATGGATTCACGGAATGAAGGAGCGTTGTGGGGGGCGATCATGAATTCCTGGAAATCAACTGTATTGTCGGCGTGGGCACCGCCATTGATCACATTCATGCAGGGAACGGGCAAAAGATGGGCATTGCTGCCTCCCAGGTATTGGTAAAGGGGAATACCCAGACTTATGGACCTGGCCCTTGCATACGCCATGGAAACAGCCAGAATGGCATTGGCGCCAAGTTTTCCCTTGTTGGGGGTTCCGTCCAGGTCTATCATAAGGTAATCCAACTCCCTCTGGCTTGTAAAGCACTTACCCTCAATAGCTTTTGCGATGTTATAATTTACATTGGAAACAGCTTTAAGCACTCCTTTTCCGTTATAGCGCTTTTTGTCTCCGTCGCGCAGTTCAACAGCTTCCCTTTCACCGGTAGATGCCCCGCTCGGCACCATGGCAGTTGCCCTGGTACCATCTTCCAGTGACATCCTGACCTCTACTGTTGGATTGCCTCTTGAATCCAATATCTCAATAGCTTCAACTTTTTTGATTTTCATTATATGATCCTCCAGAATTAAATGATTATATCCTGCAAATTTACAGTATAAAAATCAATCCGGAAAAGAACCGGTATAAAAAAACCGCGATGTTATCACGGTTACTGGATGTGGTGCCACCGGGAATCGAACCAGGGACACAAGGATTTTCAGTCCTTTGCTCTACCAACTGAGCTATGGCACCATTATTGAGGGGGAGCAAAGTTAAATATTTATTCACTGCCGGCAAAATTTTTATTTTATTAAACTATTTTCGTCCGAGTCCATCAAATGGATACATTTGTCAAATTTTAGAAATCAGACTATATAAATCAGTATGAAAAAGAGGAATATCATCATCTTGAGCTCTGTGGCCGTAGCCGCTATTGTCCTGGTCATAATTCTGGCGACCGGTAATAAGGACGGTTACACACCCCTGGTAGTCAAGGCACAAAAAGGTCTTTTCGAGATTGTTGTAGCAACAACCGGAGAGCTGGAAGCAGAGAATAACATTAAAATTGAAGGTCCGTCCGGGATGACCGCTCGTAACGTCCGTATAGGCGAAGTGAAGATCCAGGACCTGGTTGCGGAGGGAACTGTTGTCAGGCAGGGCGATTATGTGGCTACACTGGACAGGACATCAGCCGATAATTCACTTAAGGACCTGGAAGATGAATACGAAGCGCTGGTAGCAAAATATGATAGGACACTGCTTGATACGTCCCTGACCCTGAAAGCCTTGCGCGATGATATAGAAAATCAGAAATTTAATATTGAAGAGGCCGAAATAGCCGTGGAACAATCCATTTACGAACCACCAGCAACACAAAGGCAATATCGCAATAACCTGGAAAAAGCGTTGCGGTCCTATGAGCAGGCCCTCAACAATTATGATCTGAAAGTTGAACAGGCCCAGGCCAGCGTAAACGACGTATCCATAGAACTGAACAGGAAAAAGAGGCAATTGGAAGAACTTCGTTCAGTGCTCAAGGATTTTACCATTTATGCCCCAAGCGACGGGATGGTTATTTATTACAGGGACTGGAGCGGAGATAAGCGGCGTATTGGTTCATCAATAAGCGGATGGGACCTGGTGGTTGCCACTCTCCCCGATCTGAGCAATATGTTATCCAAAACATACGTCAACGAGATCGATATCGCCAAGGTAAAACCCGGACAAGAAGTTCGCATCGGGGTAGATGCTTTTCCCGAAAAAAGCTACACGGGATATGTTAAAGAAGTGTCGAATGTGGGGGAACAACTAAAGAATGCAGACGCCAAGGTTTTTGAAGTAGTAATCAAAGTAGATGGCCAGGATGAGATCCTGCGCCCTGCCATGACCACCAGCAACCAGATTGTCACATCTTCCATGGATAGCGCCATTTTCATTCCGTCGGAAGCAATATTTGAAAGGGACAGCATCACTTATGTGTATACAACGGACGGGATACGCCAGATAGTTGTCAAGGGAGAATCCAACGAGAATTTCACAGTGATAGAACAGGGGCTGGCCGAAGGGGATGAACTGTACCTTTCCCTGCCTATGAATCCTTCCCGCTTTAAAGTCCAGGGAGAAGAGTACATCGCTGTCATCAAGCAAAGGATCATTGAAAAGGCCGAGGCGGAGAAGAGGAGAGCAGAGGAACAGGAATCAGTGCAGCAAAAACGCATGATGCGCGTCAACGGTCAGGGACAGCAGAATTTTACCCTGCCCGAAGGAGTTACCCTGCCGCAGGGGGTAAGACCACCACAAGGAGGAACCCCTCCTTCCGGCGGTCAACGCAGGGTGGTAATGCAGCCTTCAGGTACTCAAAAGTAAGCATCCGTTCTTATGAATATTTTTTTCATCCACAGATACATGCACGATATCCACATAGCCGTGGAATCCATCGTGCACAATAAGCTGAAGAGTTTCCTTACGGCTCTGGGGATCGTATTTGGTGTGGGGGCTGTGATCAGCATGATGGCCATAGGGAACGGAGCCCAGCAGGAAATACTGGATCAGATAGAAATGGTTGGGGTAAACAATATAGTTATCCTTCCTGCCACCGTTGAAGAAGTTGACGAGGAGTCAACAGGCACTTCGGCCAGTCAGACAAAAAAATTCTCTCCCGGATTGCAGCTTTCCGATGCATTGGCCATAAAGCAGGTGCTCCCTTCTGTAAAACACGTATCCCCCGAAGTAAGTGTCTTCACCTATATCACCTATAACGGGATCAGGAAGCCGGCAAAAGTGCTTGGCATAACAAGCGAGTATTTTCAATTGTACAACATGGGGTTGGAAGCCGGAGAGTATTTTTCCATTGAACAGGAGCTCAATTCCATGGCGGTGTGCCTGATAGGACATAATGTAAAAATCCGTTTCTTTCAACAGAATGACCCCATAGGCCAGTTCATTAAATTCGGAAATAACTGGGTAAAGGTGATAGGTGTTTTGGAACAGAGCACTTCGGGTGCTTCCACGCCTAAGGAAGAGGCTGAATCATCCGGGACAGCATCTACTGCCAGGTCAGGATCCCTGGGTACTATCGGCTCTGAAAGCATGGGCATGCAAGGATACGACGACCAGGTATTCATCCCAATAAGGACCATGTTGCTCCGCCAGGAAAACAGGGCGCTGGCAATAACCAATCCCGCATCAGCATCAGGAGGTTCAGTGGTTATGGCAGGAGGCGGAGGTCGCAGGCATATAGTGATTTCCAGCAACACGTCGACTTCAGCCGGCAATACAAATTATCACCAGCTGGACAGGATCACTGTACAGGTAAACGATACTGACGAACTGACCTCGTCTCAGGAAGTCATTACCAGGATCCTGAAAAGACGCCACCAGGATGTTCCTGACTTTGAGGTTACTGTGCCCGAGCTGCTGCTCAAGCAGCAACAACGCACCAAGGATATTTTCAACATTGTGCTGGGAGCCATCGCCGGGATCTCGCTCCTGGTGGGAGGCATCGGCATCATGAACATCATGTTCGCTTCGGTCATGGAACGGACAAAGGAAATCGGCACAAGGCTGGCCATTGGCGCAAAAAAAGCCGATGTGATAGCCCAGTTCCTCTCGGAAGCCATCCTGATAAGCGTGGCCGGAGGTGTGATTGGCGTGTTTGTGGGAGTCCTGTTGTCCTTTCTGATCCGGTCTTTCTTTGATATCACCACCATCATTTCATTTTCATCCATTGTCATTTCATTCGGCGTATCGGCTGCTGTAGGTGTGATATTCGGTTACTCCCCTGCCAAACGCGCAGCTGAACGCGATCCCATAGAATCTCTCAGATATGAATAAAATTATGAAGATCAATACCTGGTTTCTGACATGCATCATCTGCATGCTTTTCGCTGCCCCGGGCATATGGGCACAAACCAATCAGGAAACGGCAGATCCGGATTCGCAGGAGTACATCCTGTATTCGTATAACCTGACACTGGAGGATGTACTGCACCTTGCCGCCACACAGTCCAATGAAGCCCTGAGGGCGAGGAACAGCTTCCAGGTAGGATACTGGCAATACCGGTCGTACAGGGCAAATTTTTTACCCTCCCTGTCGTTTACTTCTCAATTGCCGGAATTTTCCCGCAAGATAGTGGACGTTCCCAGCATAGATCCTGCAACGGGAGAAGTGCGGCATGATTATTCCTCGGAATTCTACAATGTTTTCAGCGGCGGTCTGTCACTCCAGCAAAACCTGCCTACGGGAGGTTCGGTGACCATCAGTTCATCGCTGCAGCGGGTTGACCGTTTCAGCGGATCTTTCAACAACCACCAGAGCACGGAATATCTTTCCACTGCACTAAATGTCAGGCTCAGGCAATCCATTTTCGGCGTTAATGAAATGAAGTGGGACCGCAAGATAGAGCCCCTTAAATATGAAGAAGCCAGGCGCACCTACATAGAAAACATGGAAAATGTGAACCAGAGGGCTATCCAGTATTTTTTCAATATGGCCATCGCACAGCAACGGCTTGCCATTGCCGAATTCAACCATGCCAACAACGACACGCTGTACAATATTGCAGCAGGAAGGTATGAACTGGGCACCATTGGAGAAAACGACCTGCTCCAGTCCGAGCTGGCCTATCAGAATGCACTCTCGACCCTGAATGAAGACAGGCTGAACCTTGAAGATGCAGAAAACCGTTTGCGTTCCTATCTTGGATTCAATGAGCGTGTGAAACTGAATATTGTCATACCGGAAAACGTTCCGGATGTTATCATGGATGTGGAACAGGTATTGCAGCTGGCTTTGGATAACAATCCCGATATGATCTCGTATGAGAGACAGCTGATCGAAGCCCAGAAGAATGTTGCCCAACAACGTGCCAACCGGGGATTCCAGGCCAACCTGAATGTCGCTTTCGGTCTGAACCAGCAGGCAACAGGGCTGCTAGATTCCTATAAAGATCCCAGGGACATGCAGACAGTCAGCATAGGACTGACGGTCCCCATACTTGACTGGGGGAGGGGCAAGGGTCTTGTGAAAATGGCCCTGAGCAACGAAGAACTGGTACGGCGCCAAGTGGAGCAGTCAAGGCTGGATTTCATACAGGATATAAACCTCAATGTCCGTCAATTCAACATGCAGGAGCAGCAGTTCTTTATTGCGGCCAAAGCAGACACCATTGCACAGAAACGATATGACGTGGCCAAACAGCGCTACCTGATAGACAAGATAACGGTCACAGACATGAATAATGCCCAGCTTGACAGGGATCAGGCACGGGTTGGATATGTCCAGGCCTTGTTCAACTATTGGCGATACTATTACGAGCTCAGGAGTATTACCCAGTACGATTTTATCAACAACAGGCGGTTGGATGCGGATTTTGATTCCATCGTAGATTAGGAACCGTTTGTCAGATTATACGTTCATGGTGTAGCACCTTCTGCGGCGGTGCTGCCGGTGTTCAAACAGTTTCCACTGGCTCTGGATCTTGATGTTGTCTTCCAGCTCGGGACCGGTTTCAGCATACTCCACACCGGTTTTCATGGCGTTGATTATGCTGTTGTATATGATAATGGCGTTTACTCCCCTGTTCTGGTAAGTGGGCCATACCCCTATGTGATACATATCCAGCACGCGAGACTGTCTGATATCCCGCATAATGCCTAACAAACCCAAGGGGAAGAGCCTGCCTTTGCCAAGACGCACACCCCGGCTGATAGAAGGAGCCATCAGGCCGTAGCCTATGATCTGACCGGCCTTGTTCTGGACAACGGTTATGTAATCCAGTTTGCATATGGACATGAGCAGGTTGGCAAAATCCATCAGCTGTTTTTCAGAAATGCGAACCACGCCGAACAATTCCGAAAATGCCTCATTCATGAGAGGAAGAGCTTCCCTGAAAACCGGTTTCAGGTCCTTCACCTTGTTGAACTTCCGAACGGAATAGCCGTACCGCTCCATTGCACTCAGGGCAAGCCGTTCCAGCTCAGGATCCATTCGTTCAGGAAGCTTAACCTGGAATTCCAGCCAGTCCACCTTCTTTTGAAGGCCCAACCGTTCCATATGTTCTATATAATATTGATAATTGTAGGTGGTTATATACATGTCCATTTCTTCGAATCCTTCTATGAGCATACCCATCTTGTCCATGTCGGAAAAGCCCAGCGGACCGACTATCTCTTTCATGTCAAGGAACATAGCCCATTCCCTGACTTTCTCCAGGAGCGCAGCAGAGACTTTATAATCGTCTATGAAATCAAAACGGGTAAAACGAAGTTGGCGCACATTCATCTTATAATTGTAGGCGTTGTTGAGAATGGCCGCTATTCTGCCTACGATCTCCCCGTCCCTGTATGCCAGGAACATCTTGCAGGATGCATATTCAAAGGCAGCGTTCTTTTGGGGATTGAAATCCCTCATTTCCTCTGATATCAATGTCGGAACAAACCACGGATTATCCTTATATAATTTGACAGGAAATGCAAAGAATTTTCTTTTATCCGATCCTGAAGTGATTTCTTTAACTGTAACCATAAGGGAAACAAATTTAAAAAAATCACATAAATTTGCGACATATATCAATTTTCATACTCATTTTTTATGGCAACTACAGCAGACTTTAAAAACGGAATGTATATTTCTTTCAACGGAAAACCCTGTTCCATAATATGGTTCCAGCATGTGAAGCCGGGTAAGGGCGGTGCGTTTGTAAAGACCAAACTTCGCAACCTGGAAAACGGACGGGTTCTGGAGAACACCTTCAACGCCGGAGAAAAGGTGGAAACCATCCGTGTAGAAAGGCGTCCATACCAGTTCCTATATAAAGACGATATGGGATACAATTTCATGCACACAGAAACCTTTGAACAGATATCCCTGCAACCGGACCTGGTTGAGAATTCCGACCTGATGAAAGAAGGACAATATGTGGAAATGATGTTCCTGGCCGATGAAGAACGTGTGCTGACCTGTGAATTGCCTCCCTTTGTGGAAATGGAGATTACCTATACAGAACCGGCTGTCAAAGGTGATACGGCATCTACCAACGCCCTTAAGGCTGCCACCCTGGAAACAGGTGCCCAGATCATGGTCCCCCTGTTCATCAACCAGGGAGAACGTATCAAAGTGGACACCCGCACCCGTGGTTATTCAGAAAGGGTAAAATGATCCGGTATGAGAAGATGGCCTGCCATGCTTGCGTTTCTGGTCCTTCTTTCCTGTCATACAGGAGTTGAGACACCAGATCCAGCCACAATAACCGACCTGATAGCCCGGGGCAACTTTGAAGAAGCAGAAAAAAAGATCCTGCTTTATACATCAACGTCATCCATGACTGCAGAAGAAAGACTCCACTGGTCATGGGAGACAGAACGCATACACAGGATCAGTCTTGATTTCAACAAGACAGAAGAAGAAGCCCTTGAATACATCCGGCAGTACTTTCCGAAGGTAACCCCGCAACAAATGTCAGACTGGGAAACATCCCGCGCGTTGGAATGCATGGTGATAAACGGGGAGAAACGTTATTTCTCCAGGGCTTTCAGAAACTTGTTCAGGATTGACAGTCTTTGCCTTGCCAGGTATGAAGAAATAAACGGCCCCGCAATAGACGCGAAAGCCCCCCTGCTCGAGGAACACCTGCCACGCATTGTGGAGCTTACCGGGAAAACAGGAGCTGTCATTGTAGAACCCCGGACTTTCACCATAACCTATACCCTGACTGTTCCGGCCAACACGGTTCCCGAGGGAGAAATCCTCTGCGTGTGGATGCCCCTTCCAAGAACGGATGTCCCCCGGCAAAACGGATTCAGGCTGCTTTCAGTCTCGGAACCGGATTATATCATATCCCCGGATTCCTACATCCATAAATCCATCTACATGGAAAAACCGGCTGTGAAGGACCAGGACGCAGTGTTCACCTATTCATTCACATACACAGCCCGGGCACAGTACCACCATATTGATGCCATAAAGGATGTGCTACCCTACGATACTCTCAGTCCCGAATGGAAGGAATACACAAAACAAGAGCTCCCGCACATCATCACTACCGGTCCTGTCGCGGAACTGGCAGAAAAAGTGGTAGGTGATGAAACAAACCCATTCCTGCGGTTACAGAAAATTTTCACCTACATAAGCCAGACGTATCCCTGGGCCGGAGCCAGGGAATACTCCACTATCGAAAGCATCCCGCTCTATGTCCTTGAAAACGGTCACGGCGATTGCGGCCAGGTCAGCCTGCTCTTCATTTCCATGTGCCGAAGCCTGGGAATTCCCGCCCGATGGGAAAGCGGCTGGATGCTGCACCCCGGTGAAATAAACCTTCATGACTGGGCCGAGGCCTACCTGGAAGGCATCGGGTGGATCCCGGTTGACCAGTCATTCGGACTGCAGCAGGGACCTTTCCCGCTGTTCTATTCCAGCGGCATGGATTCCTACCGTATGGCGGTGAACAGGGGCACGGGAGGAGACTTCTTCCCGGCAAAAATCTATCCTCGCTCCGAAACAGTTGATTTCCAAAGAGGAGAAGTCGAGTGGCGTGGAGGAAATCTGTATTTCAACCAATGGGATTACCAACTCATTTTACATCCTTTCGACCAACAGGGTATTCAATAATAGACCAGTGTGCTGCGCCGGGATGTGTCCCAGATTTCCCCGGCTGATTCCAGGATCTGGGAGGGAGTCACCGAGTCTATCAGCGACATCATTTCCCGGTGTGAGATAACCTTCCCGAAAGACAACAGGCTTTTACCCATGGAGAGGCATTGTACTTCATGGTTGTCTTCTGTGACCGACATCTGTCCTGCCAGTTGTTTCTTGGCCCTGTCAAGCTGCAACGTTGTCAGGGAATCCTTTGCATACCTGCTGATGACTTTTTCTGTAAGTTCCCTGCAACGATCCAGGTTGGGCCTGTCGGTCCCAAAATAGATCCCTGCAAATCCCGTATCCATGTAGGGTGCATAGGAAGCTTCCACTGTATAAACCAGCCCGTATTTTTCTCTGAGCAGCATATTGAGGCGTGAGTTCGAGGCCGGTCCCCCGATCATGTTCATCAGAAGAACCAACGGGACACGTTTTTTATGATGAAGGCCGTAAGCGGCAGCCCCTGTAAGGCAATGCGTCTGGTAAGTCCCCCTTTTTTCCGCCATATCAAACCGGTTGCTGTTTTCTAAAGGGTAGTGGTTGGCGGGAAGGCCGGCAGCAGCTGTGCTTTTCTGAGAAAACGCACCAGTGCCGAAATAATTCTCTGCCAGCAGGAGCGCCTTTTTCGGGGCAACGTTTCCTACAATGCTCACAGCCATTGTTCCGGGGAGGAAACGCTCCCCTACATATTGTTTCATGTGGCGGGAAGTGATTTTTTTCAATTCTGCCGGTATGCCCAGGATGGGAGTGGCCATGGAGGTGCCCGAAAACAATTTTTCTTCAAAACTGTCATAGATCAGGTCCATGGGGGAATCCTTGTAGGATCTGATCTCATCCAGTATCACATCACGTTCCTTGGTCACCTCTGATTCCGGAAACACAGAATGAAACACCAGGTCTGACATCAGCTCCAGTGCTTTGCCCAGGTCTTCGCGCAGAACTGTAGCATGCAGCACCAGTTCTTCCTTGGTCGTAAAAGCATTTATCTCTCCGCCAAGCCTTTCCAGACGGTTGTTTATGTGGTATGATTTTCTGCGCAGTGTTCCCTTGAACAGCATGTGTTCGCAAAAATGGGCAAGACCGGCAAAGCCTGATGGTTCAAAACGTGTGCCGGCAAGGGTGCTCAATGCACAGTAACTCACAGGCGATGTGGTGGTAAGAACGGCGCATTGCATGCCGGAAGTTAAGGTAGTCACCATGACGGGGTCCATAGTCTTTTCAGCAATATAACAAGGCCGCAAAAATAGGGATTATTTTTTATCTTTGTGCCCTATGGATCCTTTTGTAGTATCAGCCAGGAAGTACCGGCCACAACAATTCAACGATGTTGTTGATCAGGATAATATTGTTACAACCCTGAAAAATGCAATCCAGAGGAAACAACTGGCTCATGCCTATCTTTTCTGTGGTCCCCGCGGGGTGGGAAAAACCACCTGTGCCAGGATTTTTGCCAGAACCATAAATTGCCTGGAACCTGGCCCCGGCATGGAAGCCTGTGGAACCTGTGAATCCTGCGTTTCTTTTGCCGAGGGAAGGTCTTACTCCATTCACGAGCTGGATGCCGCTTCCAACAATTCGGTAGATGATATCAGGGAACTGATTGATAAAGTACGTATCCCGCCACAGGTGGGTAAATACAGCGTCTACATCATTGACGAGGTGCATATGTTGTCCCAGTCTGCTTTCAATGCATTTCTGAAAACACTGGAAGAACCGCCCTCTTATGCCCTGTTCATTCTTGCAACAACAGAAAAACACAAAGTACTGCCCACCATATTGTCACGTTGCCAGGTCTTTGATTTCAACCGTATCAGCATCAAGGCCATGACACGTCACCTGGCAGAGGTCGCCCTTAAGGAAGGCGTCACAATAGGACAGGATTCCCTTCAGGTTATAGCCCAAAAAGCAGATGGTGCCATGCGTGACGCACTCACCCTGCTTGACCAGTGCATTGCCGTCAGTGGAAAAGAGGTGACTTACCAGCAGGTGATCTCGAACCTGAACGTGCTGGACAGGGAGTATTACTTCCGGCTAACCAGTATGGCCTTGGAAGGCCGTTTTGATACCATGCTGCTGCTTTTTGACGAAGTGCTGGCCCGCGGATTCAACGCTTTGCATTTCATAGGCGGGTTGAGTTCTCATTTTCGCAACCTGCTGGTATGCAAACAGCCTGAAAGCCTGCCACTGCTCGAATACGGGGAGGAAACCGCCCGTAAATACAACGAACAGGCAGCAGCGTGTTCACTCCCCTTTCTGTTCGGTGCCCTGGGTATCTGCACTCAGGCCGAGGCCGGATATAAACAGAGCAACCAGCCCAGGTTACATATAGAAATGGCTTTGGTCCGGCTCAGCAGGGTCCACAACCAGGAAACGCCAAAACCGCGACTGAATGATATGACAACCGATACCGGGCCACTGGATAATGCTCCAGGACCTGCTGCTATCCCGTTCCGGGCATCAACACCCGGCCCCACCGCTATCCAGCCTCCTGCGCCGGTTCCCGTACCGGCGCCCACACCGGAACCTGCCATTACGACATCCATCAACAGACTGAAGCATCAGAATAAGAAAGAAAAGCAACGGGAAGAGGAACCCTCCGGGGAAACTACCGGATCCGGTGAGCTGACCATGGAAGCACTGGAAAAGGCTCTGCCCGGGCTGATGAATCTCTTCAAAGACAAACCGAACCTGTCCGCCACCCTTTCTCGTTGCCCGCCACTTATCGTAGACAAATGCAAGGTGCAGTTCACCGTGGTCAATGATCTGCAGAAAACATGGATAGAAGAGCATTATGGCAGGATTATTGATACATACCTGCGCAACACCCTGCGGAATAAAGAAGTATGCATGTTCCTGGTCGTGGAGGAAGCGCCTGGCAATATAGCCGTCAATACGTGCTATATGCCGGAAGAAAAAGCAAAATATATCGCAGAACAGCATCCAGAAGTGGCAGCCCTCAGGGATGATTTGAACCTGGACATCAGTTAACCTTAGGATCTTATGCGCTTACACTGTCATAACCTGGTCAAAAGATACGGTTTGAGAACCGTGGTCAAAAATGTTTCAATCCATGCAGACCAGGGTGAGATCGTAGGTCTTCTGGGGCCCAACGGGGCCGGAAAGACCACCAGCTTCTACATGATCACAGGGCTGATAAAACCCAACTCAGGAAAGATCTTCCTGGATAATGAGGAGATTACGACGTACCCCATGTACCAGCGGGCCAAGAAAGGCATCGGATACCTTGCCCAGGAAGCTTCTGTCTTCAGAAAACTGAGCGTCGAGGACAACATAATGTCTGTCATGGAATTGTCGACATTCACAAAAGCAGAGCGCAAAGAAAGGATGGAGCGGCTGATTGCTGAATTCGGCCTGCAAACAGTCCGTAAAAGCTATGGTATCCAGCTCTCGGGAGGAGAACGCCGTCGTTGTGAAATTGCCAGGGCCCTGGCGCTAGACCCTAAATTCATTTTGCTGGACGAGCCATTTGCCGGTGTGGACCCCATTGCCGTGGAAGATATCCAACAGATAGTGGCCCAGCTGAAAACCAAGGATATCGGTGTATTCATCACCGACCACAATGTCCACGAAACGCTGGCCATCACAGACAGGGCCTACCTGCTTTATGAAGGCAGCATCCTGGAAAGCGGGACAGCAGAAGAGCTGGCGTCAAATTCTGAAGTCAGACATAAATACCTGGGGCAAAACTTTGAATTACGGAAAATTGTTCCGGTAGGGACCAACGACATATCCGAAACAGATAATAAAGAATATGATCCCGGGGAGTATCTTCCTGACGGGGATTATTCAGAAGACGCCGTGTCCAGGGAAAAAGGACTTAATTAAACCGGATCCCGGTAAATCCGATAATTTGGAGTGCCACTTTCTTATAGAAATCCGGTTCAAGCCGTCTGCTGTAAGGTGCGATATGAACCAGGAAGTTTTCCATGTCAGATTTGTGAATAGGATCGGCCGGCGGGGATTCCATCGTCAGGGGATTGATGGGTTTCCCGTTTCTCCAGACGCGGAAATCAAGATGAGGTCCCGTAGATACCCCGGTACTACCTACAGATCCAATAACTTCTCCCTGCGCCACGCGTTTTCCCACAACCAGTCCGCGGGCAAAACGTGACAAATGAAGGTATGCGGTGGTATATACACTGTTGTGCCTGATCTTTACGGTATTGCCTCCGCCTCGTGTATAATTTCTTTCAATGACCGTACCTTCTCCTATGCTCACCACAGGCGTTCCGACCGCTGCTGCGTAATCAATTCCTGTGTGCGGCCTTAACGTGCGTGTTACCGGATGCCTGCGGGAATAGCTGAATCCGGAGCTGACCCGGGAATATTTCAGGGGAGCCTTAAGAAAAGCCCGCTGCAGGTTAACCCCGTCCTGATCCCAGTATCCCGGAAGACTATCCTGTATAAAGCGGAAAGCCATCTGGATACGGCCTGAACGAATGAAAGATGCTGCCAGTATGGTACCGACTTCCACTTCTTTTCCCTCAAGCATGTAAGCCTGGTAGGATGCCCTGAAAGTATCCCCTTTCTGCAGCCCGAAAAAATCCACCGTCCAGGCGAATACTTCTGACAGCCCATTGGCGACCAGTGGATTGTAACCGGCATCCTCCAGATCCTGCCATAATGAGGTAGATATGGTGATATCCACGAACTTATCCTCGATTTCCAGCGGAATCTCCGCACGCGTTACCCAGAGACTGTCTGTCAGAGAAAAGCATATGTGTGTCCTGAAATTTTCTTCATATATCATATAAGCGGGTTGTGAGACACCGGGGGCATACAGTAGCCTGTAGGGATTTCCCGCCTTGAGTTTGCGCAGGTCAAAAACACCGCGGGCTTTCTCCGTGAGCAGAAACACCCGCTGGAAATCCACTCCCCTGCGTTGCAGGATTCCGGCCAGGTTTTCATTCTTTCTTATCACGTCACTTTCCTTGCTGTAATCCATCAATGGCAATGAAAACAATTCGCAATACCCGGCAATTTCTCCTTCCAATATGATCTTATCAGACGACTCCTGCAGTTCCACGTTCTCTTCGCCAGATCCTGCACAGCAGGTAAACACAAGGCAGCACAACAGAAATATGATTTTTTTCACATACATGTCAAAGGGTTCTTCTGATACAAAACTAAATAAAATTGTCGCAAAGTGGAAAATTTTGTAATAAAATGGAAAATAGTGGAAAAATTTTTATACTTTTGCTCCAGACATTATACCGTATCGGCATGGCAAAATTTATTGGGGAATACAATGCAAAGCTTGACGACAAAGGACGCCTTGTGTTTCCCTCTGCCCTGAAAGCACTCACAGATCCTGGCATTCCGCTTCGATTTGTTGTAAAGAAAGATTTGTTCAGTCCCTGCCTGGAAATGTATTCCTATGAAGAATGGGAAAAACAGTCAGAGGCAGTAAAGGCGCGACTGAATCCTTCCTTTAACCGCGAGCATGCCGTCCTTTGGCGTGCTTACATGAGCAACAGGGCAGTAGTCGAACCCGACGAGAAAACAGGAAGGATATTAATTCCCAGACATTTGCTCAACATGATAGGTGTGAATAAAGAGGTGATTTTTGCGGGAGCCGATTTCAAGATCGAGTTGTGGCCGAAAGAGGCCTACCAGGTCAGTCTAATCAGTAATGATGATTATGTATCACTTGCAGAAAAGATCCTGTCATAACAATAGCTCCTATGGTTTTCTATCATATACCGGTCCTTTTGAGAGAAAGTATCGAATCCCTGGCCATAAGGCCGCAGGGGGCATACGTAGATGCCACCTTCGGAGGAGGGGGGCATTCCAGGGCAATCCTGGAACAGCTGGGACCGGAGGGACGCCTGCTGGCATTTGACCAGGACTCAGATTCTCGGAACAACATGCCGGACGACAAAAGGATTTCATGGATCCATTCCAATTTCAGGTTTATCCACAGTGTTTGCAAATACCATGGCATGCATCAGGCAGATGGCATTCTGGCAGACCTGGGCGTTTCCTGGCATCAGTTTGATACGGAAGAACGCGGATTCTCCTTCCGGTTTGATGCGTTGCTGGATATGAGGATGAACCGGTCTTCAGAAAAGACTGCCGCCAATGTGGTCAATGAATATGCAAGGGAAGACCTGGCCTCCCTTTTTTCTCGTTACGGGGAAATACAAAATGCCGGAGCTCTGGCAGGAGCCATTGTGAAAGAGAGAAGCAAACATCCTCTCAATACTTCTGGAGATCTTTGTAAAGCATTGAAGAGGTTCATGCCCCGGAATGCGGAGCATAAATACCTGGCCAAGGTATACCAGGCGCTGCGCATGGAGGTCAATGATGAAATGCGGGCCCTGGAAGGCTTGCTTCATCAGGGCCTTGCTCTCCTCAGGCCGGGAGGAAGGTTGGTCATCATCACCTATCATTCCCTTGAAGACAGGATGGTAAAACAATTTTTTCGTGATAAGACCGAAGCCGGTTTGATAAGGCTGGTAAATAAAAAGCCCATTGTGCCGCAGGAAAGGGAGATCAGTGAAAACACCAGGGCCAGGAGTGCCAAACTCAGGGCTGCTGAAAAATGCGGGGAGGAGGAACATGGCTAAAAGCAAGGGAGAAAAGATCGTATCCACACTGTTCGGGGGGCGTGCCCTGCTAAGCGGGGTCCTTTCCAGACACCTGAACTTCATCCTGTATATCTTTTTTCTATTGATACTATACATAAGCATAAACAATGCTGTGGAAAAAACCCTGTTAGCCAATTACCAGGTAGAAAAAGCAATAAAGCTGCTTCATGCAGACTACACCAGAAAATCGGCCGATTTTATGAAGCTGAGCCAACAACAGGAAATTGAAAGAGAACTCAGGAACAGGGGATCGGAATTAATGGCGCCCGTTAACCCGCCTGCCTGGATAAAAAGTGAACGATGAATACGTCAGCCAAAATGATGATCGTTTATATAGGTTATCTTCTGGTGGCCATGCTGGCCATCGGACAGATTGTGCACCTGCAGTTCTTTTCCGATTACAAGGATCAGCTGGATGCCATAGTATTCAGAAATATCGAAGTGCAGGCATACCGGGGCAGCATCCTGGATTGTGACGGACGCGTGCTGGCAACTACGGTGCCTTTTTATGAAGTTCGCATGGATTGCTCCATCCCGGATGACTTGATGCTGAACCGCCATCTGGGTGACCTGTCGGTAGCCCTGTCACGTTTTTTTGGCAATAAATCTGCAGCAGCTTATGAAAATGAGATCATACAGGCACGAGTGGGAAAAAAGCCCGGGTACCGGAACCTGCTTCTTGGCAACCGGTTGGTGTCTTATGATGAGCTGCAGAAAATAAAGCAATTCCCTATTTTCAGCCAGGGGCAATTCAGGGGCGGGTTGATTGCCAATCAAAAGGAAAAACGAATTTATCCCTACGGGCGTCTGGCTTACAGAACCATAGGCTATATCAGCGAGGATGAACAGACCGGCGTGGGCATTGAATACGCCTACAACAGCTATCTGAAGGGAAACCCGGGAAAAGAACGTGTACGAAGGCGTTCAGGCGATGATAAATGGGTGCCCGTTTCCAGTCAGCCGGAAGTGGCACCAAAGGACGGGCTGGACATAGTCACCACCATAGACATAGATATCCAGGGAGCTGCCGAAAGTGCCCTCAGGGAACAGCTTTCCGTAGACTCAACTTTTGAAGGTGCGACCACCGTGGTGATGGAAGTGGGGACGGGAGCCATCCGTGCGATCGTAAACATGAAAAGAATGTCCGACGGGACTTATGACGAAACATTCAACTATGCTATCAGTGAATCCACCAATCCTGGCTCGACATTCAAGCTTGCCACACTTATCGCGCTTCTGGAAGATGGCTATGTAAGGCTTACGGACAGCATTGCCACCGGAAGAAACGGATGGAATTATTATGGAAAAACATTTACCGAGGCTACCAGCTCTTATGGTACCATAACAGTTCAGCAGGCTTTTGAGAAATCTTCCAATGTGGCTTTTGCCAAACTGGCAGTGGAAAAGTACGGGAACCGGGAAAAACAGTTTATCAACAGGCTGTACAACATGAAGCTTAATGAAAGACTCAACATTGAGCTTATAGGGGAAGGACGGGCACAGATACCCTTTCCGGGAGAAGGCGGCTGGTCACGCCTTTCGCTGCCCATGATCGCCATGGGGTATGAAATGATGCTCACCCCGCTTCACGTGCTTACCCTTTACAATGCCATTGCCAACAACGGCAGGATGGTCACCCCCTACTTCATAGAAAGGTTTATGCAACACGGAAGGCTGGTTGAACAGTCGGAACGTACCCTTTTGAGCGGAACGCTTTGCACCTCGGCAACGCTCAAAGCCGTTCACCAGGCATTGCGGGGCGTTGTGGAGAACGGTACAGCCAGCCGCATTAACGATCCGCGTTACAATATTTCAGGAAAGACAGGAACGGCACAGATAGCCTATGACGGGGCTTATGTCCATAACGGTTACAGGAAACACCAGGCTTCCTTTGTAGGGTTTTTCCCCTCCGAAGACCCAAAATACAGCATGATCGTCATTTTGTACTCCAGCCCCACCCGGGGAAATTTTTACGGCGCTTCGTGGGCCGCTCCCGTGTTCAAGAAAATCGCAGACCATATATACATAACAAATCCTTTCTGGAATGCCCCGCTGGGAGTTACGGAAAAAACCTGAATGCATGATGTCATGGAATTGGTCAAGCTTATAGAAGTATTGGTAACAGGCAGGATCACGGGATCAACCGCCCGTGAGATCACCTGTATCAGCCAGGATTCACGCAAGGTCAGCGAAGGATGTCTTTTTGTTGCCGTACAGGGAGCACAAACCGACGGTCACCTGTTCATTTCACAAGCGTCACGAAATGGTGCAGCAGCCGTAGTATACCAGAAAGGTTGCCTGGCAAGCGAACAGGAGATGGAGGCGTTATCCGGGAACACCACATTCATAGAAGTTGGGGACTCACAGCTTGCCCTGGCCATGCTGGCCGATGCCTGGTACGGTCACCCCTCGGCCAACATGATCCTGACAGGAGTTACAGGGACCAACGGAAAAACAACTACCGCCACCCTGCTATACCGGATGTTTGGCCAGCTGGGACACAAATGCGGACTGATATCCACCATTGCCTACTATATCGGCCAGGAAGAGATTCCCGCCACCAATACCACGCCCGACGCACTCACCATAAACAGCCTGCTGGACCAGATGCTGCGTAGGGGTTGTACCCATTGCTTCATGGAAGTCAGCTCACATTCGGTGGTACAGCACCGTATCACGGGACTTCATTTTGCAGGTGGCATTTTCACCAACCTGACCCATGACCACCTGGACTATCATAAAACCTTTGCCGCTTACCGGGATGCCAAAAAGCGCTTCTTTGACATGCTTCCCGCCGGGGCTTTCGCCCTGGTCAATGAAGATGACAGGAATGGAAAGATCATGGTCCAGAACTGCCCTGCCCGTACGTATACCTATGCCTGCCGGAAAATGGCCGATTACAACGCCCGCATAGTGGAGCATACGGTGGACGGGATGCAGCTGATGATAGACGGGGTGGAAGTATGGAGTTCTTTCATAGGGATGCACAACGCCTACAATCTTCTGGCAGTTTACGCCTGTGCAGCTATCCTGAAAGAGCCCCGGGAGGAAACACTCCGGATCCTGAGTGGCCTGACCACAGTCAGAGGCAGGATGGAATATGTCAGGGGAGGAGAAAACCTTACGGCCGTTGTAGATTATTCGCATACCCCGGATGCGCTGAAAAACGTCCTGCTTACCCTCCGGGAACTGGTAAGACCGGGACAAGAGCTTGTTTGTGTGGTAGGATGCGGAGGTAACAGGGATAAGACAAAACGCCCCCTGATGGCCCGTATCGCCGATCAATACGCCGATCTCTGCATTTTTACTTCAGACAATCCCCGGTTTGAAGATCCCGAGGACATCCTGGATCAGATGATTGCAGGTCTTACCCCTGAGCAGCAGGATCGCCACCTGCGCATAACCGACAGGCGCCAGGCGATCAGGACGGCTATAAAAATGGCTCGTCCCGGAGCTGTTGTACTGGTAGCCGGAAAAGGCCATGAGACATACCAGGATATCAAGGGGGTAAGAAACCACTTCGACGATAAAGAAATTCTTACAGAAATTTTAAAGACCGGATGATATGCTATACCATTTATTTGAATACCTGAAAGAAAACGTGGATTTCCCGGGAGTTGGACTCTTCCGCTATATATCTGTCCGGTCCATAATGTCGGTCATCATTGCCCTGTTCGTTTCAACGATAGCAGGAAAATACATCATAGCCCGGCTCAAGAGGAACCAGATAACCGACACCTCGGTAAAAACGGGGGAAAACGGAAAATCCGGAACTCCCACCATGGGAGGCATTGTGATCATCGTATCCCTGCTGGTATCGGTGTTTCTTTTATGTGACCTGTCCAACCTGTATGTGCAGTTGCTGGTCATATCCACACTCTGGCTTTCCACTATAGGCTTTCTTGATGATCTGCTAAAACTAAGGCACATGGCCGGTAAAGAAGACTCCCGGGTAGTGCGTTTTCTGTCCAGACTCCGGCGTAAGGATAAAGACGGAATGAAAGGAAAACTCAAGGTGTATGGTCAGGTGGGGCTGGGTTTGATCGTAGGGATTGCCCTGTATGTGAGCGATAAGGCAGTTATCGTGGAAATGAAGAATGTTCCCTCGGACACAGATCAGACAGAGCAGGTGGAAACGACCAGTTATGTCCGTCATGTGAAAAGCACCAAGACAACCATTCCATTCCTGAAAGACAACCTGTTTGACTATTCCTGGCTCACGCCCTTCAAGGGAGCAGCCGGGCAGAAGGCCGGCTGGATCGTATATATCCTGGTAGCCATCTTCATAGTGACAGCCGTATCCAACGGGACCAACCTCACGGACGGGAGAGACGGACTGGCCACCGGCACGGTGGCCATTGTGGGGGTCACCTTGGGTGTGCTTGCCTATTTGACCGGTAATATTGTCTATGCGCGGTACCTGAATATCATGTATATACCTAATTCAGGAGAAATGGTCGTCTTTATGGCAGGTCTGATCGGGGCCCTCATTGGCTTCCTCTGGTATAACACCTATCCGGCACAGGTATTCATGGGAGATGTGGGAAGCCTTACCCTGGGAGGCATCGTGGCCGTGTTCGCGCTGATGATAAGGGTAGAGTTGCTACTGGTAATACTTTGCGGCATTTTCCTGGCAGAGAGTTTCTCTGTAATGATACAACGGTTTTGGTACAAGTATACCCGTATCCGTGCCACAAAAAAACTGATGGCACAGGGAAAATACCATCCGGGAGATGTCGTGAAGGGAGAAAGGGTGTGGGTAAGGGCACCGCTGCACGACCATTACATATACGACCGGAAGAAAGTTGACACCCCCATATTGCTTAAGACACCCAGGGAACCTATTGCGGAGCCGAAAGTGGTCGTGCGTTTCTGGATCATAAGCATCCTGTTAGCCGTGTTAACGATTATAACATTGAAAATCAGATAATCAAAATCATACTATGGGCAATAGACTGGTTATACTGGGAGGCGGAGAAAGCGGTGTGGGGGCCGCAGTACTTGCAAAAAAACAAGGCTATGATGTGTTCCTTTCCGATTCAGGGGTCATCCAGCCCGGGGCAAGGGCTTTACTCGATGAACACAAGGTCCCGTTTGAAGAAGGAATGCATACCCGTTCGTTGATCATGACAGCGGATCAGGTTGTAAAAAGCCCCGGCATCCCGGACACTGTACCCGTTGTTGAAGATTTGAACAAGGCCGGAATACCCGTGATTTCAGAGATCGAATTTGCGGGCCGCTATACCAATGCCCGTAAAATTTGTGTCACAGGGAGTAACGGCAAGACAACCACGGCTTCCCTGATTTATTACCTGCTCAGGAATGCAGGGCTGAATGCCGGGCTGGCGGGGAATGTGGGCCAGAGTTTTGCATACCAGGTAGCCACGCAGAATTATGATATATATGTTCTGGAACTGAGCAGCTTCCAGCTCGAAGGCATGTATGATTTCAAGGCCGACATTGCCATTCTTTTGAATATCACCCCGGACCACCTGGACAGGTACCATCATGACCTGAATGAATACGTCAGGGCAAAGTTCCGCATCACCCAGAACATGGATCAGGATGATTGCTTTATCTTTTGTCGGGACGATGAGATTTCCATGGATCATCTGAGCCGCATTGTTCTGAAAGCTAAAATGCTGCCAATTTCCCAACAAGTCGTGATTCCACAGGGCGCTTATACCTCGGATAACAGGATGCATGTGACTTATGGTGAGGAAGAATTTGAAATATTCCTCAACGAACTGGCCCTCCAGGGAAAGCACAACATTTACAATTCCATGGCGGCTGCCCTCTCGGCAAAGGTCATGCATATCAGCAATCCCGTTATCCGCGAAAGCCTGACCTCCTTCAAAAGCATTCCCCACAGGATGGAACAGGTGGCAAGGGTAAAAGGCGCGCTGTATATCAACGACTCCAAGGCAACCAATGTCAACTCAGTATGGTATGCCATTGAAAGCCTGAAAACCCCTGTCGTCTGGATTGCCGGAGGGAAGGACAAGGGAAACGACTATACGCCATTATACGACCTGGTCTCGGAAAAGGTTAAGGCCCTGATCTGCCTGGGTGCTGACAATAAAAAACTCCACGACTGCTTTGAAGGCAGGGTACCCTGCATTATTGAAACAAACTCCATGAAAGATGCCGTAAACCAGGCATATGCCCTGGCGCAATCCGGAGACACTGTGCTGCTCTCCCCTGCTTGTGCCAGTTTTGATCTGTTCAAGAATTATGAAGACCGGGGAGACAAGTTCCGGGAAGCGGTTAGGGGCTTATAAAAAAGGTTATGAACAAAACAGGAAAAATAAGGCTGAAAGGGGACACGTCTTTATGGGCGCTGGTGATCATATTCTCATTGCTGTCCCTTGTCTTCGTGTACTCATCTTCCAGCCGTATCGCGGCCATGCAGAACACATCGACCTTTTCCATCATGATCGAACAGATGGGGCACATCCTCATTGGTTTCGGGATCATCTACCTGTTCCACATCATTCCCTTGAAGACTTACCGGATACTGGCTTATTTCGGATATATCGTGTTCCTGGTCCTTTTGCTGCTGACCATGTTCCTTGGAGTCACACGGAATGAAGGCACAAGATGGCTGTCCATATTCGGATTCAGCTTCCAGACCTCCGAGTTTGCCAAGATCGCCCTGATACTATTTGTGGCAAAAGTGCTGGAGGATGACAAACTGGACAGTTTCAAAGATTTTTTCCTGCGATTGTTCCTTCCGCTGCTGGCCTTTATCCTGCCGATAATCTGGGAAGGCTTTTCAACCGGGGTTATTCTTTCACTGACCGTTCTGATCATGTTGCTTATTTCTCAGGTCCGTTTCAGTCATATTGCGAAAACGGCCGGTATCGTGGTATTGCTGGCAGGATTAACCTACGGGGGCATGATTCTGAACAGGACACTACGCAAAAAGACGGACCCGTCCCTGGTATCCACCTCCCGCCTGGAGACGGTGGAAAAACGTGTGAGCAGTTTCCTTGGATTCGGCCAGGCAGAAGAGGAAAAGGAAAACGACCAGGTCATGTATGCCAAGGTAGCCATAGCCACAGGAGGCGTAGGCGGGAAGATCCCGGGCAACGGGGCTTTACGTCACGTCCTGCCCTTGTCCAACAGCGATTACATATATTCAATCATAGTGGAGGAAACAGGGCTGATAGGCGGCATATTTGTCATTGGCCTGTACTTCTGGCTCTTGTTCAGTGTGATCATCATCACGAAAAAATGCACGAAGATCTTTTCTTCCATGCTCGTAAGCGGATTGGGAGTATTGATCGTAACGCAGGCAATGATCCATATCCTGGTAAACGTGGGATTGTTGCCGGTAACCGGCCAGACTCTGCCCATGATTAGTTCGGGAGGTTCTTCCGTCCTGGCTGTGAGCGCTGCGTTCGGGATGATGTTGTCTGTAAGCAGGGCGTTGCAGGATGAGCAGCTTGACTCTGAAGACCCGGCAAAAGAAGAAACAAATAAAGCTATAACACATGAAAACCCGCAATCATAACAGGATCATCATAAGCGGAGGAGGAACGGGCGGTCATATCTTTCCTGCCATTTCCATAGCCAATGCCATCAGGATGAAAGATCCCGAGGCCGAAATCCTGTTCGTGGGTGCCCTGGGAAGGATGGAAATGGAAAAAGTCCCCGCTGCAGGATACAAGATCACAGGCCTGCCCATCGCGGGTCTCAGGAGGGATAAGTCGGTGAGCGGTGTCATGGCCAATCTCATGCTGCCTGTGCGTTTGCTCAAGAGTGTGTTGGCTGCGGGAAGGATCGTTAAGGATTTCAACCCCACGGTGGCTGTCGGGGTGGGCGGTTATGCGAGCGGCCCCCTTCTCTGGATTGCCAGGAAAAAGAAAATCCCCTATATCCTCCAGGAACAGAATAGTTTTGCAGGAAAAACAAATAAAATGCTGGCCAGGGGGGCAGCCTATATCTGTGTGGCTTATTCGGGAATGGAACAGTTTTTTCCTGCTGACAGGATTGTGTTGACAGGAAATCCCATCAGAGAAGGAATCCATCCTGCAACAGCACAGGAAAAAAAGGAAGCCTTGCTGCATTTTGGCCTGGACCCTGGTAAAAAGACACTCCTTGTCACAGGCGGAAGCCTTGGTGCAGGCACCCTGAACAGATGTGTTAGGGAATACCTGCCGCGCACGAGGGAGCATCCTGTGCAGATTCTCTGGCAATGCGGGAAGCATGGAATGCGCCTCGCGGCTGAGTCCCTGAAGGAATACCCCGGTGTTCCTGTTCATGCGCACGAATTCATTGCCAGGATGGACCTGGCGTACGCTGCGGCAGACCTGGTGGTCTCGCGGGCAGGGGCGGGCAGTATCTCGGAATTCTGCGCAGCTGGAAAAGCCTGCATTTTCGTACCCTCACCCAACGTGGCAGAGAACCATCAGACACACAATGCCATGGCACTGGTAAAAGAACTGGCAGGCAGGCTTGTGACTGACAAGGACGCACCCGCCATACTGATGGAGAACGCCATGGAACTGATATTCAATGACAGCGAATTGAAGAGATTGTCAGAAAACATAGAAAAATTAAGCCGCCCCCATGCGGCTGCACACATAGCATCAATGGTACTGGAATTATGACAGAAAACGTATATTTTCTGGGTATAGGAGGAATCGGAATGAGTGCGCTGGCAAGATACTACAAGCATGCCGGGGCTTCTGTATGGGGTTACGACCTTTCCCCTTCCGGGCTCACACGAAGGCTGGAAGAGGAAGGCATGGGAATCCATTACCAGGATGATCCGTTGCAAATACCCAGTCAGGTAGCAGAGAACAGGGATAAGACCCTGGTGATCTATACACCGGCCCTCCCCCGGGACCACAGGGAGTTGCAATGGTTCAGGGAAAAAGATTACGAAATTATCAAGCGCTCTGTCGCCCTGGGACACCTGTCTGAAAATCATGTCACCCTGGCAGTGGCGGGAACGCACGGAAAAACCACCACCTCCACCCTGCTTGCCCACATTCTGCATCATTCGGGAACAGGGTGCACTGCTTTCCTGGGAGGCATTTCCAAGAATTACGACACAAACCTCTTGCTGGGCAACAGTCCTTTTCTTGTTGCCGAGGCAGATGAATACGACCGTTCATTCCTCCAGCTGCACCCCCAAAGCGCCCTGATCACATCTGCCGATGCAGACCACCTTGATATCTACGGGACCCACCAGGCTGTCAGGGAAGCTTACTCTCAATTCGCTTCCCAGGTAGTATCGGGGGGTACGCTAGTGATCAAAAAAAGCGTTGACATTGCTTTGCCCTTACAGCCCGGAGTAACCGCCTACACATACCATAGCAGTGAGCCATGTGATTTTTACGCCCTGAATCACACCATGCTGAAAGGGGGATTTTACTCTTTTGACCTGATGCTCAAAGGTAAAAAAGTGGAGGGATGCCGCCTGGACCTGCCGGGAAGGATCAACGTGGAAAATGCTGTCGGGGCCTCGGCTATGGCCTGTCTGGCCGGTATTGCTCCGGATGCCATTAAGGATGCCCTGGCATCATTCAGGGGGGTATCCAGGAGAATGGATGTTCGTCACGCTGGCCCGAATTGTTGGTATATTGACGATTATGCACATCATCCGGGAGAAATCCGGGCATCGGTCCTTTCTGTCAGAGAGTGGTTCCCGGGAGAGAAAATCACCGGAATCTTCCAGCCTCACCTGTATACAAGGACCAGGGATTTTGCCGGGGAATTTGCTAAAAGCCTTGACCTGCTTGACCAGGTGGTGCTGATGCCTGTTTATCCGGCAAGGGAGGCAGCCATTCCGGGCGTGGATGCGGAATTGATTGCCGGAAAGATGGACCTGCAAGATGTGACCATACTGGACGCGAGCCGGATCATAGATTTTGTAAGGGAAAACAAACCGCGGGTTCTGATAACCCTCGGGGCGGGAAATATTGACCGTCTTGTGGCACCCATAACAGAATGCCTAAAGGAGATGCAGTTATGAGCATGTGGAAAAAAGCACTGATAATATCCGGATACGTCGCATTGACAGGTATCCTGGGTGCTTATTTCTATTTTGCCACAATCCTTGTTTGCGACAAGAACCAGGAAAGGTGCCAGGAAGTGCTGATCATCGTGAAGGACAGTGTGTTCAATCCGTTGATAAGGGCCGGGGAAGTGGCATCTTTCCTGGACAGGAGCTCTGTTGCATTGCTGGGCAGGGATTTCTCCGCCATTGACATGTATCATCTGGAAAAGAAAGTTGAATCATTTGCTTCGGTAAGGAAATGCAATGCTGTCAGGACCATAGATGGCACACTCAAGCTTGAGATACTCCAGCATGAACCGCTCTTCAGGATTGAAACGCAAGTGGGTTCCTTTTTTGTGTCAAAGGAAAAGTTCATATTTCCCATTGTCAATCCATTCCGTGCACCGGTCCTGATCGTTCGCGGCAATGTTCCGTTTTCGTATCCCGCATCCTATAGGGGACAGATGGATTCGACAGACTCATGGCTGGCATCGATGTACCGCATGACCGGCTTTATTACGACCCATGACTTCTGGAGCAGGAAAACAGAGACCGTTGTGGTGGAAAATAACCAGGACATACGCATAGTACCCAAAGAAGATGACCTGGTACTGAAAATTGGTGACCTGAGCCGGTTTGCCTACAAACTGGATAAGTTACAGGAGTTTTACAGGGTACTTGCACCCCTGGGAGGAAAAGAGAAATACAGTGTTGTGGATGCGCGTTTCGGGGATCAGCTGGTTTGTACGCAAAGAAAAGATTAAGAAAAAATAAATAACTTAACATACCTATGGAAAAAATTATATCTGTAATCGATTTGGGGACCACCAAGGTGGTATGTCTTGCAGGGAAAAAAACAGCAGAGGGTTATAAGGTGATCGCCTCGTGTGAATCACCCTCACAGGGGATCATGAGGGGAGAAGTGGTGAACAACCAGAGCGTGCTCAACACACTCAAACCCCTGCTGGTAGAACTGGAAACCAGGATAGGAGAACCCATCCTGGAAGTTGAGGTGGGAATAGCCGGCCGGTACATCCGTTGCAAATCGGTTAGCAGCAATATCAACCGACCCGACCCGAACGAGGTGATATCGGAACAGGAAATCAACAATATGTGGCGGAACATGTACAACTCAAGGGTGGATCCCGGTGAGGAGGTCCTGCACGTGGTCCCGCAATCGTACCACGTGGACGATTACAGAAGTGTTCCTGATCCGGTAGGCATGTACGGTAGCTGCATTGAAGCAAACTACAAGCTTTTCATAGGAAAAAGCGTCTCTGCCGAGCACACCAAGAGAACCATTGAAGGAACAGAACTGAAACTGAACCGCCTTGTTCTAGAGCCCCTGGCAACCGCCAGGGCTGTGCTTCAGGAAGATGAAAAAGAGCTGGGAGTGGCCATGGTGGACATAGGGGGCGGTACTACCGACCTGTTGGTCTACCAGGACAATATCATCCGACATACCGCGGTCATTCCTTTCGGAGGCAATGTCATCACGGAGGACATCCGTCAGGGATGCGAGGTGACAGTGCGACAGGCGGAACAGATGAAAATCCAGTATGGTTCATGTTATGCAGACCTGGCCCCCGAAAACAAAGCCATTGTCATTGCCGGGATCGGGGGACGTGAATCCCGGGAGATTCCCTTCCGTTTTCTGGCCAACATTATCGAGGCCAGGATGGATGAGATCCTGGATGCGGTGATGTATGAGATCAACCAGAGCGGCTACGGAAACAGGCTCCCTGCCGGCATTGTCCTGACCGGAGGCGGATCGCTTCTTTTTAACCTTCCCCAATTCATAAAATTCAAAACAGGTTACGACGCACGTGTTGCCCGTCCCCACGGGATCATAACCGAGGGATGTGAGGAGGTCAACCAGGTTACCTATTCTTGCGCCGCGGGATTATTGATGTACGGATTTGAGAATCAAGGCCATTTTCCTGAAGAAAAGCAGGCTGACCTGACCGAGATATTTGCCGGTGTCAATGCCGGGCAAACATCTAAAACAAAAAAAACGGTGAAAAAGGTTTCTCCGGGCAAAAAGCCAAAGGAAAAAACGAGTATCGGCAATCTTTTGAATAGTATTTTTGATGTATCAAACGAAGCGTGAGTATAATGAAAGAAAAAGAAGATGAATTCATTCCCCTGAACTGGGAAAACAACAAATCCATCATTAAGGTGATAGGAGTTGGTGGCGGAGGCGGGAATGCTGTCAGCCATATGTACCGCTCGGGATTGAGCGGCGTGGATTTTGTAGTATGCAACACCGATGCTCAGGCGCTGGATTTGAGCCCGGTACCCGATAAACTGCAATTGGGAAACACACTCACGCGGGGAAGAGGAGCCGGGTGCAACCCCGAGCTGGCCAAACAGGCTGCCCTGGAAAGCGAGGCCCGTATAAAGGCCCTGTTTGAAGGACCGGCAGAAATGGTATTCATTACGGCAGGCATGGGAGGCGGTACCGGAACGGGAGCTGCCCCCGTAATAGCCAAGATAGCAAAAGAAATGGATCTGTTGACCGTTGCCGTGGTAACCCTGCCTTTCCGCGATGAGGGAAGGGATTTCCTGAAACGGGCGCTGGACGGGATACAGGAATTGCAGCAATATACAGATTCCATGATCATCATCGATAACGAAAAAATATACAGGTCTTATGGCGACCTCCCGATTTTTGAGGCATTCCAGAGAGCCGACGATATATTAAAAACAGCCGTGAAGGGAATATCCGAGATCATTACGTGCCCGGGGTTCATCAATGTCGATTTTGCCGATGTGAAGATGGTCATGACACAAAGCGGCATGGCCCTTATGGGAACAGGCTCGGGATCGGGCAAAGACAGGGCGCTGAAAGCCGTCGAATCGGCATTCACCTCGCCCCTGCTCAACGACGCCGATCTGACCCGCTCTCGGAATGTGCTGATAAACATCACCTCGGGAAAAGAAAAAGCATTATCCATGACCGAATTGTCCCAGATAATGGGATATATTGCCGATTATACAGGGGGTGCTTCCAATTTCAAGCGGGGAGTCCTTTGCGATCCCTCCATCCAGGACGAGATACGGGTAACGGTGATCGCTACCGGGTTCAGTATTCATTCACTTCCTCCGATCGCCGTTTACGGAAATGATACAGAAAAAGAAAAAGCAAAGAAGGTTTCTGTATACCTGGACGGGGAATCTGCCCAAAACGAACACGAGGATCCTTTACCGGGGCTGGTAGTCAGCCCTGCAGCCTTGGGCAATGGTGATTTCAAGGTCACAAACAATCCCCGTGTTTTCCAGGTAGAGCCTGTGGCCGTCCCCGCCCCGGCTGTCCTCAACAAAAAGCCTGTCCTGATCCTGGAACCGAATCAGAACATAGCAGAACTGGAACAAATCCCGGCATACAAACGCAGACAGTCCGGTCATACCATGACAAATCCCTCCGAAATCGCCAAACCTTCCCCGAACAAAGTAGAGGAAAAAAACGGCCAGCAGTGGTTGAGTGCCGACAATGCATACATACACCAAACACAAGACTGATATGGCAACAACAAAAGTCAGGGTTCGTTTTGCCCCAAGCCCTACCGGGCCGCTCCACATGGGAGGCGTACGTACCGCGCTTTTCAATTACCTTTTTGCCAGGCAACAGGGCGGTACCTTTGTACTCCGTATTGAAGACACGGACATGCAACGGTATGTACCTGGAGCGGAAGAATATATCATTGAATCACTCCGCTGGTGCGGTATCATGCCCGATGAAGGCATAGATGCCTCAGGCAAGGTGGTTACTGAACCATCACCGCTTCATCCCCATGCCCCTTACCGGCAGAGTGAACGCAAAGGCCTTTATGAAAAATACGCCCGTCAACTGGTCGACAGCAACCATGCCTATTATGCCTTTGATACACCGCATGAACTGGAATCATACCGGGAAGAAGCCGAAAGCCGGGGTCAAACGTTCATTTACAATCATGCATTCAGGAAAAAGACAGTCAATTCCCTGAACATGGATCCGGAAGAGGTGTCACGCAGGCTGGAGGAAAACAAGAACTGGGTCATCCGTTTCAAAGTTCCTGAAAACAAGATGGTAGCTATGCACGATCTGATCCGCGGCGAGGTAAGCGTACAAACCAACACACTGGATGATAAAGTGTTGTGGAAAGCACAAGACGGTCTGCCCACCTACCACCTGGCAAACATAGTGGACGATTACCTGATGCGCATAACCCATGTGATCCGCGGGGAAGAATGGCTCCCTTCGCTACCCCTGCATTATTTGCTGTATGAAGCTTTCGGATGGCAGGACCAGCGCCCCCTGTTTTCACATTTGCCCCTGTTGCTGAAACCCGATGGAAAGGGAAAACTGAGCAAGAGGGACGGAGACCGGCTGGGATTCCCTGTATTTCCCCTGGAGTGGACCAGCCCTTCCGGAGAAAAGTCCAGGGGATACCGTGAAGATGGTTACTACCCGGAAGCCTTTGTGAACATGATCGCTCTTCTGGGATGGAATCCGGGCACCGAGCAGGAGATCTTTTCCATGGAAGAACTTATTGCCTTGTTCTCCCTGGACCGGGTGATCAAATCTGGTGCCCGCTTCAACCCGGAAAAAGCCAAATGGTTCAATCAGCAATACCTGAGAAACCGCTCAGACAAGCAGTTGGCACAGGATTTCATGCCACTGCTCAGAAACAGGGGGATCAGCACTACTCCGCCCAAAGCAGAACAGGTGGTCTCTCTGATCCGGAACAGGGCCGATTTTGTACAGGATTTCTGGGATTTGTCGTATTATTTTTTCATACCTCCCGCATCTTATGATCCGGTCATGCAAAAAAAATACTGGAATCCTGAAATTCCTCCCGTCATGCTACGCGCCAGGGAGGTCCTGGAACGGTGTGTCCCCTTTGATGCCGGATCCATTGAACAGGCATTGCACCGGTGGATAGAGGAGGAAGGGCTCAAAACGGGGCAGGTCATGAATGCGTTGAGACTGTGCCTGGTAGGAAAACCGCAGGGTCCGGGACTGTCCGACATCATGTCGGTCATTGGAAAGGAAGACACACTCGGCCGGATAGATAACGCTATAAACATCTTGTAGCATGTCAGGAAAACCCCGTTGGTGGCCCCTGCTGGTAACGAATTTCCTTGGGGTATTTAACGACAATTATCTGAAAACACTAGCCTGTTTCATTGCTGTTTCATGGGTTGGCACTGAATATGAAGCCCCGCTTGTTTCACTGGCCGCCGGTTCACTGGTGGTCCCTTATGTCTTCCTTTCTCCCCTTGCCGGAAGGTGGGCCGTGGTTTTCAACAAACTTTCGGTAGTCAGGATAGCAAAGCTTGCCGAGGTCCCCATCATGCTGCTGGCCTCGGCGGGGTTCCTGGTTCACAGCGTCACGCTGGTAATGGTCTCCATCCTGCTGATGGGGGTGCAAAGTTCCCTTTTCTCCCCTTCCAAATACGGGTTGATTCGGGATATCGGAGGCCAGGAAAACATTACCTTCGGAACGGGGAACATGGAAATGGTTTCTTTCCTGGGCATGATCACGGGAACCATGATGGCTTCCTTTTTAGCCCAAAGCGTTCCTGCCTGGGGACTTTCCCTTACTTTCATGGCAATAGCAGCCGGAGGATGGGTCAGTTCCCTGTCCATCAGGGCAAAGGAAACACCTCCCGAAGAAAACGACAGGACCATCCGTCCTATACTGTTCATGGTGCAAAGCATCGGGCAGGCAAGAAAGTACCGGGGTCTGAACCGGGTGATCCTGGCCCTGTCTGTCTTTTGGCTTATTGCCGGAATGATCCAGATGACATTGCTTGTGTATTGCAGGAGGAATTTAGGCATGAGTGACCTGGAGACAGGTTTTGTGCTTACGGCAGCTGCCGTGGGAACCGGCATGGGTTGTTTCTTTTCCGGTATTGTTTCAGAGAAAGTGGACAATAGATTACTGGTTCCCCTGAGCGGTCTTTCCATCACCCTGTTGTTCCTTTTTATGTATTTCTTCCCGGTCAGAGGATTTTTCTTTGGCTTTTTGTTCTTTATCACCGGGATCTTATGTGGTTTTTACAAGGTGCCTTTTGATGCGGCCATCATCAGGAAGGTTCCTGGACGCAACCTGGGCCATATGCTGGGCTACTCCAATCAAATGTCTTTTCTTTTCATACTGGCCGCTTCGGCCGTCTTTGCCATAATCAGCCGGTATGCAGAAACACGTGCCGTATTCTTGTTCCTGGGAACGCTCATGGGACTTACCACCCTTTTTGTGGTTTTTTCTAAGTATCTTTGGAGCACAAAACAGGAATGATGGTATTTGAAGAAACTGCAATAAAAGGTATCTGGATCATCACCCCGCGTGTTATTGTCGACAAGAGGGGTTATTTTATGGAATCGTACCTTAAGGAGGAACTGGAGAAAAGAGTCGGGCCTGTTGATTTTGTACAGGAAAATGAGTCCCTATCACATTTTGGTGTAACCAGGGGCCTTCATTTCCAGAAAGAGCCCTATGCCCAGTCCAAGTTTATCCGCGTGGTGGACGGTGAGATTTTTGATGTGGCTGTGGATATAAGGGAAAATTCACACACCAGGGGTCGCTGTTTTCATCTGCATCTGAGCTCGGAAAACAAGAAGCAGCTATTCATACCAAAAGGTTTCGCCCACGGTTTTTGTGTTTTGACTCCCAGGGCTATAGTCCAGTATAAGACAGACGAGCGCTATAATCCCGCCTCGGAAGGAATATATCGTTATGATTCTCCTGCCCTGGGGATTCCATGGCCCCTTTCGCCCGGCCAGATGATACTTTCATCAAGGGACCGGGAGGCACAACCCTTTGTATTGTAAAAAATGCTGGTACTTGACAGATATACATTATCCGGTCCTGTTCCCGGACCGGAGACAGTGCTTGAGGAGGGGATGATCATTTGCATGGACAAACCCCTGGAATGGACATCGGCAGATGTGGTCAGAAAGATCAGGTTCCGGCTCCAGCGTCGCTGGCATATCAAAAAAATCAAGGTGGGACATACCGGGACACTTGATCCCCTGGCCACCGGCCTGCTGATCATCTGCACGGGCAAGGCTACCAGGCTGGCGGACACAATGCAGGCGCAGGATAAGGAATATGTGGCCGGGATCACTTTCGGGGCCACAACTCCGTCCTGCGACCTGGAACACGAGATTGACGCTGTATATCCCTGGGAGCATATCGACAGGAACTCCCTGGAAAAAGCCTTGGAAGGTTTTCTTGGAGAACAACTCCAGGTACCACCGGTCTACTCGGCCAAGGTCATTGACGGCATGCGGGCCTACGAGTTTGCCAGACAAGGGATGGAAACGCCGGAAATGAAAAAGAATCCGGTTCAAATCCATCTGCTGGAAATAAAAGACTATGTGCCCCCACTGCTTACCTTACGCATCAAGTGCAGTAAAGGCACATATATCCGTGCTCTGGCAAGGGATCTGGGTGTGGCACTGGGCAGTGGCGCCTACCTGTCCTCTCTGCGCCGTTCGGCTTCTGGTCCTTACAAAGCAGAGGATGCGATCTCCATAGAAGAATTTGAAACTTTCTTCGGCTAATTGAAACTTTTTTGTTTTTTTTACGTATAATACGTCGCTTATCTATTTACAAAAAACGACTGTATGAAGCTTTCACAATTCAATTTCGACCTGCCTCATTCTCTTATCGCCAGCCGTCCGGCAACCAACCGTGATGAATCCCGCATGATGGTTTTGAATAAAAAAACCGGTGCCCTAGACCATATGGTATTCAAGGATATCATAACCCTGATGCAGGAGCATGATGTTGTAATCTTCAATAATACAAAAGTGTTTCCTGCGCGCCTTCATGGAAATAAGGAAAAAACCGGAGCCGAAATTGAGGTGTTCCTGCTTCGTGAACTCAACAAAGACCAGCGCCTGTGGGATGTTCTGGTAGATCCGGCACGAAAGATCCGCATTGGCAACAAGCTGTATTTTGGTGAAAATGACGCATTGGTTGCCGAGGTGATCGACAACACCACATCACGTGGAAGGACACTGCGGTTCCTGTGCGACGGTACTTACGACAATTTCAAAACCACCCTGTTGCGGCTGGGAGAAATGCCTATTCCCAAATGGATCCGTAAACATACAGAGCCTTTTGACCAGGAACGGTATCAATCTGTTTTTGCCAAGGTGGAGGGAGCGGTCGCTGCTCCCGACGGCGCTCTCCATTTCAGCAAGGAACTTCTCAAGCGCATGGCGATCAAAGGGGTTATCAGCACGGAAATAACACTGCACATGGGCATGGGGCATTTCCGGACAGTAGACGTTGAAGACCTGTCAAAACATAAAATGGATTCGGAACCGGTGGTGATATCCCCATCCACCGCACAGATCATTAACCATGCGAAAGCGTCAGGCAACCGTGTTTTTGCGACAGGGATAGATGTGCTCCGGGCTGTTGAAACTCACGTGACTACCAAGAGAGAAGTAACGGCATTCGAGGGCTGGACCAATAAGTTCATTTTCCCCCCTTACGATTTCTACATTCCCAATGCACTGATTACCAATTTCCATCTTCCCCAATCCACCATGCTCATGTTTGTGGCTGCCTTTGGAGGTTATGATACGGTCATGAAGGCTTATAAGACGGCAGTCAAAGAAAAATACCATTTCGGAGCGTACGGCGATGCCATGTTGATTATTTAGTCGATTTCCACTATATTTGGGAATGATCTGTGGAGAAGAGGAATTCAGCATTTGTGCCCTGAGTCTGTGCATGAGATATGAGGGAGGTCTGGCACGGAGGCTGTATGATCATTATGGCAGCGCCCGCACCGTTTTCAGCCGGCCGCTCCCGGAACTGGTCTGTCACAAGGGGATGCGAAGAAGCATCGTGGAAAAAATGACCGACCCTTCCCTCCCTGAACAGGTATCGGATGTTTTGCAATGGCTGAGATCTGTCAATATCCGGACCGTCTTCCTGTACGATGACGAATATCCCTACAGGCTGCGGGAATGCCCCGATGCCCCGCTGCTTCTATACGTGGCGGGACAATCCGTGCTCAACGAAGGCCCTGTCTTGTCGGTTGTGGGAACGCGTAAAGCCACCCCGTATGGAAAAGCCCTCTGCAGGGAGATCATATCCGGTTTCAAACCTTTGGGGATCAAGCCTGTAATTGTGAGCGGGCTGGCCTTTGGAATAGACATAACAGCGCACAGGGCAGCTCTGGAGAATGACCTGACAACAGTAACCGTCCTGCCTACAGGTATTGACACCATCTATCCCCCGGCTCACCTGGATATTGCCCTCCGGATCCTGGAACGTGGTGCCGTGTTGAGTGAATTCCCTCCCAAAACTCCCGGGAACCGCAAGAATTTCTTGCAGCGGAACAGGATCATTGCAGGACTGGCAGACGCCACCCTGGTGGTGGAATCAAAAGCCGATGGAGGGGCTCAGATCACCGTGCACCATGCATTGGGTTATGCAAGAGATGTGCTGGCTGTTCCGGGCAGGCCTTCCGATGTTTGCTCGCAGGGATGCAACAACCTTATCAGGATGAACAAGGCGGCGCTTGTAACCTCGGCCCGGGAAATAGCAGAGGCCATGCAATGGGAAGTGAGTGGAAAAGAGCTGCAGGTAGCGCAACAAGAACTCTTTGATTCCTTGGACGATAAGGATAGGCAGATTATTGTCCACATCCGGGAAAACGGAGGAGATATCAATGACATGGGGGAAAGCCTGAATATCCCTTTTCCCGAACTTTCGGCCCGTCTTGTACAACTCCAGGTGAAAGGCGCGGTAGATTGTCATGATAATAAAGAATACAACTCACTCATATGATAGACACACACGTACACCTATACGACCAGGCATTTGACACAGACAGGGACCTGGTGGTGGAAAGGGCAAAGAACACAGGCGTACGCCATTGTATACTCCCGGCCATAGACAAAAGCAGCTTCAGGGCCCAGCAGGAGTGCCTGGCGCGTTATCCGTGGTTCTGCCACAAAGCCTCGGGCCTCCACCCCACTTCTGTCAATACAGATTTCAGAAAAGAGCTTGATTTCGCATACAGTAACCTGGAAGGCGCCGTAGCCATAGGAGAAGTGGGACTGGACGGTTACTGGTCAAGGGAATTTATGGAAGAACAGATCCTCGCCCTGGAAGAACAGGTTCAATGGGCCCGTGAAAAGGACCTGCCCCTGATCATACACTCCCGTTCTTCGTTCCCTGAGCTGCTGTCCACGTTGAAAAAATGCCGGTATCCCGGCATGCGAGGGATCCTTCATGCCTGGTCTGGAAGCGCGGAAGTCTTCCGGGAAGCAAACCGTTACGGACATTTTCTGATGGGGATCGGGGGGGTGATCACTTACAGCAACGCACGCCTGGCGGGGGTGGTGCAGGAGTTCGATCTGGCCCAGATCGTTCTGGAAACCGATGCCCCCTGGCTAAGTCCGGTTCCCTTCCGCGGAAAGAGGAATGAAAGCGCTTATTTAAAATATATTGCCGAAAAACTGGCTCAGTTGAAGGATGTTAGTGCTGAAAAAGTAGTTGGACAAACCACGCAAAATGCATTATCTTTGTTTTTTGGCGTAAAAAAATGAATACATCGTCCATTCTCGTTATTTACACGGGAGGAACCATAGGCATGAAAGCACACCCCATGACCGGAGAGTTGGTCCCCTTTCGTTTTGAACATGTCCTGGAAGAAGTCCCGGAATTGAGAAAATTCGGATTCAGGATTGACACCCATTCCTTTGACCCTGTTATTGATTCTTCCGATATTTTCCCTGAATTCTGGATTAGACTGGCCCTTCTTATTGAAGGGCAATACGACAAGTACGATGGTTTCGTTGTTCTGCACGGGACCGACACCATGAGCTATTCTGCGTCTGCCCTGAGTTTCATGTTGGAAAATCTGGAAAAACCGGTCATTTTTACCGGCAGCCAGCTTCCCATTGGATTACCGAGGACAGATGGCAAGGAAAATTTCATATCAGCCGTTGAGATAGCAGCCGAAAAAGACAGGGAAGGACACGCCATAGTCCCCGAAGTGTGCATATTCTTCCAGGACGAATTGTTTCGCGGGAACAGGACCTTCAAGTATAATGCAGAGGAATTCAGGGCTTTCCGCTCACCAAACCACCCCCCCCTGGCAGAAGCCGGAATTCATATAAAATATAACCACAAATACATCCGGTATCCGGACACTTGGGGAAAAAAGCTCCGGATACACACCCGGCTTGGAACAGACATTGCCATTCTCAAGATTTTTCCAGGCACAGAAAAAAGGGTGGTGGAAGCCGTCCTGGGCATTGAAGGTTTACGGGCAGTGATCCTGGAAACCTACGGACAGGGGAATGCCCCGTCTGTAAAGTGGTTGCTTGAATTGCTCTCTGCAGCTGTAAGCAAGGGGATCATCATCCTGAACATTACCCAGTGCCCGGCCGGAAGCGTCTCCATGAATTCGTATGCATGCGGTGCCAGGCTTCAGGAAGCTGGCGTACTGAGCGGTTACGACATGACAACAGAAGCGGCTGTGACAAAAATCATGTTATTAACAGGTCTTTTTTCTGATAATGTGCGTGTTAAATATTTTCTTTCACAGTCTTTAAATGGCGAATTTTCTTAAATATGCTTGGATTAAAACTTTTTTCTGTAACTTGCGCTACTTTTTGTAAATACTTAATTATAAAAGGAGAGGTGGCCGAGTTGGTCTAAGGCGCGCGCCTGGAAAGTGCGTAAACTCCAAAAGGGTTTCGCGGGTTCGAATCCCGCCTTCTCCGCAAGCAGGAAAAAATAAAGAAAACGTTTGACTACTATAAATTCTTAACTCTAATTATTCAACAGAAATGAAAAAACTTTTCGTATTTTTGGCAGTTCTTGGATTCATTACCATCTCTGCTCAGTACGCTGCCGCACAAACAGAAACCCCAACGGGTGAAATTGAACAGGTTGAGATACCCATTCACCAGCAGCTTAAAACAAAATACATTGAGGGTGGTCCTGGTTTTATGTCAGCTATCCTGCTCTGTCTTGTATTCGGGCTTGCACTTGGAATTGAACGTATTCTCTATCTGTCTCTTTCTGAAACCAACACCTCGAAATTACTGGCAAAACTGGATGATGCCATGAAAGAAGGCGGTGTACCTGCAGCCATGGAGATCTGCCGTAATACACGCGGACCTGTAGCCAGCATTTTTTACCAGGGGCTCAGCCGTGTTGACCAGGGCCTGGAAGTCGTAGAAAAATCAATTACTTCCTATGGTTCTGTACAAATGATGGAACTGGAAAAAAACTTTTCATGGATCCAGCTGTTCATCGCCATTGCTCCTATGTTGGGATTCTTGGGAACAGTTATCGGGATGGTCAGTGCATTTGATGCTATCGAGTCTGCCGGAGACATTTCCCCCACCATCGTTGCCGGCGGTATCAAGGTTGCCCTTATCACTACGGTGTTTGGTCTTATCGTGGCTATTATCCTTCAATTATTATACAACTACCTGATTTCAAAACTGGATGGCATTGTAAGCAGTATGGAAGACGCATCCATATCCATGATTGACATTTTGGTTAAATATGAAAAATAAGACATTGCGATGAAGAAACTTCCAAAAATAGCATTATGGGTACTCTTTTTGATCAGCATTGTCATTACTGTGTTATATGTCATTAACATCAAGAGTGAAAACCTTGATGCATGGACCTATACTTATTTGAACTGGGCCTATGTGACTGTAGGACTGACAATTCTTGCGATCATTCTGATGCCAATACTTACCTTTAAGCAAAGAACGGTTAAATTACGCTCGATCTTGCTGGTGGTAGGTCTGACTGTTGTCCTGGTAGGAGGTTCATACCTTTTGGCTCCTGGCACTCCTGTAACCCTGGCAAACGGAAAAGTTTTCGAAGGGTCTGTAGTAAAATTAACCGACGCCGGTATGTACCTGACCTATATTCTGGTTGCTTGCGCTGTGATTGCCATTATTGGCGGGTCTGTTTATAATGCCCTGAAGAAATACTAATAAAATTAAACACTATGGCAAGACCAGCAGGTGATATTAATGCAGGCTCAATGGCAGATATAGCTTTCCTGCTTCTTACTTTCTTTATGATGGTTACGACCATGGATACCGAAACCGGTATTCAGCGCCGCCTTCCTCCCATGCCCGATGAGAATCAAATTGAGCAAGCCGAGCAGATCAACAAACGAAACATTATGGTTGTACTTATCAACAACAATGACCGTTTGTTCGCGGGGGGACAGGAAATGCCTATCGTGATGCTAAAGGAAAAAGTCAAGGAATTCCTGACAAATCCCGCAAATCTGCCCAATTTACCAGAAAAGCGGGAAAAGGAAATTGAAGGCTTTGGCCCTTATATGGTATCGCGTGCACTTGTTTCGCTGCAAAACACCCGAGGGACTTCATACAAAGCCTATATCGAAGTACAAAACGAACTGGTAAAAGCCTTCAACGAGGTCCGTGACGAGTTTGCGATGCAGAATTTTGGAAAGAAGTACGACTTGCTGGATGAAGATCAGCAGCGTATTGCAAGGGATGCGGTTCCAATGAACCTTTCCGAAAGGGAACCAAGAGATGTAACAAAAAGAAGAAGATAGGAGGCAAGACTATGGCAAAATTTAGAAGTAAAAACAGTAAGAAAAAAGTTCCCGCCCTGAGTACAGCCTCACTTCCTGACGTTGTGTTCATGATATTGTTCTTTTTCATGATCTCAACCAGTTTCCGTACTTCAGAACGTGTGGTTTCGGTAATATTACCGGAAGCCACTGAAATTGCAAAACTGGAACGCAAGGACCTGGCCAGTTATATAAATATTGGCCCCCCCATCCCCGCATTACAGGCACAATACGGAACCGAAGCAAGGATACAGCTGAACGACGCTTTCAGCACCATAGAGGATATCCGCGACTTTATTGCAGCTTCTCGTGAATCCATGTCAGAGGCTGACCGTCCTTTAATGACGGTTACCCTGAAGGTGGATGAAGACGTGCGCATGGGGATTGTGACGGATGTCAAGCAGGAACTCCGCCGTTGTTCTGCTTTGAAGATCATGTACTCTACCCGCCGCAAGGCCGCAGAACAAAAAGGTTTTTAATCCCTTATATCTATCAATGAAAGCCGTAGCCAGCACTACGGCTTTTTTTATAACTTTACAACCGATTCTTAATTCATACCTATGAAACGTTTATTTACCATGCTGGCAGTTGCCGTATTGATGGGTTGTCAGCAATCAGTACCACAGGCAAAATATGTATTTTACTTTATTGGTGACGGGATGGGACTTGCCCAGGTTGCCCTGGCAGAAGCCTGGCTGGCTGATTCCACAGATGTAATCGGATTTGAAAAGCTGTCCTTTACGGAATTCCCGGTTCTCGGAACAGCCACAACATTCAGCGCCAGCAATATCATAACTTGTTCCTCTGCAGCCGGTACTGCTTTGGCCACCGGCACAAAAACCAACAACGGGATGCTGGGTGTTTCCCCCGACTCTGTCAGCCTTGAAGCAATAACCTATAAAATTAAAAAAGCAGGTTACCGTGTCGGTGTCACATCTACTGTGACATTAGATCATGCTACACCGGGGTCTTTCTATGCGAATGCCAGCTCCAGGTCTGATTATTATGACATTGCTGTTCAATTGCCACAAACGGGATTTGACTTTTTTGGCGGAGGAGGCTTTATACAGCCCGAAGGAGAAGACAAAGACCAGGTATCGGTTCTCTCTCTGATAGAAGAAGCAGGATACCAGGTCGTCTATGGGATTGAGCAGGTTGATGCATTGGCCGGAGCAGAGAAAATGCTGCTGCTCCAGGATAAGGAACGGGACTTTATGGATGCCCTGCCCTATGCCATTGACCGGAAGGAAAGCGACATGACGCATGCCGACATCATAAGCGTTGCGGTTGATTTTCTGGACAATGAAAAAGGATTTTTCCTGATGAGCGAAAGCGGCCGTATAGATTGGGCCTGTCACTCCAATGACGGAAAAACATTAATCCTGGAAATCCTGGACCTGAATGATGCGGTCCAGGTTGCCGTTGAATTTGCACAAAAACATCCCGGGGAGACCCTGATCGTAGTGACTGCAGATCATGAAACAGGAGGCCTGGCACTTGGCCTGGAAAACGGGTATTCCGTGTATTTTGATGCTCTGGCGGAACAGAATGCCTCTAAAGACATACTGCTGCAAGCCCGGGATATGGAGCTGGTCAAGCAGGTGAGAGAGATGAACTTCAAGGCCCGTATCGGGTGGACCACTTCATCCCATACCGGGATACCGGTTCCTGTATATGCAACAGGATCAGGAAGTGAACTTTTTTCGGGCAGGATGGATAATACTGATATTCCAAAGAAGATTTGCCAGGCAATGGGCATTCCTTTTTAACCGGGAAAACCATCCGTTCGTCGGGCCGATACCTTGCATTCACCGATTTCCTGTTGCCAAAAGAGAGGTTTGCCGTTACATTTGCAACAGTACAACTTTAAAATTTTTACAATTATGGAAATTCTGGACAAACAGGAACCTGATTCCCCGGTCAACAGGGGACGCAGGAAGAATTTTTCCGGAGGGATATTCGTAGGTCTTTTCATGATTCTTGCCGGAGCTATCTTGATTTTTAGCAATGCCGGATGGATATCATGGGAGGCACGCCACATTCTCCTCTCCTGGCAAATGTTTCTTATTGTTATCGGACTTATTTCCCTGGTCAGAAAGCAGGTCACACAAGGTTTCATATTGCTGGTAATAGGGATCATCTTCCTGTTGCCACGCATAGGCGCCCTGGATATTTTCCCAGGCATGGAATGGTTTACCAAGCTCAATGTGGGGAATTTATGGCCTTTGATCCTGGTGGCTGTGGGCATATTGATTTTCACAAAAGCAAGAAAGGGCGATCACCACTACAGCAGGTCAGGGAATGAATCCTGGCATGACCGTCCTTCAAGCGGATCCACCCGCTTTAATAACGGATATGTTGATTATTCAATGGTTTTCAGCGGTTCTGACACTGTCTTTCTTGAACCGGTATTCCGTGGAGGCAATATTGAAAGTGTATTTGGCGGAGTTACCCTTGATTTGCGAAATACCGCACTGCAGGAGGGAGTGTCCTATTTGAAAGTTTCCTCTGTTTTCGGGGGTGTCACGTTATTCATCCCACCCTCCTGGAATATTGAAATTCAAAGTGATTCGGTATTCGGCAACTTCAAGGACAACAGGCCTTATACTGCCGGAGTGGATAAGAATTCCAAATTGATAATAAAAGCAGAATGCGTTTTTGGCGGTGGTGAGATCAGGTAAATACAACATAATGGCAACTGGGAGCGTTGTTCTTGCAATAGCGCTCCTGTTTGCCTGGCTTACCGGATCTCTCATTTCACTTGCATGGTTCGAAATGCTGGCGGATGGCTTCATAATTGCTGCATGCATGACAGGTCTGGGGCTTTATACAAATAAAATGGATACATACGGGATGCCCCCTTATGTTCAAAGCCTCATCTTCTGTGTCGGGATTGCCGGCATACCCGTCCTGGCTATGTACCTGTACCTTGATCCGGACGGATTTCGTAATTTCGTACGAATCATCCCTTTACGGATCTTTATTGCTGCCCTGATATGCCTTGTTTTATTATTCCTCAAAAAAGCCGGGAAGGCCGGCAAAACAGATTCTCCTCTGCCGGAAAAGTCCTTGTCTGCCTCCTCGCCCTCACAGGGATACCAGGATAATATCATGGTCAGGTCCGGGAATGGTATAAAAGTAATTCCTGTAAACGATCTGCTGTATATACAGGCCGACGGGGATTACATCTGGCTTGTTGCAAAAGACGGCAAATGGATGAAGGAGGAAACCATGAAACACATGCAGGAAACACTTTCACCTACCCGTTTCGTGAGGATCCACCGGTCCTTTATTGTGAATGTCGGCGCAATCAGCCGGATTGAACGTTACGGACAACAACAGTTGATCATCCTGACAAACGGGGACTCCATCAGAATAAGCACTTCGGGTTACAGAACACTGCGGGATGCTTTGGGATTTTGAAACCTGATTTTGTTTTTTGCTTACCTTTGCAAAAAAAAGATGGACTACAAGATCAGGGACCTTGAGCTTGCCGGCTTTGGTAACAAAGAGATTCTTCTGGCAGAAAAGGAAATGCCGGGCCTGATGGCTTTGCGCAGGCGTTATGCAGATAAGATACCCCTAAGAGGAGCGCGTATTACCGGAAGCCTCCATATGACCGTACAGACAGCCGTTCTGATAGAAACACTCAGGATGCTCGGAGCTGATGTACGCTGGGCTTCCTGCAACATATTTTCTACCCAGGACCATGCAGCCGCTGCCATGGCCGCTTCCGGAGTGCCTGTTTTTGCCTGGAAAGGAGAAACCCTGGAAGAATACTGGTGGTGTACCCTGCAGGCACTTTCCTTTCCGGATGGCAAAGGACCTCATATGGTAGTGGACGATGGCGGGGACGCAACCTTACTGATACATAAAGGCGTACTTGCCGAAAAAGACCCTTCTTCCCTGGATAAGCTCACAGGAAACGAAGAAGAAAAAATCATAGCTGCCTTGTTGAGGAAAACACTGCAGGAAAATCCCGGTATATGGACACGCATGGTCAGGGAAATGAAGGGGGTGAGTGAAGAAACCACTACAGGAGTTCACCGGTTATACCAGATGTTTGAGAAAGGGGACTTGCTTTTCCCGGCCATCAATGTGAACGACTCGGTTACCAAATCAAAATTTGACAACTTGTACGGTTGCCATGAATCCCTGGCCGATGGCATCAAGCGTGCCACCGATGTGATGATCGCCGGAAAAGTTGTGGTGGTGTGTGGTTATGGAGACGTGGGCAAAGGATGCGCCAGGAGCATGCGTTCATACGGCGCGAGGGTAATCGTTACGGAAATTGATCCCATTTGCGCTTTGCAGGCATCCATAGAAGGATTTGAAGTCCGCAAGCTGGAAAACTGCCTGGATGAGGCACGCATTTTTGTAACCGCCACAGGGAATTGTGATGTGATACGCATAGACCATATGGAAAAGATGAGAGATCATTCCATCGTATGCAATATTGGCCACTTTGACAATGAGATTCAGGTTGACAGGCTTACAAATTATCCCGGGATCAGAAAGGTCAATATCAAGCCTCAGGTCGATCAGTTCTTTTTCCCGGACGGACACTCCGTAATTCTTCTGGCAGAAGGTCGCCTGGTGAATCTGGGCTGTGCCACAGGACATCCTTCTTTTGTCATGAGCAATTCCTTTACAAACCAGGTTCTGGCACAGATCAATTTATGGACCATACAACACGAATTGGGGGTTTATCTGCTCCCCAAGCATCTGGATGAAGAAGTTGCCCGACTGCACCTGGATTACCTGGGGGCTGAACTTACTCCGCTTACAAAGAAACAGGCTGATTATATAGGGGTGCCGGTCAATGGCCCTTTCAAACCGGATTATTACAGATATTGATCATTATGACGAAATCACGCATCAAAATTGTTGACCTGCTCAAGATGCAGGCTGGAATCCCTGTGATGGTGAAAGGCTGGGTCCGCACAAAAAGAGGCAACAACAAAATCACTTTCATTGCACTGAACGATGGTTCCACCATTCATAACGTACAGATAGTATGTGATATGAATGTGTTCACAGAAGACATGCTTCGTCCGGTGACCACCGGAGCCTGCCTTCGGGTGAGCGGACAGCTGGTTGCCTCACCGGGTAAGGAACAGGCTGTCGAAATCCAGGCAGAAGAGATTGAGATTTATGGAACGGCAGATGCGACAGTCTACCCTTTGCAGAAAAAAGGACACAGCATGGAGTTTCTCCGGGATATTGCCCACCTCAGGCCCAGGACCAATACATTCGGATGCGTGCTCAGGATTCGTCACGCCATGGCATTTGCCATACATAAATACTTCAACGACAAGGGATTCGTATACCTTCACACTCCAATCATCACCGCTTCTGACTGTGAAGGAGCAGGTGCCATGTTCCAGGTTACAACCCTGGACCTGAACAATCTGCCTAAAGACACAGACGGATATGTCGATTATGCGCAGGATTTTTTCGGCCGGCAGACCAGCCTCACGGTAAGCGGCCAGCTGGAAGGAGAACTCGGGGCCATGGCTTTGGGCGAAGTGTATACTTTCGGACCCACTTTCCGGGCCGAAAACAGCAATACGCCCAGGCACCTGGCTGAATTCTGGATGATAGAGCCTGAAATGGCCTTTTACGATATACACGATAACATGGACCTGGCTGAAGATTTTATCAAATACCTGGTCCGTTATGCCCTGGAGCATTGTGCCTCAGACCTGCAGTTCCTGAACAACATAATAGACAAGAGCCTGATTGAAAGGCTGGAAGGCGTTTACAACATAGAATTTGTGCGTCTTACCTATACCGAAGGGATTGAGATCCTGACCAACAGCGGCCAGCAATTCGAATATCCTGTATACTGGGGGGTTGACCTGCAGAGTGAACACGAAAGATACCTGGTGGAAAAGCATTTCAAACGTCCGGTGATCCTGACCGACTATCCCAGGGATATCAAAGCTTTCTATATGAAAGAAAACCCGGATGGAAAGACAGTACGGGCCATGGATATTCTTTTCCCCAAGATTGGAGAAATCATTGGTGGATCGCAAAGGGAAGAGAACCTGGAAGTTCTTGTGCGGAAAATGAAGGAAATGCATGTATCGCAAGAGAACCTTGACTGGTACCTGGATACGCGCCGTTTTGGAACAGGTCCCCACTCCGGATTCGGACTGGGTTTTGAAAGACTGCTCCTCTTTATAACCGGTATGACAAATATCCGGGATGTGATTCCTTTTCCGCGAACACCTAAATCTGCAGATTTTTGATCATGTTGGTAATTGGCATAGCCGGAGGAACCGGTTCCGGAAAAACAACGGTGGTAAACAAGATCCTGGAACGTCTTGACGAAAGGCAAATTACAGTAATTCCACAAGACTCCTATTACAAAGACAATTCACACCTGCCACTGGAAAAAAGACAGGAATTGAACTTTGACCATCCGCAGTCCATAGACTGGGAACTGATGGTGGACCACCTGCTGAAGCTGAAATCAGGATATGCGATTGAACAACCCATCTACTCATACATAACCTGCACGCGTTCAGCAGAAACCATTTATACAAAAGCCACACAGATCATCATCGTGGAAGGGATCCTGATCTTCACGGACCCTCCCCTGAGAAACTGCCTGGATATGAAGATATTTGTCGACGCCGATGCCGATGACAGGTTGTCCCGCGTCATTTCGAGAGATATCATTGAAAGGGGTCGTTCGGTGAACAAGGTTTTGGAGCGGTACGAAAAAACCGTAAAGCCTATGCATCTGCAATTCATTGAACCCACCAAGCGGTATGCCGACATCATCATCCCACAGGGGGGGCACAACACTGTGGCCATCAATATGCTCATATCCACCATTGAGAAAGCCCTCCTCCCGAGTTAAGCATTCCCGGTCATGAAACAGGAATCAAGAATCGGACTTTACCTTACCATCATCATACACCTGGTTGCATTGATTGTTGTTTTATCGCTTCAGGTCTCTTCTTTCATTCAAAAAGAGTCCACCTATATCCTTGATTTCACACCACAGGAAGAACTGGAAATGGAGCAACAGAGGGAAAGGATCAGGGCCGAGGTAAGCGAAGGTCTGGATGACCTGATTGCGGGTATTCAAAAGGAGTCAAGAAACGTTGCGGTTGATGCAACCCTGAGAAACCGTCCCCTGAGGGATGACCGTCATGCGGATCCCTCCCAGGTTTACAAAGAGGCGGAGGAGTTGCAGAAACGCCTGGATGCTGCCCGCCAGGAGATCGAGGAGCAGGGTGGCATGGAAGAAATTTCCATGACAGAGAAAGAGGAAAACGACCAGGAAACCATCCCTTATACGGGCCCTGCCGTGCTGGAATATACCCTGGAAGGACGCAAGGCCATGAGCCTTCCCATACCTGTATATAAATGTCTGGGAGGAGGTGATGTTACCGTCTCTATCCAGGTGGACAGGAAAGGTTATGTTCAGAAAGCCGCTATTGTTGCGTATTTTTCTTCCCAGGACCGTTGCCTGCAGGAGTATGCCCTGCGTGCTGCGCGTCAAAGCCGTTTTACCGCTTCGGTAGATGCCCCGCCCCTGCAAACGGGGGAAATTGTGTACCGTTTTATTCCTCAATAAGCGTTTTATGTTTATTTTTGAACCATGGACGAAAGAGAATACCGGGAAATAAAAGAATTGCTCGCGCAGCTAACCGCCAGGATCGATGCTTTATACACCCCGGCTCCGGCTCCGGTTCCGGTTCCTGACACACCCGGTTATTTTGAACTGGAAACCCCTTCGGTCCCTGTTTCCCCTACCCTTAAGGATAAGTTTTCAGGATTGGACCGGCGACCCACGCTTGCGGACTCGCTGGCAAAAACAAAGAACAAGGGGCTCCTGAAAGAAGTCATTCCGCTCAACGATAAATATCTTTATCTGAAAACACTTTTCTCTGAAGACTCCGGTTTGTACGAAAAAACCATTGCCGACCTGCAGTCTTTCAAAGATATGCAACAGGCCGAAGCCTACCTGGCGCAACATTTTCCCTCCTGGGAATTATCTACCCCCGCCGTGCAGAAATTTCTCACCCAGCTGGAAAATGTGTTCTAAACTGATCATAGTACCCACACCCATAGGGAACCTGGAAGATATCACACTGCGTGCGCTGAAGGTGCTGCAGGAAGCTGACCTTATCCTGGCAGAAGATACACGCACCAGCAGTGTTCTGTTGAAAAAATATGCTATCAAGACGCATATGGTGTCATTCCACCAATACAACGAACACAAGCAGGTTGCCCCGGTCCTGGAGAAGATTCGCCAGGGAAAGCTCGTGGCGCTGATAAGCGATGCAGGGACGCCCGGTATCTCTGACCCCGGATTCCTCCTGGCCAGGGAATGCCTGGAGGAAGGGATCCCCGTAGAATGCCTGCCCGGACCTACTGCGCTGATCCCGGCATTGATAAACAGCGGTTTTCCTGCAGACCGTTTCTGTTTTGAAGGATTCCTCCCTGTCAGGAAGGGAAGGCGAAGCCGTATGGAAGTACTGGCTGCCGAAACACGTACTGTGATTTTGTATGAATCTCCTTTCAGGCTGGTAAAAACCCTGCAGCAATTGGAGCAGTACCTGGGACGGGATCGTATGGCCTGTGTTTGCAGGGAATTGACAAAAATACACCAGGAAACAAGACGGGGCACTTTAGCAGAACTCAGTCAATGGTACGGGCAAAATACTCCTAAAGGTGAAATTGTAATTGTGTTGAAAGGTAGAGGAAAGGATCATGAAACGGAGCAATAGGCATCATTATATCATTCATGCCACGGGAATTGCCGGAATTATCATTATATTAGTAATCAAAATTTTCTGGGAACACCTGCTTCCCGGCCATCAGACAGGCCGGGATTCACGGATGTCAGAAGAAATGCTGAACCTGTATGCAGAGCCACCGGCAACAGCATCCGGGAAGAGCACTGTTCCTTCCGGTCAGTGGACATCCGCAACAGCCTCCCGGGAAAAACCTATAACCGGCAGACAGGAAAATCCTGTTCCTGCGCCCGGGGAAAGGCCTGCGACCGGCCGGCAGTCAGAAAACCATCCTGACCGTGGCATGGAATCAGCCGCGGAACCAGGGAAGTCCTCGCCCGGTAAATACAATCCGGCAACTCACATGAAAATTGAACTGAATACGGCAGATAGTGCGGAACTGGTAAAATTATACGGGATTGGCCCGTATTATGCTGTCAGCATCATGAAATACAGGGAAAAACTGGGTGGCTTTGCCATCCCTGAGCAGCTGCTGGAAGTAAAGGGCATGGACAGCGAAAGACTGGAAGGATTCTATGACCGTGTTTTTGCAGATACATCTTTCATTTCAAAAATGGATCTGAAGACAGCCACTGAAGACCAGCTGGCACAGCACCTGTACATAGGCAGGTACCTGGCCAGGTGTATTGTGAGATACCGGGAAACAGCCGGAGTGGATTCCTGTACCCTGGAGCACCTGGTAAGGGACAAAGTGCTTACCGGAGAACAGGCAGTCAAAATCGGGTGGTATCTTTACTGAGTGGTGTTTTTTCCTATATTTGCCTGTTATAAAAAAATCTCAAACCAATATTTGCTATATGAATATACTGGAAACCAAAAATGTGGTGAAAAGTTTTGACGGGCTCCTGGCGCTGGATGCTGTGAGCATAGCAGTCCCCCGAGGATTGGTCTTTGGACTGTTGGGGCCGAACGGAGCCGGAAAAACCACCCTTTTGAGGATTGTGAATCAGATCACCGCACCTGACTCGGGAAGCATATTTTTTGATGGACACCCCCTGGCGGCAGAAGATGTCTTCAGCATAGGATATCTTCCTGAAGAAAGGGGCCTGTACAAAAAGATGAAAATTGGCGATCAGGCCCTTTATCTTGCCAAACTCAAGGGCATGACACATTCGGAGGCGCTTGCCAGCCTGAAATCCTGGTTCATCCGCTTTGGAATACAGGCCTGGTGGAATAAGAAGATCACCGAACTGTCAAAGGGAATGGCCCAGAAAGTGCAATTTGTAACCACAGTGATGCACAATCCGAAACTTCTCATCCTGGATGAGCCTTTCAGCGGTTTTGATCCCATTAACGTAGATCTTATCCGGAATGAAATCCTTCGGCTGAAGGAAAACGGCACCTCTGTCATTCTTTCCACCCATAATATGGAATCTGTGGAAGAAATGTGCGACCAGATTGCGCTGATAGACAATGCCCGCCTTATGGTTACCGGTAATCTTCATGAAATCCGCCGCATACACGGAGACAACCATATTGAAATTCTCTACCGGGCTTCCGAACCCATTAATCCGCTCAACCTTGGTGTCGTGCCTTTCAATATCGTTTCCCAGGGTAAGAAAGACGGATCCTACCAGATGGTGGTTGATCCGGCAGATAAAAATGACACCAATGCCGTGCTCCGCTCACTCATGCCTCATGTAAGTGTTGTTGGCATGACCGAAATCATCCCGCGTATGCATGACATTTTCATCAAACTTGTAACGAATAAGGAGGAAAGAAAATGAATATCAAAAAGATAAACCTCATAATCAGCAGGGAGTTCGCTATTCGTGTAAGAAAGAAATCTTTTATCATTGCCACTTTTCTAACCCCTTTGATGATGGCTGCCCTCATTACCGTTCCCATGATCATGTCAGGAGTCAGGGATGACAGGGAAAAAGTCATTGAAGTGATAGATCCCTCGGGTATTGGACAAGCTGTGCTTGAAAATCAGGAGTATATCACTTTCAACTTCCGCCAGGAGGGCGATCTGGAAGCTTACCGGGCAGGTTTTGAAGACAAGAATCTCCATGCCGTGTGTGTCCTTGAGGACACCGGTAACAATTCGGTTGATATAAGACTCTACAGTACCGGTCAGATAGACTCTGATGTCCAGCGATATATCTCGCGCCAGGTCAGCCAGGAAGTGGAAAGACGCAAACTCAACACGTACGATATCCCCCAACTGCAGGAAATCATGCAGGATGTGAGGACCAACATACAGGCAAAGACCTTTACATGGACAGACACAGGAGACGAGAAGGAAACCATCAAGGAGGTGTATATGGCCATCGCCTACCTGAGCAGCTTTTTGATCTATATATTCATTTTCATGTACGGATCCATGGTCATACGGGGAGTCATCGAGGAAAAGACGAACCGTATCGTGGAAGTCATCATTTCATCGGTCAAGCCGGTGGAACTCATGCTGGGAAAGATTGTGGGTATTGCCTTGGTAGCCTTATTGCAGTTCCTGCTATGGATACTGCTTACTGTAATTATCCTGCTCATAGTCATGGCCATGGTCGGAACAGGGACCCTTGGCGAGATGGGACAGGCAGCACCTCAGATCCAGGGCGGACTGGCCGGGACCATCGCTGCTTTTGACACAGGGAACGGTGTACTTACAGGCATTGCAAGCACTTTGTCACAAATCAATGCCGGAAAATTCCTCTTGAGTTTTATGCTCTATTTTATAGGGGGTTACCTGATGTATGCGTCGATGTTCGCGGCCATAGGCTCAGTTTCCGATGCCGAGACCGACACGCAACAATTCCAGCTGCCCATCACCATACCCCTGATCCTGGGTCTGTTCATCATGATGCATACATTCCAACACCCCGACAGTTCCCTGTCCTTTTGGGCTTCCATGATCCCATTCACTTCGCCCATGGTCATGCTCGCACGCCTTCCTTTTGGAGGGGTACCGCTATGGCAGCTGCTTCTTTCCATCACCCTTCTCTTTGGCACTTTCCTGGGCGTGGTGCATTTTTCGGCCAAAATCTACAAGGTGGGTATACTTATGTATGGGAAAAAAGTAACCTGGAAAGAATTATGGAAATGGATGCGCTACAAAAACGGCTGATAAGAATTGTCTTCTTATCTGCCCTGCTCCTGATTGCCAGGATGACCACCTCCCTCGCCCAGACGATCAATGCAACCAGGGTACTGATGGACACCTCGGCTTACCAGGCCAAGGCTTCCAAAGCTGTCAAGCAAATCATTGACACCTACTCCCCGGAACTCAACCGGAAGATGGGAGAGGTGGTTGGCTACACCACGATGGCCATGGACTCCTACCCTCCCGAGAGCCCGCTGTCCAATATGGCAGCCGATGCCCTGCTGGCCATCGCAAAAAGGCATTATGGCCTGGATAAGGTGGATTTTGCCCTTACCAATTTCGGAGGCATACGCACCTCTTTTCCCAAGGGAGATTTGAGCCTTTACTATGTTTATGCTGCCTTCCCGTTCGAGAATTCGCTTGTTCTGGTAGCCCTGAAAGGAACCCAGGTAAAGGCATTGTTCGAGATTTTCGCCCGCAGCCATGCCGAGGCCCTGGCCGGTGTCCGGTTCCGGGCTGATAACCGCAAAATTACCAAATTGCTCATCAATGGCCTTCCCCTTGACGAGGACCGTGTGTATTATCTGGCCACCATTGATTTCCTGCTTTCAGGAGGAGACAGGATGACCGCCCTGAGGGAGAACCTGGGGGTTGATTATTCCGGCATAACACTCAGGGATGTCATCCTGGAGTATATCGGTGTATTTACAAAAAACGGAGAGCCCATACCCGCCAGGAAAGATGGACGGGTGGTGATCAACAACCCGCGTGAATAATGAAACGATTTTTTACCATAGTACTTTCCCTTGTGCTGCTCGCTGCCATTTCACGGCCCCTTTCCGGCCAGGATCTTGTAATTGTGCATACCAATGATTTTCACAGCCAGATCGAGCCCTTTCAATCGGGTCGCAACGCAGGCACAGCCGGCTTACTGAGCTTGTCGGGATACCTGGAGGAATCAAGGATGGTTTGCCCGGACCTGCTCTACCTTGATGCCGGGGACTACAATCAGGGAACACCGTATTTCAACCTTTTTGGCGGACAGGTAGAAGTGGAAGGCATGAATGCACTCGGACTTTTTGCCACCACGCTGGGAAACCATGAGTTTGACAATGGCATGGAAGATCTGGTAAGGCGTCTTAAAAAAGCTGATTACCACGTTCTATGTGCTAATTACGATATTCAACATAAACCGCTCAGGAGGTTGGTCAAACCATATGTCATAACACGGGTAAACGGGAAAAAAATTGGCATCATAGGCCTGACGCTTGATCTGAATGGTCTGGTTTCCTCAGAGGTGCTCAGGAAAATGAACTACAGGGACGTAATCCTGACAGCAAACCGTATGGCGTCATTACTCAAAAGAAAAGGTTGTGATCTGATAATCTGTCTGACCCACCAGGGTCTTGACTCAGATATGGAAATGGCTGCTCAATCAAGGAATATAAACCTGATCATAGGGGGACATTCCCATACTTTTCTTGAAGAACCCGTGAAAAAAGCAGACCTGGACGGACAGGAAGTAGTGATTGTACAGGCAGGTGCTTACGGGGTTTATGCAGGACGTATTGATATAACATTTTAAGCGGGCGACATCATGTTTCTGGAAACTCAAAAATGGAACGGCAGGATAGAAGTTATCTGCGGGTCCATGTTCTCGGGCAAAACGGAAGAACTGCTTCGCAGGCTCAAAAGGGCCAGGTTTGCCAATCAGCGGGTGGAAATATTCAAACCCCGGATAGATGTGAGGTATTCCACGGATGATGTGGTATCTCATGACAGCCATTCCTATCCCTCAACACCGGTGGACTCGGCAGAAAGTATCCTTTTGCTGGCCACAAACGTGGATGTGGTGGCCATTGACGAAGCACAATTCTTTGACCAGAACCTTGTCAGGGTCTGCCAGATACTGGCCAACAACGGTATCCGTGTCATTGTTGCCGGTCTGGATATGGATTACCAGGGAAATCCTTTCGGGCCCATGCCGCAATTGATGGCTGTAGCCGAGCATATTGTCAAGGTGCATGCCATCTGCGTGCGTTGCGGGGATCCCGCTCAGTATTCCCATCGTCTTAGTGACAGCACCCGGCTTGTGGAGCTTGGGGAAAAAGACATTTACGAACCTTTATGCAGACATTGTTTCAACCAGATCAAGAAATGAACGATAATCAATTCACACACCTCGAAATCAACATTCCCAACATCCGCCACAACCTTAATTATTTCCGTTCGTTTCTAAATAAAAAGACGAAGCTTCTTGTTTTGGTCAAAGCATACGGATACGGTCACGGTATCGGGGAGTTTTCCCGCATCCTGGAAGAGAATGGTGTAGATTACCTGGCCGTTGCATTTCCCGGCGAAGGCGTTGCCATTCGCGATGCAGGCGTAAAGCTTCCTGTCATCGTGCTTTCTGCCGGCATGGAGCACTATTCCCTGCTGATTAAAAACCAGTTGGAGCCAAGCCTCCCCTGCCTGGAAGCTTTCAGGCGTTTTTCGGAAGAAGCGGCAGTCATGGGAGAGAAGGGGTATCCTGCTCATATTAAACTCGACACGGGCATGCACCGCCTGGGATTTGAAGAGGAAGAGCTCCGTTTCCTGGCGGATGAATTGCCTTTGACGCAATCAGTGAGAATCGCATCCATTTTTTCTCATTTTGTGGCCTCGGGGGATCCCCGGCATGATGATTTCACCAGAACACAGATAGCCCGCTTTGAGTCTCTGTCTTCTTTTTTGATGCAGCATCTGGATTACCGGCCCATCCGTCACCTGCTCAATTCACCGGGTATAGAACGGTTTGCCAAAGAAGCCGAATATGATATGGTCCGGCTGGGTATAGGAATTTACGGAATGTCCTATGTGGACAGAAGCAGGCTCCGCCCGACAGCCTATCTGAAAACTCCGGTTTTGCAGGTTAAAACGGTAGCTCAGGGTGAAACAGTGGGGTATGCCAGAGCGGGGGTGGTAACGGCCCCGGGAACCCACATCGCCACTCTGGCAATCGGTTATGCAGACGGGGTGAACCGTCATCTGAGTGGTGGCAAAGCCTGCTTCTCTGTGAACGGCCACAGGGCTCCGACCATAGGTAATATCTGTATGGACATGTGCATGATTGATGTAACCGGTATTGATGTCAATCCAGGTGATATGGTTACAGTTTTTGGTGACGACCCCACCATATTTGAACTGGCTGAAATTTTGGGCACCATACCGTATGAAATCCTTACTTCCGTTGCGCATCGAGTGCCCCGGATCTATGTGGAATGATCAGGCCATCATCTTGCAGACCATTTCCATGAGCAGTTCTCCGTCCGAGGCTTCTCCGCGGTCAGAAGACTTGTACTTGCTGTCATAGAAGCAAAGCAGTTCCATGGCTCTGACCGTACGCCTGAAGGTAAAAAAACGTGACGCCTGGATAATTTCTTTGAAAAAGTAGTAATTGCCCCCCATGAGTTTTCCTATGCCTTCTTGTGACAGGGACGGATTTTCCATGCGGAGGGCGTGGTACCGGAGTATCCGGGACAAGTGGACATACAATAGGCTGATTATCATAACCAGGGGATACTTCTTGTCATTCTCCGAAAAGTATTGCACTATGGGCTGCACCCCGGCAAAATTCCCGTCTGTGAGGTGTTTGAACATGGTAAAAGGGCTGAAATCACGGTTAATGCCCACAGAATTTTCAACCATGTCTGTGGTAATGGCCCAGGTTCCTTCAGGTATGAGAATGAATAATTTGTCCAGTTCCATCACGACCCGTTGCAGGTCTGTCCCCAGGAAATCTGCCAGAAGAGCAGCTGCCTGAGGTTCGATACTTGTTTTCTTTTCTTTCAGGTAAGTAGTTATCCACTCCTGCATCTGGTAGTCCCTAAAGGGTACCGACTCCAGGATTTCACAATATTTTTGTGCCGTTTTCCAGAACTCTGTTCTTTTGTCTGCAGATTTGCCCATAAAGCAGAGAACCAGGACACATGAAGGGTTCATGGCCTTTAAGTACGATACCAGTCCATCCGGTCCCTTGAGCTGCTGTGCCTCCTTGACGATGATAACCTGCCTTGAAGCCATGACCGGATACCTTCTGGCATTATCTGCAATCTGCATAACGGTAGCATCCTGTCCATAGATTACCATCTGGTTGAATGCCTTTTCATCTTCTGTCAGTGCATTTTCGGCAATAAAGGATGTGATTTTATCCACATAATAGGGCTCTTCCCCCATGAGCAGGTAACAGGGTTTATATCTCCCCTCTTCCAGGTCCTTCATGATCCGCTTAAAGGTAGTGATGGTTTCTTTGGATGTCGTTTTAGCCATATGACAAAATTACATAAATTTGCACAATGAACAGCCCCTCTGCCATATATTGCGCCGTAAGGAAAAAATGGGTGGAACGCACACCGGAAGAGGAAGTCCGTCAGCATATCATAAAACACCTGAATATTGTTTGCCAGGCACCCCTTCACCTGATGACCTGTGAATATCCCGTCCAGCATCTTAACCAGCGTGCAGACCTGGTTCTCCACGACCGGGAAGGGAAACCGCTTGTGCTGGCTGAATTCAAAGCTCCCGCCGTCAGGGTGGATGACAAGACCATAGAACAGCTGAGAAGGTACAATGAAGAAATCATGGCGCCGTACCTTCTTATCAGCAACGGTTCACAGACATTCTTCTGGAAGTTGGACCGGGTGAACGGCTCGTACCAATCCATGAAAGATATACCTCCATACCAGGATCTGATCATAAAAAACCCTCACTGATGAAAGATCCCCTGAAACCCGGAATTTTCAAAATCGTATCCCGCCAGGCTGCTGCTAGGAATGTACGTGCCTATGTAATAGGCGGATATGTCCGTGATCATTTCCTGAAACGTCCCTGCACTGATATTGATATTGTGGTGGAAGGCAATGGAATGGAACTTGCATCTGACGTGGCTTCCGTACTAAAGGTAAATGCTACACTGTTTAAGAATTTTGGTACAGCCATGTTGCGCTACCGCGGATTGGAAATTGAATTCGTCGGGGCCAGAAAGGAATCTTACAGTACTGATTCAAGGAAACCTGTTGTGGAAAACGGGACCGTGGAAGATGACCAGAAAAGGCGTGACTTCACTATTAACGCTATGGCATTCAGCCTGCAGCAGGAGGATTACGGATCCCTTACCGACCCGTTCAATGGGCTTAATGATCTGCATGATAAGGTTATACGTACTCCTTTAGATCCGGACAAGACTTTCAGCGATGATCCTCTGAGAATGATCCGGGCCATCCGGTTTGCAGCTCAGCTGGAGTTCACCATTGACAATACAGCATTCAATTCCATACAAAGGAATGCAGACAGGATTCAGATTGTTTCCCAGGAAAGGATCACTACTGAATTGCAAAAGATCATGGCCTCCCGGAAACCTTCCGCCGGTTTTTACCTGTTGGAAAAAAGCGGGCTTCTTGCCATCATCCTTCCACAGGTAGCACTGTTGCAGGGTGTGGAAACCATGGAAGGAAAAGGTCATAAGGAAAATTTCAGTCACACCATGGAAGTGCTCGACAACGTTGCATCCATGACTGACAATATCTGGCTTCGCTGGGCAGCCCTGTTACACGATATTGGCAAACCTTCCACCAGGCACTTTGATAAGGAGACGGGGTGGACTTTTCACGGTCATGATTTCGTCGGGAGTAAAATGATACCCGGCATTTTCCGTCAACTCAGATTGCCACTGGGTGAGGAAATGAAATACGTAAGAAAATTGGTTCAGCTCCACTTGAGACCTATAGCCCTTGTCAACAATGTGAGTGATTCCGGGGCGCGCAGGCTTTTGTTCGAGGCAGGGGAAGACATTGATGACCTGATGTTGCTGTGCCGAGCAGATATTACATCAAAAAACCCCATGACGGTGAGACATCATCTCGGTAATTTTGAACAGGTAAGTAAAAAGCTCATCCAGGTCGAGGAAAAGGATGCTATCCGGAATTTCCAGCCCCCCATCTCGGGAGAGATAATCATGAAGACATACAACCTTCCTCCCTGCCGGGAAGTAGGTCTGATCAAAGATCATATCAAGGAGGCTATCCTGGATGGAAAAATCGGCAACAATTATGAGGAGGCACTGGACCTGATGAAACAAAGGGCGGCAGAACTGGGAATCAGTGAAGCAGGTGCATGAGTTCTTCCCTGGTACGCATATCCTTCAGGAATGTTCCTGTGAAGGCCGAGGTCACCATTTTTGAATGCTGTTTCTGCACACCGCGTATCTGCATGCACATATGCTCGGCTTCAATCACAACGGCTACACCCATGGGGTTGAGAGTCTCCTGAATACAATCGCGGATCTGTACTGTTAAGCGCTCCTGTACCTGGAATCTCCGGGCAAATGTCTCCACAACCCTGGTTATCTTGCTGATCCCGGTGATAAAGCCATTTGGAATGTAAGCCACATGGGCCTTTCCATAAAAAGGAAGCATATGGTGTTCACACAGGGAATACATTTCTATATCCCTTATAAGGACCATTTGCTGGTATTCTTCACGGAACTTGGCTGAGTTCAGAATGGCAGCCGGATCTTCCAGGTATCCTTTGGTTAAAAACTGCATGGCTTGTGCTACCCTCAGCGGGGTCCTGAGCAGTCCTTCCCTTTCTGTATCCTCTCCCAGCAGTTGTAGTGCTTCCTTGTAAAGTTCTTCCAGTTTTCTAGTCGTTTCGGGTGTAAAATGATCGTTGTTGGTATAAGACATGGGTAAACGGATATGGATTTAAAAAACAAAAGTACAAAAAAAACCAACCCCGCAAAAACCTTAAACTTTCAGAACCTGCAGTAGTCAAATGGAAAATCAAGGTGTAGACTAATCATATTTTTTGTACATTCGCAACCATGGAAAAAGAAGTACTTATCAAGATCAGGGGAATTAAGAAAATTTACAAGATGGGAACCCAGGAAGTGCGTGCTCTGAACGGTATAGACCTGGAAATCCGGAAGAACGAATATGTGGCGATCATGGGTCCGTCGGGATCCGGTAAATCCACATTGATGAATTTGCTGGGATGTCTGGATACGCCTACTGAAGGAACGTATATCCTGAACGGAACAGATGTTAGCCAGATGCGGGACGACCAGCTGGCAGAAGTAAGAAACAAGGAAATCGGATTCGTTTTCCAATCATTTAACCTGCTACCCAGGTACAATGCCCTCAATAATGTTGCATTACCATTGATATACGCAGGTTTGCCACGGCAGGAAAGGGAGCGGGAGGCTAAAAAAGCCCTTGTCAACGTTGATCTTGAAGACAGGATGGACCACAAGCCCAACGAGTTATCGGGAGGACAAAAACAAAGGGTAGCCCTTGCCCGGGCCATGGTCAACAATCCGTCAATCATACTGGCCGACGAGCCGACTGGTAATCTGGATACCAAAACATCCCTGGACATCATGGCACTCTTTGAACAAGTATACGCCAAGGGAAACACCATAATTGTTGTTACCCATGAGGAAGACATTGCCCGTTATGCACGGCGGGTGGTTCGCCTGAGAGACGGACTTGTAGAAAGTGACGAGATTAACGCCAATCCGGCGCTTGGCAATTCATGAGCAAGATATACACAGGCAACGGAGACAACGGATCCACTTCACTCCAGGACGGGAGCAGGGTATCCAAGGCTCACCCGCGTGTGGCAGCATATGGGAAAGCAGATGAGCTCATATCCTGGATCGGACTTATCCGATCCCATCCGGATTTCTCCTCTGACGGGGAATTGCATGAAATCAATCATTTTTTGCGAAAAATCCAGGTGGGTCTGATGTATCTGGCTAGAAGACTGGCTTCGAATGATTCATCCCGGCTTTTTTATTACGATTTTGAAACCGCCACCAAAGCCCTGGAAGAATCGATAGACATCATGCAGGCACGTCTGCCTGCCATCCATTCTTTCATACTTCCCTACAAGCCGGTAATTTCATCACATATTCATATAGCCCGTACCATCTGTCGTGAGACAGAACGTTATATGGTCGTCCTTGGCACGGATATTGCCAGCGCAGATATGCTCACATACATAAACCGTCTTTCAGACTACCTTTTTGTACTGGCACGGTTCATGACCGTTACCAATAAATGTGAAGAAGATAATTTTGTGTAACTTTGTTCACTTTTTTTAAAATTTCAACGATGTACTGGACACTTGAATTGGCATCAAAACTTGAAGACGCTCCATGGCCAGCTACCAAGGAGGAGCTTATTGATTATGCCACACGCTCGGGCGCTCCGCTGGAAGTTATTGAAAACCTGTCAGACCTGGAGGACGATGGTGAAATTTATGATAGTATAGAAGACATCTGGCCTGACTATCCCAGCAAGGAAGATTTCTTTTTCAACGAAGATGAATATTAAAATCATTGAATGAACATAATTATTGCCGGAGCCGGAGAGGTCGGTTTTCATCTGGCAAAAATGTTGTCCGATGAAAACCACCAGATCACAATAGTTGATAAAAATGAAGCCCGCCTGAACCAGATAGCAGAGACTTCAGATGTGGTTCCTGTGGCCGGAATCGTGACATCCATATCTACCCTGGAAAAAGCAGGAATCAGCCGTTGTGATTTATTCATTGCCGTAAGTCCTGCCGAAGAACAGGATATGAACATTGTGGCAGCCCTGCTGGCTAAACAACTGGGAGCCAAACGCGTGACTGCCCGTATCAATAACAATGAGTACCTGAAACAAGAGAACAGGGTCCTGTTTACCGAAATGGGTATTGACCTGCTGTTTTATCCTGAAAATATTGCAGCACATGAAATCGTTGACCTGCTGAAACAATCAGGCACTTCAGAATTCATGGATTTCTCCGGAGGCAGGTTGCAGCTGATAGTGCTGAAACTGCAGGAAAGTTCGTCCATAGTAAATAAAAGCCTGAAACAGGTGGCCGAAGAAAACGGGGGAAATATTCCTTTCCGGGCAGTAGCCATTGCGCGTGAAGGCAATACAATAATTCCCCGTAAAGACACTGTTTTTCAGTTACATGACCTTGTTTTTGTCATTACCAAAAGAGAAGCCGCCCATGCAGCAATGGTGCTTACCGGGAAAGAAAACATGGTGGTAAGAAACCTTATGATCATGGGGGGCGGCAGGGTTGGTGAAATGGTTGCACATCAAATGGAATCCGCTATTGAAATAATACGGATTGTTGAAATTGACAGCAACCGCTGTCGTGAATTAACCGTCTCCCTGCCACGTTCCCTGATCATTAATGGCGATGCCCGCAATACAGACCTCCTGCTGGAGGAAGATCTTACGCAAATGGATGCCTTTGTGGCTGTTACTTCCAGTGCCGAAGCCAATATCCTTTCCTGTATGGCTGCCAAAAGGGCGGGAGTCAAAAAAGCCATAGCTCAGGTCGAGAATCTTGATTATATCAAGCTGGCGGAAAGCGTGGGAGTAGATGCCACAATCAATAAAAAACTCATAACGGCAAGCAGGATATTTCGTTTCACCATGACAGGCGATGTGCCCACCATGAAATGCCTGAATGGATCCGATGCCGAAGTTATGGAATTCATAGCCAAACCCCGCAGTCTGGTAACGCAGAAAATAGTAAGGGACCTTGGCTTCCCCCGTGACGCTATCATAGGAGGTATAACCAGGGGAAACACCAGCCTGATTGTACGTGGAGACACCGAAATCAAACCATACGACAGGGTGGTTGTCTTCTCCCTTCCTTCCGCGCTGCCGACTATTCATAGATTTTTCGTATAAAAGCTACTTGCGCTTTTGGTAAAAATATTGACGGGGCGTACAGGACTCCCTGGCTTTGAATACCCTGCAAAAAGAGCGAACTGAATTGAAGCCGCATGTCATTGCAAGGTCCTCCAGGTCAATCTTATTGCCGGGCTCTTTATCTATTATGTTTTTGGCTGCTTCTATCCTGTATAAATTAACCCATTCGCAAAAATTGTTACCATACATACGGTGAATAGCCCTGGAAAGGTAGGACCGGTTAGTGTGTGTTGCCCGGCACAACTTCTCTATGGTAAGACACGGATCTTTATAAAACGCTTCCTGAACCATCATTTTATTCATTTTTAGAATGATGTCTTCCGGATTTTCCGGGTATGCCGCATCTTTTTTAACGAACAATACGGGATTGGTCAAAAGCCAGCCCCGTGTACACCTGGTGACTCTTTTTATTAAATTATTCTTGTTTTTCATAATCTTTCTCATTATTGATTTTACTGAGTTCCTTCCTGCACCACTCTCCAGGCGTCATGCACACATTCTCCCGGAAAGCAATGTTTAATGCTGTCAGGGACCTGAAGCCCGATTCGTTACATAATTCTATCAGGCGTGCCTGGGGATGTTGCCGGAAATACTCCTGGGCATGCTTTACCCGGTAGGAATTGATTAACTGTTTAAAACTCACGCCGGCACATTCGTTCAATGCCCTTGAAACGTAAGTGATGTTGGTCCCCACACCTACGGCCATGTCGTTTCTGGTGAAAGCAGGTGATTTATATGCCTTTTCCCTGGTCAGATAGTCTTTTATTTTTTGATAGATGTCCATATAGACCCTGGTAATGTTATTGTGTTTTTCCTGAAGCGTTTGACAAGCTACGCTGTCCTGGATCTGAGTTTCTTCCACCCATCTTCCGCCATAAACAAGGTTTGTATCTTTCATGATAATTGCCGTGATGAAAAAAATATGTGCTGGTACGAATAAGGCAAAAAATATCCTTGCAGGCCATATGAAACCTAAACCTACCAGAAGGTATGCAGCCAGAGAAATAACCGGCAGTGTAACAATCAGCAACCAGAATGAACGTATCTCTTTTTGTCCCAGTTCAAATTGATATTTCAATTCCTTATTGAGGACGAAAAATTGCATGAACCCCGATAAGATGCAGGTTAGACACAACGCACTGGCAAAACCGGAAAACAGGACACCTGTTGTAAATTCTTTCTGGATAAGTACTGCCAAGAGAATGAATAATGCATATATCCCGGGTAGAAACATCAAGCTTCTTTTCAATAAAAGATTTCTGAGATTTTTTGAGGCAATGGATGTGAATGTAATACAGTAAATCGGAAGGCATGTGAATGTAATTCTCAGATAATGATCTTCTTTAAGATAGATACCCGGAATTCCCTGCCCCCGGTAAAAAAAGATTACCCTCAGTAAATAAAGTGCACCCAAAGCCAATAAAGAATAAATCAGGCACCTGAAGGGAATAGAAGGTGAAAAATGAAGGGCAGCTTTAACCCTGATCTTTGCCAATAAAAGAGAGGCTGCCACAGCATAAACAATTGTGGCCATTACATTTAATATAAACGCTAACATAGATAGTGTGACTTGATGAATGAAAAAATAATATATGGTTTTTATCAAATTTACAACTCTATTCTCTAACGAAAAAGGATTTGCCGGTATAATTGGGAAAAAAATATTGTCCGAAAAAAATGTCCTTTGTATAACATTTGTAATTAAAAGTTTACATGATTACATGTGGATAATCCACTAAAAAAATATATACGTTTTGCTACTTCCCTGCACCTTTTTTCCGGCCTTCCCCTGACTAAGGTTTTTTATTACCTTTGTGCCTTTACAAATGACAGGAACAAGATGGAGTATAATTTTTCTGATATTGAACAGAAATGGCAATCTTTCTGGTCTTCCCACAAGACCTTCAAGGTAGAGGCTGATTCCTCATTACCAAAGTTTTATGTGCTGGATATGTTTCCCTATCCTTCAGGAGCAGGCCTGCATGTGGGCCATCCACTGGGCTATATTGCCAGCGATATTTATACACGCTATAAAAGACTGAAGGGTTACAACGTTTTGCATCCAATGGGTTATGATGCATTCGGACTGCCTGCAGAGCAGTACGCCATACAGACAGGACAACCTCCACAGAAAACGACGTCACAGAACATCAAACGATATCGCGAACAACTGGATAAGCTTGGTTTTTCCTACGACTGGGACAGGGAAATACGAACCTGTGACCCATCCTATTATAAATGGACACAATGGGCATTCCTGAAAATGTTCCACCACTGGTACGACATGGAGCTGGATAAAGCCTGTCCTATTGAAACACTCATTGATGCTTTCAATACCCATGGCAACACCCGGATAAAGGCTGCCCACAATTGTAAAGAAGAGTTTGGCGCCTCAGAGTGGAAAGCCTTTTCAGATAAGGAAAAAGAAGATATACTGATGAGCTATCGCATAGCCTATATTGGAGAAACAACAGTAAACTGGTGTGCCGCGCTGGGAACGGTGCTGGCAAACGACGAAGTCAGGGAAGGTTTTTCCATTCGTGGTGATTATCCGGTAGTGCAGAAAAAAATGAAACAATGGCAACTGCGGGTTTCCGCCTACGCAGAAAGATTGCTCAAGGGACTGGAGGACATTACCTGGTCAGATTCCCTGAAAGAGATGCAGCGCAACTGGATAGGCAAATCAGAAGGGGCCCAGATGGAGTTCATGGTAAAAAACGGTTCCGAGACTTTTTCCATGTCCGTTTTTACGACAAGAGCCGATACCATTTTCGGTGTCACTTTCATGGTGCTCGCCCCTGAAAGCGAATGGGTCAACCTGCTTACAGCTCCTGAACAGAAGGAAGAGGTAGAAAAATACGTTGCCTATGTTAAAACCAAGACTGAAAGGGAACGCATGAGCCAGACACACCATGTTACCGGTGTCTTCAGCGGCTCATATGCAACCAATCCGTTTACAGGAAAAGAGATACCCGTTTGGATCAGTGAATATGTGATGGCCGGTTACGGAACCGGGGCTATCATGGCGGTTCCGGCACATGACAGCCGCGATTACATCTTTGCGAGGCATTTCAAGCTTCCCATCATACCTCTGATAGAAGGTTGCGATATAAGCAGTGAAAGCTTTGATGCCAAAGAAGGCATCATGTGCAATTCGGGCTTTCTGGACGGAATGACTGTCCAGGAGGCAATACCTGCAGCTATAGAAGAAGTGGAAAAAAGAAAATTGGGTGTACGTACAACCAATTACCGTTTACGTGACGCTATCTTCTCCCGTCAACGCTATTGGGGAGAACCCTTCCCCATATATTACAGGGATGGTATGGCTACCCCTCTTCCCGAATCACAATTACCCCTGGAATTACCTCCGCTGGATTCTTTCCATCCTTCTTCAAGTGGTGAGCCACCCCTGGCTAACGCAAAAAACTGGACATATGGGGAATACCCTTTGGAAACAAGCACTATGCCCGGATTTGCAGGCAGTTCTGCCTATTATTTACGGTACATGGACCCGCATAATTCCAGGGAACTGGTTTCCAGGGACAGCAACAATTACTGGCAGGATGTGGACCTGTACATAGGAGGTACAGAACACGCCACAGGCCACCTCATCTATTCCAGGTTTTGGAACAAGTTCTTATTTGACCTGGGAATCGTCTGCAAAGAGGAACCTTTTCGCAAACTGGTGAACCAGGGTATGATACAGGGACGTTCCAATTTCGTTTACCGCATCAAAAACACAAACACATTTGTCTCCCTGGGCCTGAAAGAAAATTACAAGACAACAGAGCTTCATGTGGATGTCAACCTGGTTGAGAATGACCGTCTGAACCTGGAAGCGTTCAGGCAGTGGAATCCCGAATATAAAGATGCCCGGTTCATACTGGAAAACGGAGAATATATCTGCGGATGGACTGTTGAAAAAATGAGTAAATCCATGTTCAATGTTGTCAACCCGGATGTCATCTGTCAGCGTTACGGGGCAGACACCCTGCGGATGTACGAAATGTTCCTGGGTCCCCTGGAGCAATCCAAACCCTGGGATACTAATGGTATTGACGGCGTACACAGATTCCTGAAGAAATTCTGGAGGTTATTCTTTGACAAAAACGGGGAACTGGCCGTAACCAATAACCCCCCAGTGGAAAAAGAGTTGAAGATCCTGCATAACCTCATCCGGAAGGTGGAAGATGACATTGAAAGTTTTTCCTTCAATACCACCATAAGCGCATTTATGATTGGGGTAAATCAGCTGACCGATCTGGATTGTCATAAAAGGGGGATCCTTGAACCGTTTGTTATCCTGATATCTCCTTACGCACCGCACATAGCCGAAGAATTGTGGTCGCTTCTGGGTAACAAACCATCCGTGGCAAATGCAGCCTTCCCCGTGTTCAATCAGGAATTCATCAAAGAGCTGATTTTCGAGTATCCTGTTTCATTCAATGGCAAGCTCCGGTTCAAAAAAACCCTGGACATCAACATGAATAAAGATGAAATTGAACGCCTTGTCAGGGAAGACGAAAGGACAATCAAATACAGCGGGGGCGAAAAAATCCGAAAAATCATAGTTGTTCCTGAAAAAATCATAAACATTGTGATATGAGAAACAGAATATCATTCAGGATGGGTACAAGCATTAAGGAATACCTTCTCATTACCATTGGAGTGCTTGTCTATGTGGCATCCTGGACTACTTTCATTGTTCCCAATCAACTGGTGGGAGGAGGTGTTACAGGTATTTCCACACTCATCTACTACACGACCGGATTGCCAATAAGTGTTTCCTATCTGACCATCAATGCCATCCTGATAATCACAGGGCTCAAAACCATCGGCTGGAAATTCGGCGTAAAAACCATTTACGGTGTGGCCCTGGCGGGGATTTCTTTTCAGCTCATGCCAGGTCTCATCCCGGCAGATCTTATCAAGGCGATGGCCCTCGATAACGGAAAACTTGTTTCTTCACTGCTTGGAGCTGTTATGTCCGGAGCCGGAGTAGGTATGGTCATTGCACAGGGAGGCAGTACGGGAGGCACGGACATACTGGCGCAGATCATCGGAAAATACAGAAACATTTCACCAGGCCGGATCATGATGTACTGTGATGTGGTGATCATAGGCTCTTTGTTCTTTATCTCGGACGAGCCCACGGCTGGATTGAAACTTGCTGCTGTATTATACGGTTATTTTATTGTTGGCCTGGCTAGTTATACTGTTGATACCATATTATCGGGGACAAAACGCTCTGTGCAGTATTTCATATTTTCTTCCCGGCATCAGGAAATTGCAGACCGTATATCAAAAGAGCTCCAAAGAGGAGTTACCGTCATAAGCTCACAGGGATGGTACACCAAGTCTGAACATAAGGTGTTGCTGGTGATAGTACGAAGGACTGAAACAAATGCGGTTGCGAAAATCATCAAGGAAGTCGACAGGGATGCTTTCATGTCCATGGCAAGTGTTTCCGGTGTGTACGGTGCCGGTTTTGAAGTTCTCAGGACGTAATCAGCGTGTTGGTGCCAACTCAAAGTAGACAGGAATCGATATCTTCACACGTACTTTTTCACCTTTCTTTTCTCCAGGTTTCCATTTTGGTGAAGCAGCAATGACGCGGACAGCCTCCTCGTCCAGCAGGGGATGTACCGGCCTGGTAACCTCAACCAGTGATACTGCGCCGTTTTTCTCAATAACAAATGAGACCATTACACGACCACTGATACCCTGGATCACTGCTTCCCGCGGATAACGACGGTACTTGTATAGCCATCTGTCCACAAATGATTGTATATCACCATTCATGAATTTTGGAGGAATATCCACTTCATTGTATGCATACACGGGATCGTCCCCGGTAGCCTGCAAGGGAGCAGACTCCTTCCGGAAAAGATCTCCCGGGTCATTGGCCGCTTCCATAATGAACAAGGATATGTACTGGCAAAAAGCATCCATCCTTTCATAGTCCGGCTTATCGGGAGTGTCGCGCAAGGTCTGGTGGTGTGGTTGCAATCCCGTAGTGAACAGGCAGGAAGGTATCCTCTGCTCCAGAAAAGCCTGGTGATCAGACATGAAGTAATCGGTCCCATAAACCTGTACTTTTGGCATGAAAGGACTGTATGTCAGGCGGGTAAGAAGGCGTTCCATTTCATAGTGAGGCTGCCCGCAATAAGCTGCTGGGAGATTCTCAAGAGAGGCGCCGCCCACCCTGTCCAGGTTGATCATCATTTTAACAGCAGAAGCAGGAAATGCCCTGTTAATAAAATACCAGGACCCAAGCCCCCCTTTCTGGCCGGCCCCGAAAGCCACGAACAAAAGGCTTCTCTTGAACATGAAATGCTGACTCCGGGCAGCCCCTGCCAGTTCAATCAAAGCAGCAACTCCCGAGGCATTGGCATCGGCTCCGGGATAAATGCACAGCGAGTCTTTCCCGTTTACGCGCATGGTATAGGTCCCCAGGTTATCGTAGTGGGCTCCAATGACTATATATTCTTCCCTCAGCAGAGGATCATATCCGGGAATGACAGCCACCACATTGCAGGAATACAGTGTATCCTTTGTCTCCTCGTCAATAAAGGAGAAATCCTGGTAACCTTCGGGATAGAGCAATTCAAGACCCTTGCCGGAAAATTGACGGGAAATATAGGCAGCTGCGTCGGACTCCCCCTTCGAGCCGGCCTTCCTTCCCATGTATTTATTGGCAGTCAGCTCTTTTACGTGCGTTCTGAGTGCACTTTCAAAAGAATCCTGAGCCTGCACGGTGGCAAGACCCAGGATCATTGTAATGAGGATAGCAAGAATTTTCATTGTTTTTTATAAAACGGCGGGCGGACCACCTCGGCCTTCAAAAGGCGGTCTCGTATTTTTATGTACAACTCTGTTTCCAACCCGGCATAGGCCGTTTCTACATATGCCATTCCTATGCCAATCTTTAACATGGGAGACATGGTACCGGATGTTACACGGCCAATCTCCTTTCCATCAGCTGCACAAACCGAATACTCATGCCTTGGTATTCCCTTGTCTATCATTTTGAATCCCACCAGTTTACGTGAAACACCCCTGGATTTTTGTTCCTGCAGGAAGGCCCTGTCGATGAAATCTCCTTTTGCTTCAGTAAATTTTGTTATCCAACCCAGACCGGCTTCCAGCGGAGAGGTGGTGTCATCTATGTCATTTCCATAAAGACAGAAACCCATTTCAAGGCGTAATGTATCGCGGGCTCCCAATCCTGCCGCCATCAGTCCGAACTCTTTCCCGGCTTCAAACAATGCCTTCCAAAGTTGCTCCCCGTCGCGGTTGGCCACGTATATCTCACATCCCCCGGCTCCGGTATAACCCGTGATGGACAGGATCGCCTGCGGAATCCCTGCAACGGTGCATTTCCGGAATGTATAGTATTCCATATCCATGACAGGGGCATCACAGATCTTTTGGACTATCTTCATGGCATTCGGTCCCTGAACGGCCAGCTGGCATATTTCTGAAGAGGCATCATACAGTTCCTTTCCGGGAGTAATCCCGAAGCGGGGTGCATGGGAGCAGAGGTGTTCCCAGTCTTTTGCGGTATTGGCAGCATTGACGACCAATAAATAGGTCTGTTCGTCTACCCTGTATACCAGCAAATCGTCCACTATGCCTCCCCTTCCATTGGGAAAACAGGTGTATTGCACTTTCCCGTCCTGAAGCAATGAGGCGTCGTTTGATGTTACATATTGAATAAATGGCAGCGCATTGGGTCCTTTGACCCATATCTCCCCCATATGGCTGACGTCAAAGACACCGGCACTGGTGCGAACCTGGATATGTTCCGCATTAATTCCCTGGTATTCAACAGGCATTAAAAATCCGGCAAAGGGCACCATTTTGGCCCCCAGCTCTTCGTGGAACCGGGTAAAAACTGTTTGTTTCATAGATCAGAAGTGTAGGTTTTGGTTGGTATCATATACCCAGACATCGTAAGGAGTGATGTCCAGGGCAAACATTGTGTACATCTTGTTATAAGCCTCTGAAAGTGAATTTGACTGGTAGGCCGAAATAACCGAATAACCATTCCTGAATTCCAGCCTTTTGGGTTGATAACCCAAGCGGGTCAAAGTTTCCATCATTCTTTTGGCATTGTTGTCCATAATGAAGCTTCCCAGGACCACATGGTATCTTTTCAAAGCCTCTTTCTCCGCTTCGATCCTGGCCAGCGAATCCAGCCGGAACTGTTCCAGTCTGGCAGCCTCCTGCTCCCTTGCGAGCTTATCAAGTGAATCCTTAATGATTTGTTCCTTCTTCTGCTTTAACTCTACAGAGGTAGGCATTCCTAATCTGGAACGTATCCAATCGCAGGAATTCAAACTGCCCAGCAGCATGATTCCAATGAGCAACGGGAATATTTTCTTCATAATAAAATCAATAGATAGTTTTTGTATGACAAATATACATGAAAAAAACGGGAACAATGAAAAAAGGGGTAACTTGCAACAGGTATTATGGCAAATAAGATCCGGACAGCATGTATCCTTGTTTTGGTTTTCCTGCCGCTAAGCGTTTTTCCGCAAGATGTGGCCCGGGTCCGTTTCTGTTTTGCAGGAGACTTGATGCAGCACGGTACACAAATCCGGTCAGCCCTTCAACCTGACGGTTCATACCGGTACGACACTTGTTTTTCATATATCAGGGACCGGTTCCGGAATGCAGATTTTGCAGTTTTGAACATGGAGACGACTTACAGCGGCCCCCCCTATACGGGGTATCCGTCTTTTTCTTCTCCCGATGATCTGGCCATATCCACCAAAAAAGCCGGGGTCAATGTTTTTCTTACTGCCAACAACCATATCCTTGACAAGGGAGTTGAGGGTGCCCGCAGAACCGTGTCGTTGTACGATTCCCTGGGCATAATGCACACGGGGACCATACGTCCCTGGATCATATTGGAAAAAAACGGGATCAAGACAGCCCTGCTGAACTATACTTATACAAGCAATAACAATTCAGGCAACGAGTCCTTCATGCTCAACCTGACAGATACCTCTCTCATAAGGAGGCATATAGGCGAAGTCCGGGATAATGGTGCAGATTGCATTATCTGCTGCATGCACTGGGGAGTGGAGTACCAGTTGCACTCTGCTCCCGAACAGCGTCTGCTGGCTCACTGGCTCAGGAAGGCCGGAGTAACCGCTGTGATTGGATCTCACCCGCACGTTCCCCAAAGTATAGAGGTTGTGAACGGAGAAGACGGAAAGCCCGCCTTCCTGGTTGCTTACTCTCTGGGAAACTTTATTTCCAACCAACCCGAGCCATTTACCAGGATGGGTTTGATCCTGAATTTTGAACTGGTGATTACCCAGACAGGCCCCTGCATTGAATCTCTCTGGTATGAATGGATCTGGACCTGGTGTCCGGTCAGGGACGGAAAAAAAACGTATCTTGTTGTACCGGTGTCTGATAACCGCCTGTACAGGGAAATTGCTACAGAGCCGTCCGATACGCTGCTGATTGTTAAAACTATAAAAACACTTCGTAACTTTATGCGCGAAACATCTCCCGCCATTTATGAACGTATCAGATATCCCGCTTATGAACGAAAAAATCTTTATTTTGGAATCCATCCCGCCATCCGACCTTTATGGACCCGACAGCCCGTTGATTCCCCTGTTAAAGGAAAATTTTCCACAGTTAAAGATCATAGCCAGGGGAGAACAACTCAAGGTTCAGGGACCACCGGAAATAATTGACCGGTTTGAGGAAAAGCTGGAAAGCGTTGTGGCTTTATATGAAAAAAGACAACACCTGTCCCGTGAAAGCCTCTTTTCCATATTAAGCGGCGCAGTGCAGGCAGATGCCGGTGAAAAGAAAGAAACGGACAACATTCTGGTTTACGGGAATAATGGGGCCCTCATACGTGCCAGGACAAAAAACCAGGAACTCCTTGTAAAATCCTATGAAGAACACGATCTGGTCTTTGCGGAAGGCCCTGCCGGTACCGGAAAAACCTACACGGCAATTGCCCTTGCCGTACGTGCTTGGAAAAATAAGGAAGTCCGCAGGATAATCCTGACCCGTCCGGCCGTGGAGGCGGGAGAGCAGCTGGGCTTTCTTCCGGGAGACATGAAGGAGAAACTCGATCCTTACCTCCAGCCTTTATACGACGCACTTCGGGACATGATACCAGCTAAAAGACTGGAATCGCTTATGGAGGAAGGTGTCGTGCAAATAGCCCCGCTGGCGTACATGAGGGGAAGAACGCTGGACCACGCATGTGTGATCCTGGATGAAGCTCAGAACACAAGCCTGTCGCAACTCAAAATGTTCCTCACCAGGATGGGAAAAGACGCAAAATTTATCATAACAGGAGATACCAGCCAGATAGATCTGGTCAAAAAGAGTGACAGCGGATTGTCCCGCTGCATGGAGCTGCTGCGTGATATCAGGGGTATCGCTTTCGTCCGTTTCGATTCGGGTGATATCATAAGACACCCGCTGGTAAAAAAGATAGTGGCTGCTTTCGCCACACTACCAGCTGCCGGAAGCCCCGCCGCCTCCTCCAAGACCTCCTCCAAAGCCGCCAAAACCGCCACCACCGAAGCCTCCGCCTCCGAATCCGCCACCAAAACCTCCGGTTCCTGAACCTCCCCTGCTTCTTCCTCCCAGAAGATTGGCTAAGATCATCAATTCCAGCATGCTGGGTCCTTTCCTGTTGCTTCCGCCCAGGTTGGTCGGGCCTTTTCTTTTATTGGCTATATAAATGATCAGGATAAAGAAAAGCAGGATCAAGAATACTGTCAGTACTGCCACCACCCCGGCAGGTGTGTCATCCCTGTTTTCCCTGGCTGTATTGTATTCACCTGTGGCAACCTCCCTGATTGACCTCACACCTGCCCTGACTCCTTCAAAATAGTTATCTTGCCTGAACAGGGGGATCATGTCATAGGTAATGATCCTTTTGGATAACGCATCGGTCAGCACACCTTCCAGACCGTAGCCGACAGAAATCGCTACGCGTCCACCGGGGATTCCCTGTGTGTGTTCCACCAGCAAGACAACCCCGTTGTTGTTCCTGGCCGTCCCAACTCCCCAGTTTACCAACACCTGGTAAGCTGCCATATTGATATCCTCCCCGCCAAGATCGGCAACCGTAACCACGCATATCTGATTGGATGTGGTGTTATCGATATCGACGAGTTCCGCCTCAAGCATTTCCGTTTCTTCAGAGGTGAACAAACCGGCAAAATCATTCACCAGACGCTGAACCTCGGGACGCTCAGGCACCTGAGCCTGCAGTGAAAAAGAGAACCCCAGAACACAGACTATGATTATCAGTATGTTAGCGGATCTTTTCATGATCCAAATGATATATCGTTGGGTAATTCATTGACATCGTCAGGTTGATAGGGAAAATACCGGGTCAGTTTGACACCTATCTCTTCCACTGCGGCACAAATGCCTTCAGTAAAGCGACCCGTGACAAAGGATTCTTTCATGATCTCTTTCACGGAATCCCAGAAACCTTCCGGAACAACGGCATTGATGCCCGTATCGCCTATGACCGCGAATTTCCTGGATTCGCTGGCCAGATAGATAAGTACAGAGTTACGGTCCCTGGTTTTATACATCTTCAGCTGATTGAAAACGAATACTGCACGCTCCAGCGAAGAGGAAGGACAGTATGTCTCAATGTGTACCCTGATTTCTCCGGAAGTTTTCAATTCGGCCCGGGTTATCGTTTCGACGATCGATTTCTTATCCCTGGATGAAAATAGATGTTGCATCTGATCTCAGTCTGATTGGGAGTTATCACCTGCTTTTCGCACGCATCTTACAGATGCAAATACCGATGACTTATCGGTAGCTGCACAGGAAAACCTGTCTACCGCATAATGTATCAAACGGTAGTAGCCCTGGTTGCCATCAGCACAGGCAGCCCACCAGAATGAAGTCTGACCATACCCGGAAAAAGTATCCCCGGAAAGGATCGCATATCCTGCCGGAAGGGCATTCCAGCCTGTTGTATTTGTCTTTTCATTATCGGGGTGGTACATCCAGACCTTGTTTCCGTTGACCCGTGCATCAAGTGCAAAAATCTCCCCCAAACCGTTCCAGGGATCAAAAAAGCCCATGGCTGTACCACTGACTGCCGTTGCCAGATCTGCCCAATCCTCGGCCGTGGGGATGCTCCAACCCTGGGGGCAGACACCCTGTGGGCCGTTTCCCAGGCCACTGGCCGGCAGGGGAGGTGACACCGGTGTGTTATCTCCGGAAAGAGCCTGATTCCAGCTATATAAGCCTCCCATCATGAATCCCAGCGCCGGGATGTTGGAATAGGTCATGCCCACTTCATTCCAGTTCAGATTTTGAATAAACCAGTCCAGGTTTCCAAAACGCTTGAAATAATAGATATTGTTGTCCCTTGGATCAATTATTGAATCCCCGGAAGGTATGAAACCTTCCATCATGACAGAAAAAACATCATGTATGACGGTAGTGGAACGGGAAGTGGAGCTTTTTGTGTAGCCTTCAGCCGATGCCATCAGTGTGAGGGTGTAGGTACCCAGGCTGTCCGGCATGGTAAACCAGGCTGATCGGGCAACTATCGAATCGGGCGTAAAATGTTTTCCCTGAAAAGTATAAACTATCGAATCTTCCTCCGGCTTTGTAATTCCCGAGGCTTCAATCAGGATGGAATCGCCCGGAAAGGTATAGGATGGCAGATTGAAAGTCAGGGCTCCGAACATGTACAGGGTGTCCGGATCGTCCTTTTTGCATCCTGCTGTAAGTGTAATGATGAAAATGGATACCAGGAGAAAAAATGTATTTGATTTTTTACTTTCCATATCAATTATAATCTGCAAATGTAGGTAAAAATTTGTAGCTTTGTGTAAATGATACAAAAAGCATTTTCTATTATTATCCTGCTCATTCTGTTCCTTTTTACTCCCGCCTGCAACCAGTTGCCCCGTTACGAGTGTCTTGAAGGGAGTGCCCTGGGAACAACGTATGCCATCACGTTCAGGATACCGCCCGATGCACCGTCCGGTTTTACCGCCAATGCAGAGCAAAAACTGACTGCTGCCTTTGAAATGATCAACAATTCAATGTCTATATACAACAATCATTCCTTAATCCATAAAATCAATCATAATATTTCACAGGAGACAGACAGCCTGTTCAGAATCGTATACCAAAGATCTTTGGAGATCACAACCCTGACAGGAGGGGCCTTTGATATATCGGCGGCTCCTTTATTTGATTTATGGGGATTTGGATTTGAAAACAAGGATACCATCAGAAAGGAAAGTCTGGCTGAGGTCAAAGAATATACGGGCATGGATAAATTCCGCCTTGAAGGGACGCTCCTTTATAAGGCAGATCCGCGGTGCAGACTGAGTATGAATGCCATAGCCAAAGGATTCACCTGTGATTTGATAGCCGGTGAGTTATCAGCATTCGGTATAGAGGATATGCTGGTGGAGATAGGCGGTGAGATTGCCTGCAAGGGCCTGAATCCTAAAAAAAAGCCGTGGCGCATAGGTATAGACAATCCCGTTGACGGGAACATTCATCCGGGTGAAATGATCCAGGCTGTGATAATCATGACAGACAAAGGTCTGGCTACTTCAGGTAATTACAGGAATTATTACATAGAAAACGGTCAAAAATTCGCACATATCATAGATCCCGTATCCGGCCTTCCTGTGAATCACAACCTGTTGAGTGCAACTGTCATTGCCAGTGACTGCATGACAGCAGACGCGTTCGCCACCGCTTTTATGGTTATGGGTCTGGAAGCCAGTATTGCGTTCCTCAAACAACATTCTGAACTGGGAGCATACCTGATATACGACCAAAACGGGGTATTCGGGACGTATGCCACCGATAATATCATTATTGAATTATGAGACGAATACTATTCCCGTCAATGGCTACCCTGATATGCCTGCTTGTTATTGCGGGCTGTACTCCGGAACAAGAATATCAAACCATCAAAGGGGTGGTCATGGGTTATTCTTACCAGATTGTTTACCAGGCCCCTGATTATGCACCCTGGTCTTTCAAATCGGATATTAAAAAGGCTGCCAGGAAATGCGCGCGCGAGATCGACCGCTCAATTTCCCTGTATAACCCTTCTTCTATCATCAACAGTGTGAACACCAACAAAAGTATGGAAACCGACTCCATCTTTGCTGCAGTGCTTGACAAGACAAAAGCCACAGCAGAACTTACGGGTGCATCCATGAACACCACCACAGGACCGTTGCGTGAGCTTTGGGGAAACAATCCCGGCAACACGAAGAACGTTACAGAAGATCAGATAGCCCAGGTATTGGAGTATTCCGGTATTTGGAAAGTATCTGTGCAAAATGGATTGTTCGTGAAGGAAGACCCGCGCATACAGCTTGACCTGAGCAGGACAGGGATTGGTTTTGCGGCCGATTACCTGGGCTCGATGCTGGATTCGAACAACATATCCAATTATATGATAGAAGTGGGAAAAGTTGTTTTGTGCAAAGGTCTGAATCCTTCCGGGACACCCTGGCGTTATCTGATTCAGCAGACTTACGGGAACGTGATCTATCTGACCGACAAGTCAATGTCTATATGTGGCGACTTGTCCGATTTCAAACTCGGCCTTGGGAAAACATTCAATGGCTTTTTCAATACAAGAACAGGCTACCCGGTAGAAGATCCCATCCTGAGTATTTTGGTGATTGCCAACAATGGTTTGGATGCAGCTGCCAGTAGTGTTGCCTTCTATTCCCTGGGGCTGGAGAAAAGCATTCAGTACCTTGAGTCTCATCCCGATATCCAGGCTATCATGTATTATTGCAACAATGATTCTATATCGACGTACATAACCCCTAACATAACTCAACGTTATGAAATCCAATATTTCCCGTAGGTCTTTTCTCAAAAAAAGCATCCTGGGCGGTACCGGGCTTGTAGCAACCGCAGGAGGGCTCTCGGCTTCTTCTATCTTTCGCGCCTCCCAGCCCTTTGATACCATCATTCAAAACGGGCTTATCTGTACCGGGGACGGAACAGCTCCATATCGCGGAGACGTGGGCATCAAGGATGGACGCATAGCTGCATTGGGCCGGCTGGGCAATTATGCCGATCATCTTGTAGATGTTGACGGAATGGCCATCAGCCCCGGATTTGTGGACCTGCACAGCCATACAGATACAAATCTTTTTCAATGTCCCCGGGGAGACAGCCGTATCTTTCAGGGCATCACCACCGAAGCAGGCGGCAACTGCGGGGATTCACCCTTTCCGGTGAAGCCGTATGAAAACGCATCATCTTTTCTGGAAGCCTTGAGGAATCAAAAAACAGGGATCAATTACTGCACCTTCACGGGCCAGGGTTCCATCCGCTCTGCGATCATTGGAGAATGGGACAGAGCTGCCACCGCTGAGCAGCAGGTTGCCATGAAGGATCTGCTGGAAGCCCAGCTGGAACAGGGCAGCATTGGATTATCGTGCGGCTTGGAGTATGCCCCGGGCGCCTATGCCTCCAATGAGGAACTTGTTGGATTATTGAAAGTGGTTGCCAAACACAATGGCTTATTTTCCATACACATGCGCAATGAGGACGACCGGGTGGAAGAAGCTGTATCGGAAGCCATTGCCATGGCGCGGGAGTCAGGCGTGAGGCTCCAGATCTCACATCTGAAAGCCCAGAATTTTAATAACTGGCACAAAGGCCCTTCCCTGATCCGGCTGATAGAAAATGCCAGACGTGACGGTATAGATATTGCCTTTGACCGCTATCCTTATATAGCCTTTTCCACGGGACTGACCAGTTTCATACCCCTGGACGGCAGACAGGGGACCATGGAGGATGTGTTGTCCCGGCTCAGGGATAAAGAGACAGACCTTGCATTCGGGGAATATGCACGTTCCCGTTTCGCACGTTTTGGAGGGACCCGCAATGTTATCATATCTGCCTGTTCATTGGACCATAACAAAGAAACATACATGGGCAGGAACCTGGAAGAGTGTGCCCGCATTTCCGGACAGGACGCGTGGGATTTTGTTAGGGACCTGTTGATTGAAGAACGCCTGCAATGCAGCATTGTTGTTTTTGCCATGACAGAAGACAATGTCCGCCTTTTCCTTGCACAACCCCTGGGTATGCCTGCTTCGGACGGAAGTGTTTATTCTCCCCGAGGCCCCTTGTCCGAAACCAGGCCGCATCCCCGTTCCTATGGCACTTTTCCCCGTTTCCTTGGTAAATATTGCAGGGAAGGAAAGCTCATGGATTTTTCGGCAGCTGTGAGAAAAATCACCTCACTGCCTGCATCCAGGCTCGGCTTGAAGGAAAGGGGACTTCTTGTCCCGGGATATCACGCCGATGTGGTGGTTTTTGACCCGGCAACGGTCATTGACAGGGCCTCTTTTGAAGATCCGCACCGTTTCCCTGAGGGCATCCCGCATGTATGGGTCAACGGGGTACACACCATCCGGAACGGCTCGCATACCGGCGTTCTGGCCGGGATGGTCCTTTAGGGTGTGAAATACAGCAGCCTGCCTTCCACCTGTATATAGCCCATCCTTTTCAGGGCGGCAACATAACGGTTCATTTGCCTGTGATGGGCAGGGTCGGGCTTCCCGAATTTGTAATCCAGTACCACTACCCTGCCGTCCTTTTCCATTATCCGGTCTGGACGCTGTTTTCCCGACGGCCCCAGTATGGAGGACTCGTTCCTGGCAGTCCAGGAACCATCAAACCATAATGAAACTTGTGGGTCCGAGAGTGTTTTCTCAATGATCCGGGCGAAACCCGTAACTGTCTCCTTGTTGCCCGAGAGTTCTCCTTCCATGACCAATTCTTCCAGCACGCCTGCCAGATCTTCCTGCTTTTCCAGGCGCGCAAGGGCTTTGTGCAATACAATACCCCATTGTCGCATTGAGTCCCCGGCAGCATATTCAAAATCATCTTCACTGTAAACCAGTTTCAATTTGTTCCTGAAATCGCCCGAGGGATAAGCCCGGGGCCTGAATCCATGACTGTCATCTGCCGTGCTCTGCCTTGCCGGAGTCTGTTGCTCGCCGCAGGTCCATGCAAGGTCCCCGTCCTCCATTGTCTGAAAAAGGGCTTTTCTTATATGAAAGGATATGTCAGTGCTTGATGATTTTTCATTTTCAGGCAGGAAGATATACAATTCCTCCCTGGCCCTGGTTATGGCCACATAGAGTAAATTCAGGGAATCCAGGTTTCTCTGCGTATGTTCCATAAAGTAATCCCTGGCAAAATACGTATTAAGGAGCCTGTCGTTGTATAGAACAGGTAATTGTTCCGGCTGGTTGAATGGCTCACGGGAAGTGCCGGCCCAGATCACTTGGCTGCCCGACCGGGAATCAAGCGGCCAGTTACAAAAAGGTACTATGACGACCTTGGCCTCCAGTCCTTTGGCTTTATGAATGGTCAGCACCCTGACAGCCTGGACGGGAAGGCCTGTGGAGAGCATTTTTTCTTTTCCCCTCTCATACCACCAGTTCAGGAAGGCGTATACCCCGCCTCCTTCCCTGCCGGCAAACAAGAGCAACATGTCGTGCAATTCCTGAAGGTAAGGCAAGGCCTCAAGGCGGCCGGTCCAATCCATCCTTTGCATGATGGCTTCAAATGCATCTGCCAGGGGCAGGTAACGCAAGCGATCCAGGAACTCCCTGTCATCGGACACTTCAGGTTTTCCAAAGCCGGACAACAAAGAGGAAGCAACCCTGGCATTGGTCGTATCATGCCTGTAATGTGCCTGTTTGAGTAAAGCGATCACAAGGTTGACAGCGGGAGAAGACGCCAGAAAGAGCGAGTCTTCTGACACCACACGGGGACAGGGATGCCCTTCCCCTTTCCCGGTATTGGTGTTCCTTAAGAAATGCCGCGTAATGGTACGTGCATTCTCCCTGGACCTGACCAGGATCAATATATCGGAAGGACTGTACCCCCTGGAGAGCAATGATCCCAGCAAATCCTGCAATGAAGAGAGAGCCTTTTCCGTAGTGTCTTTTTCCGCTTCAGCCGAGAAGGTGTTGACCTGCACATATCCGTGCGGGTCTTCCGTCCTGTCCCCGGGTGTATGCAAGGTGTGATCCCTGTACGCGACATGCAACATTTGTTCGAAATACTCGCGATCCCCAGTCTCCAGGTTGCCGCAGGCACTGGTTTTTTTCCTGACCTCTTCTGTGATTGTTTCTATAACATTATCTATCAGAGTATTAACAAAACCAATGATTTCCCGGCCACTTCTGCGGTTTGTGTTGAGGGTATAAAAATCCACCCCCTGCCGGATAAGCTGCGGGTCTTTTGCAATTTCCTCTCCCAGTATCTTCCAGTCGCTGTTTCTCCAGCGGTATATGGACTGTTTGACATCCCCAACAATGAGTGAATCTGATCCCTGTGACAACCCGTTGACAAGCAGCGGGTGCATATTCTTCCACTGCAGATACGATGTGTCCTGGAATTCATCCAAGAGAAAAGAATCATACCCTGCCCCTATCCGCTCATAAATGAAAGGGGTGTTCCCGTCACCTGCCAGCTGGCTGAGCAGGTACGTGGAATCGCCTATGTCAAGCGTGTTGTCCTCTTCCTGGACCTGGCGCATGGTGGTGATGACATCTGCCAGCAGTCCCATTTGCGGCAATTGTTCCCTGATGGCTACAGCGGTTGCATATTGCTGGTAATGGCTATGGTAATGATCCACGATGCTCCTCAGTACGGGCATCAGTACCCGTTGCATTGTTTCCAGGCCCGTGGGTGAATTCTTGTTATGCCAGACGGCTTCAGTTCCATCCACTGCCTCCAGTACACGTTTTCCGGGTATGAAGGTGTCCACGGCGGGATAGGGATCCGTCAACTTTTCAAAATACCGGGCAAAGGAAGATACTTTGTTGGGAAAATCGGTCGTGGAAAATCCCCTGGCAGATATCAGCTCCAGTGCCTGTTTTCCCCAGGCGGCCATCCGTTGCTCAAATTCATCAATTATGAGCTGGCATTTACCCATGAAATCCCGCAGGAATTCCCGGTCCGAGATTTTTTTGGCAAAAGGCTCCCCCATGGTCCTGAACGATTCGCGTGTAGCCTGGAAACCCACCTGTCTGAGCAGGCGGAGCGCATCCCACCGGTCCGACCTGGCAATCTTTTCATTGATCAGGTCTGTAAACCACAAGCGGAGTGCATCATCCTGCGTGATACGGGTGATCATTTTGCGGGCTGTCTTATCCAGGAGGTACTCCGTGTCCGTATCCACGGAATAACCCGTGCCCAGACCGGCTTCCATGACAAAGGAGTGCAAAACCCGCTGGAAAAAAGCATCCAGGGTGGATACAGAAAACCAGGAGTAATTGTGCAGGAGCGTCTTGTGGACTGTGGCAGCGCGCGCTGCAAGTTCTTCAAAGGGAAGGCCTGTTTCCGCGCAAAGATCGCTTCCCAGGGCGGAGACTTTTCCCGCAGCCAGTGATTCCAGGGTATCCAGGATCCTGGTTTTCATTTGGTCTGTGGCCTTATTGGTAAAAGTCACGGCCAGTATTCCGTAAAAGGCACGCGGATCGAAACGGGCAGCGTTGCCCAGCAACAGGGAAAGATACATCAGGGTCAGGCGATACGTTTTGCCTGTACCTGCCGATGCCCTGTATACTTTAAGAGCCATTTGCGCTTCCTCCCAGGAGGTATGCCTGAATGAACCCGTTCAGGTCTCCGTCCAGTACAGACTGTGTATCGCCCATTTCATAACCGGTACGGTGGTCCTTGACCATTTTATAGGGATGCAGTGTATAGGATCTGATCTGCGAACCCCATTCGATTTTTTTCTTTTGGCCTTCCAGCTGGGCTTCCTTCTCGCGACGTTTCTCGAGCTCTATCTCGTACAAATGCGATTTAAGGATACGCAGGGCATTCTGCCGGTTGTCGAACTGGCTTCTTGTTTCCGTATTCTCGACTACGATCCCCGTTGGAATGTGGCGGACACGCACCCCGGTTTCCACCTTATTCACATTTTGTCCCCCCGCTCCGCTGGAACGGTAGGTGTCCCACTCCAGATCGGAGGGGTTGATCTCAATTTCAATGGTGTCGTCAACGGCAGGATACACAAATACAGAGGAGAAAGTGGTCTGTCTTTTCCCCTGGGCATTGAATGGTGATATCCGCACCAGGCGGTGCACCCCATTCTCGGCTTTCAGATAGCCGTAGGCATAGAGGCCTTCAAATTCCAGGGTGCAGGACTTGATACCGGCCTCTTCTCCATCCAGGATGTTGTGCACCCTGACTTTATAGCCATTCCTTTCTCCCCAGCGGACATACATCCGCATGAGCATGGCAGACCAGTCATTGCTCTCGGTTCCCCCAGCCCCGGAATTGATCCTGAGCAAGGCGCCCATGGTATCGCCCTCGTTGCCGAGCATGCTTTTCAGCTCTTCTTTCCTTAACCATTCCAGCACTTTGGTTATCTGGGCGTCGAGTTCTTCCTGGGGGGCTTCCAGCTGGTCAAGAACCTGCAGGTCGTCCAGACCTTCTTTGATCCTGTAATATGCTTCCAGCGAAGCCTTCAGCAAAGATTGTCTCCTCAGGAGCGCTTTGGCCTCTTTGGGCTTTTCCCAGAAACCAGGCTGTTGCGAGGTTTCTGTCAATGTCTTCAACTCTTTTTCCCTGGCCTCTACGTCAAAGAAACCTCCTCAACCGCTGCCCGCGCTGCAGCAGGTTTTTATAATTGTCCTCGTTGTATATCATAATGGCACAAAGTTAAGCTTTTAATTGTTTTCTTCTTACTTTCCAGTCCGGAAGCTCCCTTTGCAGCAAGGCATAAAAGTTTTTTCCATGGTCAGGGTGAATCAGGTGACATAATTCGTGCACGATAATATATTCAATGCATGCATCGGGCTTATAAAACAGTTTCAGGTTGAGCGTGATCCTCCCCGTAGATTTTGAACAACTGCCCCAACGGGTATTCATGTTCCGGATGGTCCACCGTTTTGGGGAGACATTGTATTGTTCACGAAAATGCTCCACCCAGGGAGAAGCAATGGTGTGAAACTTAAGTTCTGCCTGTTTTTTTATCCGGTTCAACTCCGGTCCAGAAGGGGGCAGTACCTGTTCCTTTTCAAGTGCCTGCTGCCTGGAGCGTATCCACGATGCCTTGCCGGACACCATGCGGATCACTTCCGAGGAAGAGAGCCAGAAAGGAGCCCTTACGTGTACTGTCCTGTCCTTCTTGACGGTCAGTCCCACAGATTTGCGGGCACTCCTGGTCAGGGTGAAAAGAATGTCACCAGCCTGTAACGTCACCATCTATAAAAAAAAGCTGCCTTCGTACGAGACAGCTTTAGATTTGTTTACTGATCAGCGTTTGTAATCCAGAGTGGATAGATTAAGTGTGGATTACGCAACAGGAGTGTGAATTACGAAGGTGAAAATTTCCTGGAAAATATCCCAGATTTGGTTAATGACCGTCCAAAAATTGTCAGCCCATTCTCCTGCATTACCAAAAAGAGTGGTCCAGAGATTTGCCAAAGCATTGTAAATCGGTTGCAAATTGAAATCTAAAATTGTCATGACGTTAGTATTTTAGTTAATAAAGTAAATGGCTACTTATATGAAACACAAATATAACAAGTTTTTTAATTAACCAAAAAATTATTCATGCTTTGATTCATTAATTTTTCCCAGACAATCAACAATCTGAGCATAACTGTAACCCCTGCCCAGACCAAAACGCACCAGGGCGGCGTAACGCTTGCGGGGATCTTTTTCCCTGAAACTCCGGTGCTTTTTAAGGGCTTCTGTCAACCTTTGCCGGATCTGCTCTTCCCCCAATCCGGACAATGCCTTTTCTATTACCTCTTCTGGTATTTCTTTAATCCTTAACATATTGTAGATCTTCCGGGGGCCCCATCCCTGCAAATTGGACTTATCCCTTGCGTAGGCTGTTGCATAACGTTCCTGGTCCAGGAACCTTTCCTTTTCCAGTGCATTCAGGATGGCTTCTGTTTCCGCAGGGGATACGCCTGCCTGCTCCAGTTTCAGGCGGATATCCGCCCTGCATTTTTCACTGCGGCTGCATAAAGCCTGCATACGGGCCAGGTGCTTATTGTATGTTTCCTGTTCCATCATTTTTCGTTTTTTTTTACGCTCAACTGGCCACAGGCAGCCAGGATGTCCTCGCCCCTGGAAGCACGCACCGTTGCCACCAGGCCGGCCCTGTTCAGACGGGTCATGAAGGCGTTCACTGCCGGCTCGGCAGACGGCCGCATGGGGAAACCTTCTATGGCGTGGAAACGTATCAGGTTGACCCGGCATTCCAGGCCGCGCAGGAGTTGCAACAGGGCGGCCGCGTGCCTTAGCGTATCGTTCCAGCCGTCGAACAGGATGTATTCAAAGCTGAGCCGCCGCTGTCCCGAAAAATCATATTGACGTAATTTCTGTACGACACTGCTTATGGGAAAGGCTTTCTGGACAGGCATGATCTGTGCGCGCTGCTCATCATAAGGACTGTGAAGGCTGATGGCAAGGTGTGCCTGTGTCTTTGCCATAAAGTCATCCAGCACAGGCAATATGCCGGAAGTGGAAACGGTGATGCGCCTGGGGCTCCAGGCAAAACCCCAGTCAGCGGTGAATATTTCCAGGGACCTGAGCACCTGGTCCCAATTGTCCAGGGGTTCTCCCATGCCCATGTATACAATATTGGTCAGCCGGTCTGTTTCTCCGGTTCCCAGGAACTGTCCCACTATTTCTCCGGCAGTCAGGTTGCCTGCGAAACCCATGCGCCCTGTCATGCAGAAAGAACAACCCAGTTTGCAGCCAACCTGGGAAGAAAGACACAGCGTGGCCCGGTCCCCTTCCGGGATCATTACCGCTTCTACCCCGGTCCTGGAAACGCATAAGGTGGGGAAAAGATATTTTTTAGTGCCATCTGTTGACACCTGCACCTGCAACGGTTCAAAGCCGCCCACCTGGTATGTTTCGGCCAGTTTTTCCCGTGCCGCCCTGCTCAGGTTGGTCATGTCTGCGATCTCCCTGACGTGCCTGGCGTATATCCAGTTGGCAATCTGACCGGCAGCAAATGCAGGCAGGCCGTAAGAAGCAGCAATTTGCCGCAACTGCTCCGGATTTTTCCCCAGCAACCATTCTTTCATACTTCAAAGATACGGGTTTTTGTCAGTGAATTTGTATATTTGTCGTATAATCATTAATCAGAATATTATGGCAAAAGTTAGTGCAGAAGAAGTAAAAGCGGAAGGAGTAACCGCCAGTCAGGAAAAAATGAAAGCGCTCCAGGCAACCCTGGACAAGATTGAGAAGGATTTCGGGAAGGGGACCATCATGAAACTGGGAGACCAGCCCAAATGGGACGCATCTGTCATACCGTCAGGTTCCATTGGCCTGGACCATGCCCTGGGCATTGGCGGTTATCCCAGGGGCCGTGTAGTGGAAATATATGGCCCCGAGGCTAGCGGGAAGACCACTTTAGCCATTCATGCCATTGCAGAAGCACAGAAACTGGGTGGCATCGCAGCATTTATCGATGCTGAACACGCCTTTGACCGCAATTATGCGCAACAGCTGGGTGTCAATGTGGATACCCTGCTCATATCCCAGCCCGACAACGGGGAACAGGCCCTGGAAGTGGCAGACCACCTGATCCGCTCCGGAGCCATTGACATTGTGGTCATTGACTCGGTAGCCGCCCTGACTCCCAAAGCCGAGATAGAGGGAGAAATGGGGGATTCGAAAATGGGGCTCCAGGCACGCCTGATGTCACAGGCACTCAGGAAACTGACAGCCAATATCAGCCGGACCAATACCTGCTGTGTCTTTATCAACCAGCTCAGGGAAAAAATCGGGATCATGTTCGGCAACCCCGAAACAACCACCGGGGGGAACGCCCTGAAGTTTTACGCTTCGGTGCGCGTGGATGTTCGCCGTACTACTCAGCTCAAGGATGGGGAGGATCCAACAGGCAACCACGTTCGCGTAAAAGTGGTCAAGAACAAGATGGCCCCTCCTTTTAAAAAAGCCGAGTTTGACATCATCTTCGGAGAAGGTATTTCGCTCATTGGAGAGATCATAGACCTGGGCGTTGAATTCGAGATCATCAAAAAAAGCGGATCCTGGTTCAGCTACGGGGAAACAAAGATCGGACAGGGACGCGATGCCGTCAAACAGATACTCAAAGACAATCCGGAACTGAAGGAAGAGATCGAGGCCAAAGTCCGTGCTGTCATGCAGCAACAGAAATGACAATGCGTTAAGCACTGGTCATCATCAGATCTGCAATGACCATTGCAGTTACAGCTTCCACCACGACAGGAACACGAAGGGCAAAGCAGGCATCATGCCTGCCTTTGCCTCCCACCGTGGGGGTAGGCTTGACGGCCACCTGGAATGAAACCATATCGCCGTTTGTAATACCTCCGGCTATTCCCCCTATATGCGGGTTTTGTGATCCCATGAGCAACGATTCGTCGAATCCCAGTCCAAAAGTGATCCCCTTGACTCCGGGAATGGAAAAAACACCATGGGACAATAACGACTCTACCGAATCAAAGAAAGGATTCCCAAGGCCGGCGGGGATATTGGTCACTTCACAGGAAATGACGGCCCCCAGGGAATCAGCCTGTTCCACTGCCTGTTCAAGCAGGGTGTTCACTTCCCCGGGAAGTGCTCTTTTGTCAATAACAGGTATGCCTCCCACCTGCGTCAGGAATGCTGTAATGGTCATATCCGGGAACCTGCCGGCCAGGATCCTCTTGGCCACCACACCTGCCGCAACCAGTGGCAGGGTCAGCCTGCCTGAAAAATGCCCTCCTCCCCGCGGGTCCTGGAAACCACGGAATTTAACATCTCCCGTGTAATCAGCTGTTCCCGGCCTGTGAGGAAGTTTCTGTACAGGATCACTGTCCTCTGAGGGCAGGTAATCCTGTGATCTGGCATCCCGGTTCAAAAATGATATGCACAAGGGGCTTCCCGAGGTGTATCCCCTGTACATACCGCTGCGGATGAGAGGTTCATCTGCCTCCTGGCGCCTGGTGGTGCCCGGAGCTCCGCTTTTCCGGCGCGCAATATCCTCCTGAAAGTCAATTTCCGATAGCAGGATGCCCGGAGGCACGCCGTCCAACAGTACTCCTACTTCCGGCCCGTGTGATTCACCGTATACGGCAACCCTGAAATTTCTTCCGAAGACATTCATGATAAGGGTATTCTTATATTATTCAATTCTTCCCAAAAATCAGGAAAAGATTTTGCCACAGTATGCTTGCCTTCAATTTCAATGGGTTTTTCGGCGCCCAGGGCTGCAATGGCCAGCGACATGGCTATGCGGTTGTCTCCCCTGGCGGAAATGCGCGCCCCTCCCGGAAGGACGCCTCCCTTTATCACCATGTTGTTCCCTTCCAAACGTATGTCCGCACCCACTTTTGAATATTCTTCCAGCAAGGCCAGGGCCCTGTTTGATTCCTTGTGGAAGAGCCTGTCTATACCGTGAATGGTGGTGGTCCCTTTGCAGTGAACTGCCAGCGCGACCAAAGGCGGGAACAGGTCGGGACATTGCTGCGCATCAAAACTGAAGCCTTGCAAATTATCATTCTTGTATACCTTCAACTGATTGGCCGATCCCCAGGCCCACGAACCGCCTGCCTTACCGACTGCTTCCAGTATCGCTTTGTCGGCCTGCAGGCTGTCCTTCCACAAGGGAGAAATCCGAAGGTCTCCGAACATGGCCGCTCCCACAATAAAATTCGCCCCTCCGCTCCAATCGCCCTCAATATCAATCTTGTGTGCCCGGTAGGATTGCCTCCCGGGAATATGGAACACTTTATAATTATCATGTGTTGCACGTACGCCAAAAGACTCCATCACATTCAATGTCAGGTCAATATATGGCTGGCTTGCCAGATGCTCCACTTCCAGTATGGAGTCCTTCTCGGCCAGGGGCAAAGCCATCAGAAGCCCGCTCAAAAACTGCGAACTGCCCCCGGCGTTGACCTGGTATTTTCCCCCCCTGAGCGGACCTTGCACCAGCAATATGGGACGCGACAGGCTCAGTGAAGAATCACGTGGTTCCCACCTGCCTGTTTCTTTCAGGTTTTCCATGATCGATAAAGTGGGAAGGGTGTTGAGGCTTTCACACCAGCATCCGAGCTCTCGAAGTCCCTGGATGACGAAATCCACAGGTCTTGTGATGAGGGTGGTTCGACCCCTCAGGCAATAGATATAGGACGAAAGGGCCACGATGGGAGCAAACATCCTCAGGGCAAGGGCAGATTCCCCGCAGTCGAGCTGGCGTCTTGAATGATCCCTTCCCGGCGGAGCCATATTGGGCCAGATATCTTCCTTCGCGAATTGTGAACCCACAGACCGGACCACGCGGTACGCAGCCTGTACATCTTCACAGACCTGGGTCCCGTCCTTAGGCCAGGCTCCTTTGAGCAAGGTATCGCGACTGGACAGGAATATTGCCGCCAATACCCTAATACTCATGCTTTTAGATGGCGGCAGTGTTACTTTACCCTTAAGCGAACCTTTTGAAATGGTTATCATATTATACAAAGATAACATTTACCCAAAAAAGACTAACTTTGTTGGTTGAATTTTCAATCTCCTTCCTATGAAAACTGTTCTGAGCGGCATACGTTCCACGGGCCACCTGCATCTGGGCAATTACTTCGGGGCTCTCCGGAATTTTGTCCAATTGCAGCATCAGGCCAAATGTTATTTCTTTGTTGCCGATCTCCATTCCCTGACAACGCATCCCAAACCGGATGATTATCTCTCCGGCGTGAAGACCATCCTTTCTGAATACCTTGCATCCGGACTGGATCCGGAAAAGTCCACCCTGTATGTGCAAAGCAGTGTTCCCCAGGTTTGTGAATTGTATGTGCTGCTCAATATGCTCACATACAAGGGAGAACTGGAACGCACCGCCTCTTTCAAGGACAAGGTGCGCCTGAACCCGGACAACGTCAACGCCGGACTGCTGACCTATCCGGTCCTGATGGCCGCTGATATCCTGATTCACCGTGCCAACTGGGTTCCTGTGGGTAAAGACCAGGAACAACACCTGGAAATCACACGGATGCTGGCAAGAAGATTCAACAAGTTGTACGGGGCAGAGGTTTTCCCTGAACCCGAAGCTTACAATTTTGGAGGCCACCTGGTCAGGATCCCCGGCCTGGATGGCAGCGGGAAGATGGGCAAGAGCGAAAACAACGGCATTTACCTGGTGGATGACCAGAAGACTATAACAAAAAAAGTGATGCGTGCCGTAACCGACACTGGGCCTGTAAATCCGAATGATCCCATGAGCCCGGGGGTTGCCAACCTCTTCACACTGCTGGGCGTGGTATCCGAACCTGAAGTGGTTGCATATTTCCGGGAACAATACGACAAATGCACCATTCGCTATGGTGACCTGAAGAAACAGCTGGCAGCCGATATCTGCAAACATACATTGCCCATAAAGGAAAGGATAGAGGAAATATATAATAACGGGCCCTATCTGAAGTACGTTATTGAAAAAGGAACGGAGGAGGCCCGTACTTCTGCACGCGCCACCATGGAACTGGTACGTGATGCGGTCGGATTCAAAACTTTCTGATGATAAATCAGGCCACCATAGAACGCATCCTGGAAGCTGCTCCCATAGAGGCAGTGATTGGCGAATACGTCACCCTGAAAAAACGAGGCGCCAATTACATAGCCTGTTGCCCTTTCCATAATGAAAAAACCCCTTCTTTTTCAGTCTCTCCATCCAGAGGTATCTTCAAATGCTTTGGTTGCGGGAAGGCAGGCAATGTGGTCCGGTTTATCATGGAACACGAGCAGCTGACCTATGTGGAGGCGTTGAAATTCCTTGGCAACAAATACAACATTCCGGTGGAGGAAAAGGAGGAAACGCAACAGGAGACAGAATCACGCCTGAGAAGGGACAGCCTTTTGCTGGTCAACGGCTATGCCCGTGATTTCTATTCCAATTACTTGTGGGAAGAAAAAGCCGGGCAGGACGCCGGGCTGAGCTACTTCAGGGAACGCGGGTTTACCGAGCACGTGATCAGGCATTTTCAGCTGGGTTATGCCCCTGCCGGCAAAGACACCTTCACCCGGGCAGCCCTTGCAGCCGGATACAAACCGGAATTGCTCATTGCCACAGGTCTGACCATTCACTTTCCTGAACGCGATAACAAACCTGAAGCCTTCATGGACCGCTACCAGGACCGTGTCATATTCCCTATCCATTCGCTGAGCGGAAGGGTCATAGGCTTTGGGGGAAGGACCCTCAGGAGCGACAAGCAGGTGTCCAAATACATCAACTCCCCCGATAGCGAGGTCTATAACAAAAGCCGCTCCCTGTACGGGATCTATTATGCAAAACAGGATATCGTGAAGGGCGGGAAATGCTATCTTGTTGAGGGCTATACGGATGTCATCTCTCTGTTCCAGGCCGGAATCACGAACGTTGTCGCCTCTTCGGGGACATCGCTGACCGTTGAACAAATCAGGCTGATCAAACGTTTCACACAGAAGGTCACCGTGCTTTATGACGGGGACGATGCCGGGATCAGGGCTTCCATCCGGGGTATAGACATGTTGCTGGAAGAAGGGCTCCAGGTGAAAGTGGTCAGGTTCCCGCAGGGGGACGATCCAGATTCTTTCGCCCGCTCTCACAACGCCCGCGAGACACTTGATTTCCTGGAAAAAAACGAGACCGATTTCATTCATTTCAAGATCGCACTGATGGCCGATGAAATGAAGGATTCCCTGAAAAAATCGGCCCTGATACGGGAAGTGGTGGAAAGCATTGCCATCATCCCCGATGCCATCACCAGGACCGTTTACATAGAAGAATGCAGCCGTCATCTTGATATCGAAGAAATGATCCTTACGCGGGAAGTGGCCAAAATCCGGAAAAAAAGAACCGAATGGGTAAACCGTCCTTCTTCCTACCCGCCACCGCCACCCCTGCCCCCCGGTGAAGAAAACATACAGGAAGCGGAACTAAAGCCGGGGAGCGGTGAGTTGAGCCGGTGCGAGCAGGACATTCTCTATTACCTGATCAAATTCGGGCAAACCATGATTGAAGACATGACAGTGTCTGAGTTCATACAAAGGGCCCTTGCAGAAGACGAGCTGGAATTCCAGGACCCGTTTTTTGCAGGCATATTCCGTGAATACGCAACTCTTACGGGAGATGACGAAGCAAGAAAGAAATTTTTCATCCATCACGAAAGTCCTTTGATATCCCAACACGTACTGGATCTGATAAGCAATCCGCATCCCATCAATGTGAAGGTATTGAGGGAGAGCCTGCCCCTGGAAGAGCCCATGTTGAAGGAAAATGTCACAAAGGCCCTGCTGGTGTATAAACTGAAAATCGTGTCGCTTTCCTGTGCGGACCTGACAAGGGACCTGAGACAGGCGCAACAGCTGGGTGAAGAAGAAAAAATCCAAACCATACTGAAGGAACTGGCTGTCATGATGGATGTCAGAAATTCATTTGCACGGGAGTTGAACCGATTGAAATAAATAAACTTTTTTCGATGAAGCAGCAAGAATTCAAACGTTACCTGGTCACATCGGCCTTACCTTATGCCAACGGGCCCATCCATATCGGACACCTGGCCGGTGTCTACATCCCGGCCGACATTTATGTGCGTTACCTAAGGCTTTGCGGCAGGGAGGTCTGTTTTGTAGGCGGATCCGATGAGCATGGCGTTCCTATCACAATCCGTGCCAGGCAACAGGGAGTAACGCCTCAGGATATTGTGGACAAATACCATTTCCAGATCAGGGAATCGTTCAGCCGGCTGGGCATATCCTTTGATGTGTATTCAAGAACAAGCTCAAAGATCCATTACAAGACGGCCTCGGATTTTTTCAGACATCTTTATGACAACGAGAAACTGCTGGAAAAAGAGACCGAACAATTCTATGACCCCGAAACCCAGACATTCCTGGCCGACCGGTATATCGTGGGGACATGCCCCCACTGTTCCTACAGTGATGCGTACGGGGACCAGTGTGAAAAATGCGGTTCCACCCTATCCCCCGACGAGCTGATCAACCCCCGTTCTTCCATCAGCGGAAGCGTTCCCGAGAAAAGGATGACCAAACACTGGTACCTTCCCCTGGATGCATACGAGCCCTGGCTCAGGAAATGGATCCTGGAGGGCCATAAAGAATGGAAATCCAATGTTTACGGGCAATGCAAATCATGGCTGGACAACGGATTGCAGCCCAGGGCGGTGAGCCGCGACCTGGACTGGGGCGTTCCTGTCCCGGTGGAAGGCGCCCAGGGAAAAGTCCTCTATGTCTGGTTCGATGCGCCTATAGGATACATATCAAATACCATAGAACTGTTTCCCGATAGCTGGGAAAAGTGGTGGAAGGACAAGAACACCAAAATGGTCCATTTCATAGGCAAAGACAACATTGTATTTCACTGCATCGTATTCCCTGCCATGCTCAAGGCGCACGGAGGATACATCCTGCCGGACAATGTACCGGCCAACGAATTCCTGAACCTGGAAGGCGATAAGATCTCAACCTCGCGCAACTGGGCCGTATGGCTTCACGAATACCTGAACGAGCTCCCCGGCAAAGAGGACGTTTTGCGTTACACCCTCTGTTCCACCATGCCCGAGACAAAGGACAATGATTTCACCTGGAAGGATTTCCAGGCTCGCAACAACAATGAACTGGTGGCCATCCTGGGTAATTTCGTGAACCGGGCCGTTGTTCTTACCCACAAGTATTTCAACGGACTCGTTCCCGCTGCAGGTATTCCTACAGATTACGACCAGGAAGTGATGCGGTCTGTCCCGGGGATAGCCTCGGCCCTGGAAGACAACCTGGAACATTACCGTTTCAGGGAAGCCCTGAAGGAGGCTATGAACCTGGCGCGGCTGGGAAACAAATACCTGGCCGATACCGAGCCCTGGAAGGTGGCCAAAACCGATATGGAGCGCGTGGCAACCATCCTGAACTTTTCACTGCAGCTCTGTGCACGGCTGACAGTGGCACTGGATCCCTTCCTGCCATTTACCACGATCAAACTCAGAAACATTCTGAATATGCCCCAGGCCCTGTCATGGCAGGACCTTGCCCGGGAAACTCTGTTGCCCGGCGGGCACCGGCTGAACGAGCCCGTGTTGCTATTCGACAAGATTGACGATGCCACCATTGAAACCCAGATGGCAAAACTGAAAAAGACCGAACCGGTAAAAAAGGATGTGGCCCCGGCCCTTCCTGAATGCAGTTTTGCCGATTTTGAGAAAATGGACATCCGGGTAGCTACCGTGTTGCAGTCAGAAAGGGTTCCCAAAACGGACAAATTGCTTAAGCTGACAATAGATACGGGACTGGACCAAAGGGTCATCGTTTCGGGCATTGCCCAGTATTACACGCCGGAAGACATGGTCGGGAAACAGATCTGCATCCTGGCCAACCTGGCCCCCAGGACAATCCGGGGTATTGTATCGCAGGGAATGATCCTGATGGCCAAAGAACCGGGAGGCAATATGCGGCTCATATCTCCCCTGGAAGGCATATCCGACGGCGCCGTAGTAGGTTAGTAACAGAACATTTCATACGCGACTATACCTGTTACCTGCTGAAAATCTTTTGTAGTTGTTCTGTGGTGTTGAAACGCGTCAGGGCAAGCATCAGCAGGATCCTTGCTTTTTGCGGACTGAGCATGCCGCTTACGATTTGCCCGTCAAAAGGATTTTCTACATCAAACGTCACTCCGCCGGCCAATACTCGCGTGGCGCGGACAACAAAGACGCCCTGTTCCAGGCAGTGTTGAATGCCCGCTTCAATTTCCTGTGAATAATTCCCATGCCCGACGCCAGCAACGACAATCCCGTCCACGCCGCTATTCAGCAACGCATCTATAAGACCTGCTGTGGCTCCGGCATAGGAGAGGATGATTTCTACCCGGGGAAAAAACTTTTTACTCTGTTTTTCTGCCAGTTCCTGCAGTTCCTCTGTATTGCATGTCAATTGTGTCCAGAGGCGGCCTGCCGGTTCCCTGAAAAAGAGGGGATTCCCTCCACGTATTAAACCAAGAGGGCCGTGATCGGGGCTTTTAAAGGCATCGGGATTGACCGTATGCACTTTTGTGAATTCAGCCGCGGAATAAATATTATCGTTCATCACAGCCATCACCCCCCTGTTCCGGGCAGCAGGATGGGCTGCCAGGCAAACGGCATTGAACAGGTTGGCGGGGCCGTCAGCGCCCAGTGCGTTTGCAGGCCTCATGGCTCCTGTTAGAACCACCGGATTGTCGTAGCCTAGTACCAGGTCCAGGAAGAAAGCCGTTTCTTCCATGGTGTCGGTGCCATGTGTAACCACCACGCCGTCGCATATGCTGTTTTTGAACAGGGAATCAATCATAGAGGCCAGGCGGATCCATATTTCCGTTGTCATATGCTGGCTGGCAATGTTGCACAGTTGCATTCCGGTTATGGTGGCGGTTTCTGATATCCCTGGAGCCTGAGCCATCAAGGCATCCACGGTGAGCTGGGCCGGATCGTATGATGTACCCGTTGCAGAAGAAGCCATTCCGGCTATGGTCCCGCCAGTTGCTATTATGGTTATTCTCGGCTTGGGAACAGATACCGGCAGGTGGCCGCTGCCCTTTGCCTGGACAAACCATAGGGAGAGGATTGCAAATAATATACATTTCTTCAGGCTACATGTATTCAGAGACATGATCAGTTTTCTTACCTTTGTTTTCTTTAATGTAAAAATAAGGAATTTCTAAATGTTTGACCGCTCCTCATATGGTAATTTTTCCAAATGGAGACACTCAACCTGATCTTTATGGCCATAGGCCTGGCCATGGACACTTTTGCCGTATCCATATGCAAGGGTATGGGACATTCCCGGATGAACTGGTTGAACGCTTTGAAAGCCGGCCTTATCTTCGGAGGCTTTCAGGCACTTATGCCGTTGTTGGGTTACCGGGCAGGATCCAGGTTTCAAAATCAGATAGAAGCGGCTGATCACTGGATTGCTTTTGGATTGCTGGTGTTCATCGGAGGTAAAATGATTGTGGAATCTTTCAGGCATGACAAGCCCGTTGACTGTTCGTTCGGGATTCGTTCCATGTTGCCACTGGCCATTGCCACAAGCATAGATGCCCTGGCAGTAGGCATTTCCCTGGGTTTTCTTCAAACAGATATAGTCAAAGCCGTTATACTGATTGGCTCGGTCACTTTTCTTTTTTCTTTTGCCGGGGTGAAACTGGGACATGTGTTTGGCTCCCGCTTCAGTTCAAAAGCCGAGGTTATCGGAGGAATCATCCTGGTCCTGATAGGTGTGAAGATCGTGCTGGAACACACCGGGATCCTTTAGATAAAGGCAGGTGGCTATTTGTTATCTGATCTCATTTTTCTGCGAAAAAAAACCACGGCCAGCATGAAAAAAACAAGAGCATAAAGGCAGGCGACTCCCAGATGAACCCAGGTATCATCCTGCCGGCCGGACAATACAATACGGGAAGCTTCTATGGCATGAGAAAACGGTAAAAGATCCGTTATTTTTTCTATCGTTTCTCCCAGGATTCTCAGGTCCATCCATGCACCGCCCAATAATGTACTTGAAATGATGTAAATATTACCTAAAGCCAGTACCTGCGTTTCCCGGCATGTTATTCCCAGAAATATCCCAAAAAAAACCGAGAAAAGCACAAAGGGAATAAAGGAAAGAAATGTGTAAAGGAGTTTGACCGAAAAGGGCACTCCTACTAAAAGTCCGGTAACAAGGCAGCTCACTGTTATGATAGCAGTCATTGGCATTACAGGGATAAAATACCTCAGAATGAAATCCCGTGGTTTCAAGGGTGATATGAACAAACGTGTCAGGAAAGATGAACTTTTATTTTTGGCTATAAGCATCCCGAGAGTCATGGTAATAAAGGTAAGCCCGAACACTGTCAGCCCCGGAACAATATTAACCGGTTGAAACACCTCCATGGGAACATTCCGGGATATGATTTAAAACAGGATTATGAAAAATGTGCTTTGCGTCAAAAATCTTGTTAAATTTCAATTAGGTATTCTCGTAATCCTATTAATTTCAAGTTGCAATAAGCCACTAACTCGTGATGTAGCAAAGGATTTAATTATTCAAAAATACGAATTCCCACAAGCGGATATCCGTAATTATAAACTTTCTACGACAAAGGAATATGACCTTATTTCGACAAAAGAAAAAATTAGAACTTCAGATTATACGCCAGCTAAACTTAAATTTTTAAGTGAATTAGAAAATGCCGGATTTATTACTTATTCTTTTGACCTTGTATCTGCTAACGTTTATGGAAGCAGATGGGGTGATGTTGGTGATGAAGCAGGCCGGGGTTTTACCCAAGAAGTTAAAAATTTTACTGGGGAAAAAACAGGTAGAAGGCATACATGTCTTATTAAAGCAATATACAAACATAGTGGTATATTAACGCGCGTAGGCAAACCCGGAGTGCCGCGCAAGAGAAATTTTGAGATTTTCAAAGGCCTGATTTTCTGGTGTTTAATTTTCACAAATTAGGCCTTGCGCGGCACTCCGGGTTTGCCTGACCGGATGAGGAAGGTTCAGTAGGCCCGGGAGCGGCTTTCCCGAATTCGGCGGATCCGGACACAACGGGTTCAGAGGGCTCGGCTTGTTCAGGTTCATCAGAATCAGGAGCGTCGGACTCGGCTTGTTCAGGTTCATCAGAATCAGGAGCGTCGGACTCGGCTTGTTCAGGTTCATCAGAATCAGGAGCGTCGGGCTCGGCTTGTTCAGGTTCATCAGAATCAGGAGCATCGGGCTCGGCCTCGGCCTGCGGACTTCCGGGTGTTTTGCCTTTGGGGAACAAAGACCCACCCATCATGACAAGGGCCGAGATAATCACGACCTGAACCATAAGCGATTTGTTTACCAGTGCCGAGGATTGCTCCATAGGGATGGAAAGGAAAAGCAGTATGGTTATAAGCCCCCTGGGAGCAATAAACCATAACTCCTGGGCTGGAAGTCTGAAGATTTTGAGGAGCAGGTAGCGGAACAAAAAGATGCCTGCGGCAATCAGAAGGGCCCACACAATGGTGTGTGAATTGAGCAACTCGGAGGTTTCCAGAAGAAAGCCAAAGAGAAGGAAGAACGAGGCGCGTACCAGGAAAGTGAATTCAGTGATCAGTTCATGGAAGCGCTTTACTTCGGCACACAGCGCATCGGGTTGTAAGCGCCTGATTAACCGGTGGCGTCTGAGTACATTAATGTTACCAATAATAAGTCCAAAAAGGATAATGAACAGCAAAGCGGGCAAATGCCAGATCTCGGTCACGGCATAGATGAGAATGATCATTAGAATAATGGGAACAAACTTCACATGGTGCTTTATTTTGCTCAGAAGGAAGATCAGCCCGGCAGTAGCCACCACGGTAACCAGCAAAATTATCAGGAATCCCGTGAGGGAATGGATCACAGATCCGGCATCAATTACCTTATTGAAAACAAAGAAGTTGAACAGGACAACACCCAGGATGTCGGAGAAGCTGCTTTCGTAGGTTACAAATTCACGATTGGCAGCACCCAGATTCCTGGAACTCGGAATAGCAATGGCACTGCTGATAACGGCAAAAGGAACTGCATTGGCCAAAGCATCCTTAAATGAAACGATCCCGTCTATCCGGTATATTATCCAGCCCAGGAGCCCGCTTATAATAACCATGGACAGCAGGGCCATAAAAAAGGATTTACCCACCAGTGGAAGTTTTGACCTGTCCACCTCCAGTTCCATGGCTCCATCCAGGACAATGAGTATAAGCCCCATGGTGCCAAGGAAAGGCAACAGGGGCATGAGATTGGGGATCTGCAGGTCAAGCAAAATCGTACCCTGTCTGACTCCCCAACCCAATAAGAGCAAAAGAACAACCGAGGGAATTTTTGTTCTTGCAGCGCTTATATCAAAAATATATGCGAAAAGCAATAGTACACAAAGGGTGATAATAAGCTGAACGGTCATAGCATAACATTCTTATCCGCCATAACAAATATAAATAATTATATATCAAAACGGATACTCATAATTACGCTCCCGGGCAGCGAGGGACCGTAAATATAGCCCGAGTCGCGTTCTGTACTCCCACGTGTAATTGCATTTTAAATTGTTTACAAAGAGTTATTTCGTAGGCACATTTTGCGTTCATGCCACAATACAGGTAGCTGAAGTTTATTGAGTCTTTCTCAGGGCAGTTTCTCCTTGGCTTGTTTTTGTTAAAATCCCAATAATCAGGCTTTAAGGAGATTTGAAGGCTTACATATTTTCTTTTCCCTTCCTTGGTTAATCTCAGCATTAGTGGCGATTCTCCACTTGACAGGGTTTTTGAGCGATAGCATACAACATCTATAATCGTGTTCATCAGCTAGTTAAGTGTTGTGTACCGGTTTACATATTGGTTTACATAACACCATGTTTTGGCCCCAAAAACATATGATTTTTTCAATAAAAAAAGCACCTACGTTTTTCGTAAGTGCTTTAAACTGTGGCTCCTCATCAAGGACTTGAACCTTGGACCCCCTGATTAACAGTCAGGTGCTCTAACCAACTGAGCTAATGAGGA
>MWFB01000003.1 GCA_002071385.1 Bacteroidetes bacterium ADurb.Bin013
AGGAAGCCAAAGAAGTACCCAGCCCCCGGAATATCGAACCTGCAAAGGATCCTGCAAGAGAACAGGCAAGAGAAACCGCAAAAGAACCTGCAAGAGAAACCGCAAAAGAACCTGCAAGAGAACAGGCAGCAACGCTGCCGTTACAGGAACCAGCAGTGGAAGAGATTAAGGCAGATGCGGCAAAAACAGGGTCAAAAGATGCAAAACCTGTTACAAAAGCAAAAAAAGGCAGACCCAGAAAAAACGAGGAATCTGATCGCACGTCGGAACATACTGTCACAAAATCCAATATGGTCGAGCCTGTCGCAGAGTCTGCTGCCGCAGAGCTTGCTCCTGTCGAACACGCACCCGGCCACAAACATCATCAGGAACATGCCCCCAAAACGAATGCGGAAAAGAAACCAGAATACGAGGGAGTGGTCAGGGCGATTGGAGTGCTGGAGATGATGCCCGATGGATATGGATTCCTCCGGTCCTCCGATTACAACTACCTGAATTCCCCAGATGATATTTACCTGTCCCAGCAACAGATAAAAATGTACGGTCTGAAAACCGGCGATACCGTTAGCGGCGAGATAAGGCCTCCCAGGGAAAGTGAAAAGTTTTTCCCACTGGTCAAAATTCACGAGATCAACGGACGTGAACCGGAATTCATCCGCGACAGGATACCCTTTGATTTCCTCACCCCACTTTTCCCGGATTCAAAATTCGATATTACTTCCAAAGGCCACAATATTTTGTCAAACCGTGTTGTAGACCTGTTTACCCCTATTGGCAAAGGTCAGCGCGGACTGATAGTGGCCCAGCCCAAGACAGGAAAAACCATTCTGCTTCAAACCATAGCCAATGCCATAGCCGACAACCATCCGGAAGTTTACATGATTGTGCTGCTGATAGACGAAAGGCCTGAGGAAGTGACAGATATGGCCCGCAATGTTAAAGCCGAAGTCATCGCTTCCACATTCGATGAATCTGCTGAACGTCATGTCAAGGTGGCAGGCATTGTCCTGGAAAAAGCCAAACGCCTGGTGGAATGCGGTCACGATGTGGTAATCCTGCTGGATAGCATAACCCGCCTGGCACGTGCTTACAACACCGTCCAGCCAGCCAGTGGAAAGGTTTTGAGTGGTGGTGTGGATGCCAATGCCCTGCAGAAACCCAAACGTTTCTTTGGTGCAGCCCGCAATATTGAAAATGGAGGCTCACTGACCATCCTGGCCACTGCCCTGATCGATACCGGTTCAAAAATGGACGAAGTCATCTTTGAGGAATTCAAGGGAACAGGTAACCTGGAATTGCAGCTTGACCGGAAACTATCCAACAAGAGAATATTCCCTGCCGTGGATGTCACCCTGAGTTCGACCCGTCGTGATGACCTGCTGCTGGAGAAAGAGAAACTGAACCGGATATGGATCCTGCGCAATTACCTGGCTGACATGAACTCGGTCGAAGCCATGGAGTTCATGAAGGAAAGGCTGTTGCGGACACAGGACAACGACGAGTTCCTCGCTACCATGAGTAAATGAGTTGCCAGGCCACTGCAACGGCCAGCGCAAGTATGATCTTAAGGGCTTTTGCTGTGAAAAAGCCCTTTTTTGTTTCTGCTAGCAGGGGAAGTCCGGCGTGTCCATCCTGTACAATGCTGTTGGCCAAGAGGATGCTGAACGGGATGACCCCCGAGGCAAATAGTGTGACAAAGATCAGGTGAGGACCCGAAGCTGGAATGATACCCACCAGTATTGCCACCGGAAGTACCAGCCAGAACTGTTCCCTGATCCATGTATGCATGTCTATGTTGTTCATCAGAAGATGGATCACCACCAGGGTTCCGAAAGTCCACATGAAGATTTTCGGAAAATGGTGTTTGATGACATGTTCCCAGATATGCTCTTCTATGAAATGATTGGTGGCAAACAAAGTGAGGACAAAGGTTAACAGAGACAGGCCTGCAAATGTCAGGTTGAGCCATCTTTCCGAAAAGAGCAGGTTTTGTGTATGTTCATGCGCATCATGGTCGTGTTCCAGCAAACCAAAGACAATGCTTGCAGAAAACAGTACAAGGCCAAGTATCAGCACAAGCCGCCGCCATCGCAGCGGACTGAAATTATCACGGATACTTCCCCGGATTTGAAGGTTTTCGTGCTTTCCGGATTCATGTTCATGGACCACAAAATGCTCAGGGCTGAACGGGCCCGGGATCCTGTGTATGAAGCGGTCTGTGAGAAATCCTGCCACTATGGCCATGACAAAAAGGATAGCAAAAAGAAGCAGCGATGTTTCCGGGATCATGGCCAGCATCACAAACGCCTCATCACCCACCGAGGCAATCATCATGGCGATCAAAGCCCCAAAGGATACCAGGTTGTGAGCATACAGGCTGACAACCACAAACCCGCCGCTGCAACCCGGAATCAGTCCCAGGAGGGCAGAGATGAGGATTTGCAGCATGGGTTTGTTTTGCAGCTGTTTGAGTACAGTGCCTTTGCTGGATACGTTTATGTATTCTATCAGGATCATCATTACCATGACCAGACCGGTAATGAGAACACTTTGCTTGATCACCTCCGTAAACCACATGACATATTACAGGTGTTTCAGAAGTTCAGATGCGGCACTGAACGAGTCAGTCTCGCCTTCCCTCACTTTTCTTTCCATTTCGGATAATCTTCCCTTTATCCGGGGATTGTCATAAAAACGTGACAACAAATAATCGTCAATGCTTTCCCTCATCCAGTATACGGCTTGTTCTGCCCTCCTGGTTTGAAAATAGCCGTTCTCTTTTACCTGGCGCATATACTCTTCCACAGCTTCCAGAATGGTTTTCATCCCGGTTCCCTCTATGGCAGAGGCACACAGAGCCAAGGGTTTCCATCCCGAAGGGGGAGGAGGGAACAGCTCCAGGGCTCCCTTGTACAGCGCTCTGGCCTTCCGGGCATTGTCAATGTTGCTCCCATCGGCCTTGTTGATAACCAGCAGATCGGACATTTCCATAATGCCCCGTTTGATCCCCTGCAAACCGTCCCCGGCTCCTGCCAGCATCAGCAGCAGAAAAAAATCGGTCATTGAATGAACAGCTGTCTCGGATTGTCCCACACCCACCGTTTCTATGAAAATGGTATCATATCCTGCAGCTTCGCATAAAATGATGGTTTCCCTTGTCTTGCGGGCAACCCCTCCCAGAGTACCCCCGCTCGGCGAAGGCCTTATGAAAGCCCTTGGATTGTTGGCCAGTGTTTCCATGCGGGTCTTGTCACCCAGGATGCTGCCCTTGGTCCTTTCACTGCTTGGATCTATTGCCAGAACAGCCAGTTTGTGACCTGCCGAGATGATATATTGTCCAAAGGCTTCAATAAAAGTGCTTTTCCCCACCCCTGGCACACCTGTTATGCCAATCCTGACCGAGTTTCCCGATAAAGGCAGGCAGGCCGAGACCAATTCCCGGGCTTTCTTCCTGTCTTCCTCCAGGGTGCTTTCAATCAGGGTTATGGATTGTGCCAGCAGGGGCACGTCGCCACTCCTTATGCCTTCCAGGTAAACAGGTACAGCCAGGCTTTTGCCCGGTTTTTTCTTAATGATGTCCCGGGCCCTTGGATTGATGTCGGGCGGTTGCGGTACTCCCTGGTTTACTGTTAAGGCTGAATCCATACCTTTCAGGGTTTGATTTTGCCATATACCAGGAGATTCACCGTGGGTCTTGACGGAGCATTGGTCGTCAGGCTGATGGTGTAGATGACTTCTCCGGGTGTTCCCGTTTCCGTACCCGGGATGAGGATACTTACCGGGACAGTTGCTCCGGGAGCGATTTGCCGGTCCATGGTCGCCTTAATTCCTGCATGGCTGAGGTCAATTTTATGAATGACAAGGGGTGATTTTCCCTTGTTCGAAAGTGAAAAATTGGTCTTAATCTCCGAACCGGCCGGCGTCAGGGGGAATTCAACGGCACTTTTATCCATTTGCGGTATGGGGGCCATTTCCTTATCTGCCCGGGTCATGCCGGAAGTATTCATTTTGATGGATCCCTTCACCGTAAGAACATGCAAGGGATCCCGCCGGTCATTGATAACCACCTGGCAGGTATACAGCACATTGCCCCAGTCTTCCTGCTTCCGGGTGTCTATGGAATACACTATCATACCGCTTTCCGCCGGATTGAGCCTGGAAGGCATGGCACTTACCTGCAGGTTCTTGTCCGGACTTTCGAACTTCAGAAAAACGGGAAGTTTTCCGGTATTTATGACCTGGACCGAATCTGTTTTGACCATCCCCTGGCGGATCTGTCCAAGCTCCAGTTCCCTGTTGCGCAGCCTAAGCGGACCCATCACGACAGGATGGGTATCTTCCAAAGTGAATTTTTTCTGGTGCACAACACCCCTTATCCGCAAAATGAATGGTTCAGGGAATCCTGAAATATATACTGACATCATTTTATCAAAAGGGTAGGGTCCCTGGTCATTGGAATAGGTCACGGTAATGGTACCTTTCGCTGCCGGCTGCAGAGGCTCTTTGGTCCATTCGGGTACCGTGCATCCGCATGAAGATATGACGGTCTGGATGACAATGGCTTTGGCCGAGTTGTTGGTAAGCGTGAATGTATGTGTTTTTGGCCCGTCATTGATCCCGAAATCTCCAAAATCATGAACAGTTTTGTCGAATGTCACGGCGCCTTCCTGCTGTGCAAAAGCAGAAACCTGGATCAAGAGGGAAGAAAACAGGAAAACCAGCAGTCTCATCATATAAAGATTGTCAATTTACAAAGGTAGTAAGAATTTAATTCATATATTTGTGGCAATTATTTACAACAAACAGTCAAACAACCATGGCACACAAAATTACCGAAAACTGCATAGCATGCGGAACTTGTATCGATGAATGTCCCGTAGAAGCCATTTCCCCCGGTGACATCTATGTTATAAATCCAGACGAATGCATTGATTGCGGGGCTTGCGCTGCAGTTTGTCCGTCAGGCGCTATTGAAGGCGAATAGTATAAGGTCCACTGAAGATCTTGAAAGAGACTGGCCAATGGTATATTGGCCAGTTTTTTTTAGAGGTTATTGGTCCAAACCCACACCTGATATGACTTCGTGATAATTGACAATATTAATGTACCTTTGTAAGCTATTATTTCAAGATTTCAGATATGGCTTCTTTTATAAATGTTATAGGAAAGATCTTTGGCTCCAAAGCGGACAGGGACCTGAAAGAACTGAACCCTTACGTGGAAAGGATCAAAAAGGAATACGACAGGCTCGATAAGCTGGATCACGATGATTTGCGTGCAGAAACGCAGAAAATCAGGCAGATCATCCTGGATCACATAGCAGAAGACGAAAAGCAGAAAGTAGCGCTAAGGGAACAGCTGGAAGATATGGAAATCGAAGTGGAAAAGAAGGAAGCCCTGGCCACCGAAGTGGACAAACTCACCAAAAAGATTGATGAAAAGATAGAGGAGGTGCTGGATAGCGTGCTTCCACAGGTCTTTGCCATCATGAAATCCACGGCACGGAGGTTTTTCGAGAACAAGACGCTTACCGTCACGGCTTCTGAATTTGACAGGGAGCTTTCCACTTCAAGGGACCATGTGGAAATCAGGGGAGACAAAGCCATATGGCACAATTCCTGGATGGCCGGGGGTAACCGCATAACATGGGACATGGTCCATTACGACGTGCAGCTCATTGGCGGCGTCGTGCTGCACAAGGGCAAGATTGCCGAGATGGCAACAGGGGAAGGAAAAACACTTGTGGCCACCCTGCCGGTTTTTCTGAATGCATTGGCCGGCAAGGGAGTGCATGTGGTTACGGTCAACGATTACCTGTCCAGGCGTGACTCGGAATGGATGGGACCCCTCTATGAATTTCACGGACTCCGGGTGGATTGCCTGGACAAGCATCAGCCCAACTCGGATGAACGCCGCAAGGCATATCGCGCCGACATCACCTTTGGGACAAACAATGAATTCGGCTTTGACTACCTGCGTGACAATATGGCCGTCAACTCGGATGACCTGGTCCAGAGAAAGCACCATTTTGCCATTGTGGACGAGGTAGACTCGGTTCTGGTTGACGATGCCCGTACCCCCCTGATCATTTCCGGGCCCGTGGCCAAGGGAGATGACCAGCAATTCAATGAATTCAGGCCGATTGTGGAAAACCTCTACCAGGCACAAAGAGTCCTGGTCCAGCAATTCCTTGCCGATGCCAGGAAACTGATACAGGACGGAGACGAGGAAAATGGAGGAAAGCTCCTGCTCAAGGCATTCAAGGGCCTCCCGAAATACAATCCGCTCATCAAATACCTGAGCGAGCCCGGTATCAAGCAGTTGCTGCAGAAGACCGAAAACTTCTATATGCAGGACAACAACAAGCAGATGTACCAGATAACGGATGACCTTTACTTTGTCATTGAAGAGCAGCAAAAGTCTGTGAACCTAACTGAAAAAGGTCATGACCTGATTGCAAAAAAGGTAAGCGATGCCACTTTCTTTATCCTGCCCGATATGGGTACAGAAATTTCCGAACTGGAAAAGAAAAACATTACAGCAGAAGAAAAAGCAGCCGCCAAAGATGCCCTGTTGAACGATTATGCCATCAAGTCGGAACGTGTACATACAGTCAATCAATTGCTCAAGGCATACGCCATGTTCGATAAGGATGTAGAATACATAGTGGTGGACAATAAGATCAAGATCGTTGACGAGCAGACAGGAAGGATACTGGAAGGAAGACGTTATTCAGACGGACTGCACCAGGCTATTGAAGCCAAGGAACGGGTAAAGGTTGAGGCGGCCACCCAGACCTTTGCCACCATCACCCTGCAAAATTATTTCCGCATGTACCACAAGCTGGCCGGTATGACCGGTACCGCAGAAACAGAAGCAGGTGAGTTCTGGTCCATATACAAGCTGGATGTGGTGGTCATCCCGACAAACCGCCCGGTGATAAGAAAAGATGAGGAAGACCTGATATACAAGACAAAACGTGAGAAATACAATGCTGTCATAGACAAGATTGACCAGTTGACCAAAGCCGGAAGGCCGGTACTGGTGGGAACAACCTCTGTCGAGGTCTCCGAGCTGCTTAGCCGTATGCTGAAGATGCGAGGTGTCAAGCACAACGTGCTCAACGCCAAACAACATGCCAGGGAGGCCGAAATCGTTGCAGAGGCGGGGCGGGCAGGTGCGGTGACCATTGCCACCAACATGGCAGGAAGGGGTACGGACATCAAGCTCAGGGAAGGTGTCAGGGAAGCCGGAGGTCTGGCCATCGTTGGGACAGAGCGTCACGACAGCCGCCGTGTAGACAGGCAGCTTAGGGGACGTGCCGGCCGCCAGGGAGACCCTGGGTCATCGGTGTTTTTCATTTCCCTTGAAGACGACCTGATGCGCCTCTTCGGGAGCGGAAGGATTGCAGCCGTGGTGGACAAGATGGGCATGAAGGAAGGAGAAGTGCTCCAGCACTCCATGTTGTCAAGTTCCATTGAAAGGGCGCAGAAAAAAGTAGAAGAGAATAACTTTGGCATACGCAAGAGGCTATTGGAGTATGACGATGTCATGAATTCCCAGCGTGAGGTGATCTATACACGCCGCCGGAACGCCTTGTACGGAGAACGTGTAGATGTTGACGTGGCCAATATGATGTCGGACTATGCCGAATCTTTCATGCAACGGATGGACGGTGTCACTTATGACGACCTCCGTTTTGAACTGATACGCCAGATATCGATTGAACCCGGATTTGACGGGGAAGTTTTCCGGAAGGCATCTACCCCGGAAATGGCAGGATTGCTTGCAGAGCAGATTCAGACCACCTACAACCGCAGGGCAGAAGCCCTGATAGCGCAGGCCTGGCCCATCATCAAGAATATTTACCAGACCCAGCGGGCCACTTATGAAAATGTGGTTGTTCCCGTAAGTGACGGCAAGCGTATTTACCAGGTCATTGTGAACATACAGAAGGCGTACGAAAGCAAGGGAAAGGAATTGACCAGGTCCATCAACAAGACGATCAACCTGGTTGTCATAGATGAGTTCTGGAAAGAACACCTGCGCGATATGGACGATTTGAAACAATCCGTGCAGAGTGCAACGTATGAGCAAAAAGATCCCCTGCTGATATACAAATTCGAGAGTTTCAACCTTTTTAGTGAAATGCTTGAAAAAATCGCCCGCGAAGTCTTGTCTTTCCTTATGAAGGCCCATATCCCCCTGCGTCAGGACCAGGACAGGCTGGATAAAGCAGGAAGCGAAAGAAAACGCACCGATTTGAGCAACACCCAGACCTCACGTCCCGATTTGCTTACCCAGTCTGTTGAACCCCGTTCAAACGCACCTGTCCACGTAGAGAAACAAGTGGGAAGAAACGATCCCTGTCCCTGCGGGAGCGGTAAGAAATTCAAACAATGTCACGGTAAAAATTAATCTATCCACCAAGAATATATGCTATACGATCTAATAATCTTAGGTTCCGGTCCTGCGGGATATACGGCTGCGGTCCGGGCTTCCCAGCTGGGATTCAAGACTGCAGTCTTAGAAAGGGGCCCCCTGGGAGGTGTCTGTCTTAACTGGGGTTGCATTCCGACCAAAGCCCTGCTCAAAAGCATTGAAGTACTAAATTTATCAAAAAGTGCCCAATCCTATGGGGTGAAACTAGCCCCGGGAGCTGAGCCCGATCTGGCTGCCATTGTTTCCCGCAGCCGGGAAGTCTCGGCCCAGATGTCCAAAGGAATTGAGTTCCTGTTCAACAAGTACAAAGTTGAGGTGATTCATGGCAGGGGCTCCGTACTGGGGCCTGGAAAAGTTTCCGCGGGGGATAAGATTCTGGAAACAAAAAGGATACTGATCGCTACGGGAGCAAAACCCAATTCCCTGCACGGAGCCTCCACAGACGGGAAAAAGATCATCGCTTACCGCCAGGCCATGGTTCCCGAAACCATTCCCGCTACCATAGCAGTGATTGGTTCCGGAGCCATAGGCACCGAACTGGCTTATTTCTACCACTCACTCGGTAGTAAAGTGACGATCATTGAATATATGGACCAGCTGGTTCCTACGGAAGATGCCGACGTGGCAGCCCTGCTGAGCCGCTCTTTCCGTAAAGCAGGAATCCAGGTGATGACTTCTGCCCGCGTGAAATCTGCCGATAAATCTGTCGGAGGATGCCGCCTGGAAGTGGAAACAAAGAAAGGGACAGAATTCATAGATGCCGATGTGGTGCTGTCTGCTACGGGAGTGGTGCCCAATACATCAAATTTGGGCCTGAAGGAAGCGGGCGTGAAAATGGAACGCGAAAGGATCATTGTAGATAAGAATTTCATGACCTCTGTTCCCGGAATTTATGCTGCAGGCGATGTGCTCCCGACACCGGCCCTGGCCCACCTGGCATCTGCTGAAGCCCTGTGCTGCGTGGAGCGCATGGCAGGTCTGGATGTTCCGGATGTGGATTACGCTAATATACCCGGATGCATTTATGCAACGCCTGAAATTGCGTCTGTGGGTTTACGTGAAAAAGATGCAAAAGTAAAAGGGATTGAGGTCAGCATTGGCAAATTCCCCTTTACCGCATCGGGGAAAGCTGCGACAGCCGGTGAACGTGAAGGTTTTGTAAAACTTATCTTCAACGCACAGGACAGCCGCCTTGCAGGGGCACACATCATAGGTGCACATGCTACCGAGATGATAGGCGGTCTTGTGGCATGCATTGGCATGAAAATTAAAGACATGGACCTGGCACGCACTGTTTTCCCGCATCCCACCATGAGTGAGGGGATTATGGAGGCTGCAGCCTTAGCCTGCGGTCATTGTGTTAATTTGTAATCAATAGCTTTATGTACAAAAAAACCCTGGCTTTAATAGCCCATGACAATAAGAAGAAAGGTCTGATAGAGTGGGTGGAGTTCAACCGGGAACGCCTCTCCAGGCACAAACTGGTATGTACAGGCACAACCGGCCGCATGGTGGAAGAAGCCACCGGGATACATGTTTCCACGTTGAAATCAGGCCCTCTTGGAGGGGATCAGCAGATGGGTGCGCTGATAGCTGAAGGTAAGATAGACATGCTTATCTTTTTCTGGGATCCCATGCAACCGCAGCCCCACGATGTGGATATTAAGGCATTGCTCCGGATTTCAAGCCTTTACAATATTCCGACTGCCTGCAATAGGTCAACCGCCGATTTCATCATTTCTTCCACGCTCTTCGACAGTTCCTATATCCCGGCTCCTGAATCATTTGATGATTACCTGAACCGCCCCTTGTAACCGGCAGTCACTCCCCCATAAAGAACCGGGAGCTTTTGTTTTAGTCGAGGCTCCCGGCTCTTTATGGGGGAGCTTTCCAGTCATTTATTAGTATTCTTGCACAAATGGCTGCACGGTGGTCTTCAAAGCAGTGCGCCAAAGTCCTTTTGCATTTATAATAGGCTGCTTCGCGACACCACTCTGTTTATCGGCGGTTTTTGCGCCAACAGGTAAGTGAAAACACCTGTATCTACTAGCGTCAGCCCCCCTTCCGGAAGTAACTCTGCTCCATCCACAAAAAGAAGGGGGAGAAGTTCCGCGTACACTTGATCCATTATGTTAGATATCAGCACTATAACAAAAGAGCTTTCCGATAGGGCTCTTTTGTTGATCACTTGTTAAACAGGATAATACATCATGTGTACGCGGTGCTCCCAGAGGACTGTCGCTGCCACCACTGGGAACGGAGAGCCTCGGCTAAACTCTCCGTTCCCAGTGGTGGCAGCAACAACAGGAGGCAGCAAACGCACAGAAAGCTCCCGGTAAAAAGAAAAAAGTGTGTAAGACACCCTGGGCGTTAGCGTTTGTCTTTTATGTGGTAATGATTTCTTTCCGGGGCATTGCGCGAAACCAGTTCCCCGATGAAGCCCGCCAGGAACAGTTGCATTCCCAGTACAATGGCCAGAAGAGACAGGTAAAAGAGCGGCTGTTCAGTGACAGCGCGGTAAGGTAATCCATGGGATTGCCAGTAAAGTTTCTGGATGATCAGCCATAAGGCAATGACACCGCCAGCCAGGAACATGAGCGATCCGAAAAGGCCGAAAATATGCATCGGCTTTTTTCCAAAACGGGCCAGGAACCACAAAGTCAGCAAGTCAAGGTAACCATTGACAAAACGGCTCAATCCGAATTTGCTCTTTCCGTATTTGCGCCGGGCATGCACAACAGGTTTCTCACCAATCCTTGTAAAACCGGCTTCCTTTGCAAGATAAGGGATGTAGCGGTGCATTTCTCCGTAAACCTCAATGCTTTTGACGACTTCCCTGCGGTAAGCCTTCAGCCCGCAGTTCATGTCGTGAAGCTTTATCCCTGTCACCATCCTGGCAGTGACATTGTATATGCGCGAAGGAATATTCTTGGTGAACAAACCGTCCTTGCGTTTCTTTTTCCAGCCCGAGACCAGGTCAAGATTCTCCCGGACCACCATCCGGTAAAGGGCGGGAATCTCGGCCGGATCGTCCTGCAGATCGGCATCCATGGTTATCACCACGTTCCCCTGAGCGGCACTGAATCCGCAAAAAAGTGCTGCCGATTTACCGTAATTTCGGCGAAAGCAGATGCCATGAACACGGGAGTCGGCCTCGGCCTGTTCCGTTATGAAATCCCAGGAGCCATCGGTGCTGCCGTCATCCACAAAGATCACCTCATATTCTGGAGGATCATGCTGGTCTTCTCCCAGCGGGGAACCAAGGACCTTTCTGATACGTTCCAGCAGTTCGGGAAGCGATTCCCGTTCATTGTACAAAGAAATTACTACCGAAAGGTCCATGCGGGAAGTTTACTGGTTAAAAGGGTGTGGACACAATTTTGTGCTTTGTTCCATTTGCCAGCAGTGAAGACCAGAGCAGACCCAGAATGTTGTAATAGATCAGCTGGGATATGGTTATGATAACGGGCAAACGGGCTATGAATTTGTCTGTGTTGAAATCTTCTGCAGTAACACCGGCCTGTTCGAAACCCGTGAGCAATGCGTTTGAGAGCTGGTTTGCAGTATCGGGGAACAGGAACATCACATGGAAATAGTAATAGGCTGCAGCAATTATGGAAGAACAGAACGACACGGCAAGACCGAATTTCAGGGAGTCTGCATATGTGTAGCTTTCTTTTCCCTTCCCGAAATCTTTCATGAAGTAGTAAAGCAGCCCAAGAGTGGCAGCAAGTTTCAGGATCCAGAATAAAATACTGAGCCCCCGCCCGGGTGTCAGCACCGATTGCAATACGATGAAAAAAACGGAGACCAGGGCTAACAGTATGCCCGATATGGCGGCTTTGTTCCAAAATGACTGATTCATTCGCACATGGTTAGATTTGATGTACAAAGTAACTCAATTTTTTAAAAAATACCTAACTTTACAAGTTGGTACAAAACAGAACATTTTAATTCGACTTATGATAACGATTACTTTTCCCGACGGGAAAACAAAACAATATGACAACGGAATAACCGGTTATCAGATTGCCAGGGATATCAGTCCAGGACTCGCAGCCGCCGTTCTGGGCATGAAAGTGGACGGTACATTGACAGATATACGCATTCCTCTGAAAAAGGATGCCTCGGTACGATTTCTCAAATGGGAAGACGAAGAGGGAAAACAGGTTTTCTGGCACTCCTCGTCCCATTTGATGGCAGAAGCTATCGAGATCCTTTACCCCGGCGTCAAATTCGGGATCGGACCGGCCATAGAGAACGGCTTTTACTATGATATTGACCTGGAAGGACGTCAGCTTTCGGAAGCCGACCTGGAGACCATAGAACGCAAGATGCTTGAAATGGCAAAAACAGGCCAGATGTTTGAACGCAGGGAGGTAAGCAAGGAAGAGGCCATGAGGACATACCTGGATAAAGGAGATCCGTACAAATGCGAATTGATCAATGACCTGGAAGACGGGACTATCTCTTTTTATTCAAATGGTTCTTTCACAGACTTGTGCAGGGGTCCTCATATTCCTGACACGTCTGTGATCAAAGCTGTCAAACTCACTTCCATTGCCGGTGCCTACTGGCGCGGGGATGAGAATCGTCAGATGCTGACCAGGATCTATGGTATAACATTCCCAAAAAAATCCCTGTTGGACGAATACCTGCTAATGCTTGAAGAAGCTAAAAAAAGGGACCACCGCAAGCTGGGAAAAGAGCTGGAGCTTTTCACTTTTTCACAAAGGGTGGGACAGGGACTTCCTTTATGGTTGCCCAATGGAGCAGCGCTGAGGGAGCGCCTGGAGAATTTCCTGAAAGATGTGCAGAAAGTCCATGGTTATCAACAGGTCATCACCCCCCACATAGGTCAGAAAGAACTGTATGTGACCAGCGGTCATTATGCCAAGTACGGCGCCAGCAGCTTCAGATCCATAAAGACACCCCAGGAGGGTGAGGAGTTCATGCTCAAACCCATGAACTGCCCACATCACTGCGAGATTTACAAGGCAAAACCGCACTCCTATAAAGACATGCCGGTACGGCTGGCTGAGTTCGGCACCGTTTACCGTTATGAACAAAGCGGCGAGTTGCACGGATTGACAAGGGTCCGCGGCTTTACACAGGATGATGCGCACATATTTTGCAGACCCGACCAGATCAAGGAAGAATTCTGCAAAGTGATAGATATCGTGTTGTATATATTCAAGACGTTAAGTTTCAACGAATTTACGGTACAGATATCCCTGCGCGACCAGAAGGACACCTCCAAATACATCGGTTCGGATGAAAACTGGGAAAAGGCGGAAAAAGCCATTATTGAAGCTGCAGCAGAAAAAAATCTGGAAACACAGGTGGTATATGGAGAGGCTGCCTTTTACGGACCCAAGATGGATTTCATGGTACGAGATGCCATTGGAAGAAAATGGCAATTGGGTACTATACAGGTAGATTACAACCTGCCGGAACGTTTTGAACTGGAATATACTGGAGCAGATGATAAGAAACACAGGCCGGTGATGATACACAGGGCGCCGTTTGGGTCAATGGAGCGTTTTGTTGCTGTTTTACTGGAACATACAGGTGGTAAATTCCCTCTTTGGCTGACTCCCCGGCAGGTTGTCGTATTGCCTTTGAGTGAAAAATACAATGATTTTGCAAAAAAAGTTTGTGATTTCTTGAATAATTGCGAACTTCGCGCCTCGCTTGACGACCGTAACGAGACTGTAGGTAAGCGTATAAGGGAGAATGAGTTGAAGCGTATTCCCTATCTGCTGGTGGTTGGTGAAAAGGAAGAGTCTGCCGGAACGGTGTCGGTTCGTCGTCAGGGAGAAGGAGATAAAGGCACCATGAAAACGGAGGAATTCGCTGCATTACTCCGTAAAGAAATAAAAGAATCGATTAACTAAAAAAGGAGGATTACATTATCGGAACGTCGTACAGACCTCAGTCTACCCCACAGAAAAGGAATTATCAGGGAAAGAATTATCAAAGGAATTCCCCTCAGGATGACGGTTCCAGGATCAATGCCGAAATTGATGCTCCACAGGTGCGCGTGGTGGGTGACAACATTGAAAAGCCTGGAATATATCCCCTTGCACAGGCTTTGAAGATGGCAGAAAAAATGAACCTTGATCTGGTGGAGATCTCGGCCCAGACAGACCCCCCGGTCTGTAAGATAATTGACTACCAGAAGTTTTTGTACCAGAAGCGGAAGAAAGCCAAGGAGATGAAGGCAAACGCTTCCAGGGTCATAGTCAAGGAAATACGGTTCGGTCCAAATACAGATGAACATGATTACCAGTTTAAGCTCAAGCATGCCATCGAGTTCCTGAAAGAGGGTGCCAAGGTGAAGGCTTTTGTGTTTTTCAGGGGACGTTCCATCATTTTCTCCGAACAGGGAGAAAAACTGTTACTCCGGTTTGCCGTGGATCTTGAAGATTATGGTAAAGCCGAACAGATGCCCAAACTGGAAGGAAAGCGCATGATTATGATGCTGGGCCCGAATAAAGCAAACATTAAGAAAAAATAACCATTAACAATAGATTATGCCCAAAATGAAAACCAATCCCGGAGCCAAGAAGCGTTTTACGCTCACCGGAACCGGAAAGGTTAAGCGGAAACACGCTTACCACAGTCATATCCTGACCAAAAAAACAAATAAGCAGAAACGTAATCTGACGCACTCCGCTGTGGTGGACAAAGCAGATGAAAAACGCATCAAAGAACTGATTTGCGCTTAGTTCTGCAATTATATTAACCAGATTGAACAGCCGGGAAGATTCTCAAAGGAGGAGAACGCTGCCAATCGCAAAGAATTTAAATTATGCCAAGATCGGTAAATTCAGCGGCCTCGAAGGCCAGACGCAAAAAAATTCTAAAACAGACGAAGGGTAATTTTTTGGCTCGCCGCAATGTCTGGACGGTAGCCAAAAACACGTATGAAAAAGGTTTGACGTATGCATACCGCGACCGTAAAAACAAAAAGCGCACTTTCCGCGCCTTGTGGATCCAGCGCATCAACGCAGCCGCCCGTATGCATGGTATGTCCTACTCACAATTTATGGGTAAGATGAACAAGGCCAACGTAGGCCTTAACCGTAAGGTTCTTGCAGACCTGGCCATGAACAATCCCCAGGCATTTGAAGCTGTAATCAATTCCATTAAATAATCAGGGTTTTGAACCGCTGGATCAAATTCTCACTGGTTGCTGCAGGCTACCTGGCATGGGTTATCTGGCTGGGTAACTTATGGTGGCTCTTTGGGCTCCTGGTCATTTTTGATATTTATATCACAAAAAAGGTCAGATGGGCTTTCTGGAAAGGGAATGCCAAGAAAGAAGGAAAGCGCAACGTGCTTTTGGAATGGGTTGATGCCATTATTTTTGCACTGATTGCCGCCACCTTTGTAAAATCCTTCTTCTTCGAAGCCTATATGATCCCCACCTCATCAATGGAGAATACCCTGATGACCGGGGACTACCTGTTTGTGGGAAAATTGAAGTACGGGCCAAAAAGGCCACAGCACCCCCTTACCATTCCCCTGACACACAATGTGATCTTCGGTAAGGAATCATATTCCAGGCTTATAGAAAGGCCGTACAAGCGTATGGCGGGATTCACACAGGTCAGTAGGGATGATATCGTGGTGTTCAATTTTCCACAAGGTGATACGGTGCTGGTCAATTACCCGACCGACGATTACTACACGCATGTGAGGCTTAATGGCCGTAAAAACACACTGGAACATTACGGCCCGGTTAAAGTAAGACCCTCGGGGAAGGAAGATAATTATGTAAAGCGCTGTGTGGCGGTAGCCGGAGATACCCTGCATGTAAGGGATGGAAAGGTTCATGTGAACGGAGTGGAGCAACCGGCATTTTCCGGGATCCGGAATACTTATACCGTTGTGACAGACGGACAACCCCTGAACCAGCGACTTTTGGATAAATACGGCATATCCCCGGAAGAAACATATTTTGACAACCGCATACCCGGATACCCGTCCCTGCCCCTGCATGAGGAAGCCGCTGTAGAGATGGCTGCCTTGCGCAACATTGTATCCGTTACTCAGAATGTGGATGTTTTTCCTCCTGATTATCCCGATTCCCAGATGATGCTTTTCCCGTTTGTCACATCTTCCGATTTTCCCTGGACAAGGGATAATTACGGGCCTTTATGGATTCCCAGGTCAGGAGCAACCGTTACCCTGACACCACAAAACATCCCTTTGTACAAACGTATCATTACCGTGTATGAGGGGCATTCATTTGAGGAAAAAGATGGTGAGTATTACATTGACGGTCAGCTGACAACGGACTATACCTTTGGGATGGATTACTACTTCATGATGGGAGATAACCGTCATAATTCACTGGATTCACGATACTGGGGATTTGTCCCTGAAGACAGGATTGTGGGGAATCCGCTTGTTATATGGTTTTCCACCGATAAGCACAAATCATTCCCATCCCGGATCCGCTGGGAGCGTATCCTGAAGTTCCGGTTTAAATAAATTTTGGGTTTCCAAAAAAAATGCAGATATTTGCAGCCCCTTAAAAATGAATAAATCACATAAATTTAGATACCATGGCACGAGTTTGTCAAGTTACAGGTAAGAAGAGGATGGTTGGGAACAAAGTGTCTCACTCTAAGCGTCGTACCAAACGCGAGTTTGCCCCCAATTTAAAAACCAAGCGTTTCTGGTCCGAGGAGGAAGGCCGTTTTATCACGTTAAAGGTTTCTGCTGCCGGAATCCGGACTATCAACAAGAATGGCCTGGCTGCCACATTGAAAGCATCAAGGGAAAAAGGTTTGATTGATATTGTATAATTATGGCAAAGAAAGAGAACAGGGTACAGATCATACTGGAATGTACCGAACAGAAAGAGAGTGGCGTTCCGGGGATATCCCGTTACATTACCACAAAGAACAAAAAAAACACGACTCAACGTCTGGAGCGCAGGAAATACAATCCTTACCTTAAGAAAGTAACCCTTCACAAAGAAATCAAATAGTAAACACAGATCATTATGGCAAAAAAAGCGGTTGCAACTCTTAAAGATAAATCAGCGGAAAAAGGCAGTGTGAAATGCATTCGCATGGTCCGCTCGGAACGTTCCGGATCCTATGTTTTCAAAGAAAGCATTGTTACTCCGGATAAAGAAAAAGATTTTTTTGCAGGCAAACAGGAATAATTGCCTTACGGAAATATAAATGAAGACCGGTTCTGTAAGGCCGGTCTTTTTTTTTATATTTGCATTCTTATGCAAAACGGTGAAATCCTCAATAAGGGACTGGAAAAAACAAAGAAAGGGCTGTTCAGCCGTCTGACCAGGGTGGTTATGGGACGGTCAAGGGTAGATGATCAGGTCCTGGACCACCTGGAAGAAGCCCTCATTGCTTCCGATGTAGGTGTGGACACAACACTCAGGATTATTGACAGGATAGAGGAGCGTGTTCGCCGGGACAAGTTCATGAACACAGAGGAGCTGAACAGGTACCTGAGGGAAGAAATTGAGTCGCTCCTTTTGGAAAACAAGGCAACGAACCAGGTTATGCCCTTCGATTTTTCAAAAAAACCTTTTGTGATCCTTGTTGTCGGGGTGAACGGTGTGGGAAAAACCACAACCATAGGTAAACTTGCTTCGCAATTGAAAAATGAAGGAAAGAAGGTCATGCTGGGAGCAGCCGATACATTCCGGGCAGCAGCCGTTGAACAGCTTACCATCTGGAGTGAGCGTGCCGGGGTGCCCATTGTGAAGCAGGCTATGGGCAGTGACCCCGCCGCTGTTGCCTATGATTCCCTGGCCTCGGCTATCTCAAGGGATATGGATGTGCTCCTGATTGACACAGCGGGCCGTCTTCATAACAAGGTGAATTTGATGAACGAATTGTCCAAAATACGAAAAGTTTTGCAAAAGCTCATTCCCGATGCACCCCATGAAGTGCTGCTGGTACTGGATGGCTCCACGGGACAGAATGCCTACCAGCAGGCCAGTGAGTTTTCCAAAGCTACCGATGTGACGGCCCTGGCGGTAACCAAGCTTGACGGGACGGCCAAGGGAGGTGTGGTGATCGGCATCAGTGACATGTTGCAGGTTCCGGTGAAGTTCATTGGACTGGGTGAGGGAATAAACGATTTGCAGGTTTTTGACAAAAAGGCATTTGTGGCCACATTATTTGAATGATCATAAGGTATGAAGATACTCTACAATTGGTTGCAGGATTACTTTCCCCTGGACATGACCGCCGCACAGACGGCACAGGTGCTCACTGAAATCGGGCTGGAAGTCGAATCACTTGAGATTACAGAAACCATTCCGGGCGGACTCCGGGGTGTGGTGACTGCAGAGGTGGTCTCGTGTGAAAAGATATCAGGCTCGGACCACTTGTCCCTGACAACCGTATTCACCGGAGACGGTGATCCTGTACAGGTTGTCTGCGGGGCTCCCAATGTGGCTGCCGGCCAGAAAGTACTGTTGGCAACCGTAGGAACGCAACTCGCCTTTTCCAACGGGAATCAGGTAACCATCAAGAAATCAAAAATCCGGGGAGCCGAATCCCTCGGGATGATCTGTGCCGAGGATGAACTTGGGATAGGTACATCCCACGAGGGAATCATGGTCCTTCCCCCGGACACGCCTGTGGGTGTTCCTGCAGCTGAATACTTGAATTTGCCCACGTATGAAGTATTTGAAATAGGGTTGACTCCCAACCGCATAGACGCAGCATCCCACCTGGGTGTTGCCCGCGATCTGGCAGCCTGGTATGCCTCCCGGGGAAAAGAGTTAGCCGTGAAAAGGCCCGATGTGAATGCATTCAGGGAAAATGGCACGGTAGCAGGTGTACAGGTGGAAGTCCATGCCCCTGAAGCGGCTCCTCGGTACAGCGGTATTACCCTTGACAACATCAGGACGGGTCCTTCCCCGTTATGGATGCAGGACCGCCTGCGGATGGCCGGCATTAGACCCATCTCTAATGTGGTGGATATTACAAATTATGTAATGCTTGAAACAGGCCAACCCCTTCATGCCTTTGACCGGGAGCACATTCAGGGAGATATCGTAGTCGTACGTATGGCCGATGCCGGCAGCCGTTTTGTAACCCTGGACGGTCAGGAACACATCCTGGACGGAGAGGATCTGATGATCTGCAACCAAAAAGAGCCGATGTGCATTGGCGGGGTATTTGGAGGACTTGGCAGCGGTGTGACCGATAGAACAACCTCGATTTTCCTGGAATCGGCGTGGTTTCATCCGGCATTCATAAGAAGGACATCAAGACGCCACGGGTTGAAGACAGATGCCAGTTTCCGGTTTGAAAGAGGAGCAGACCCCGACGCGACAATATATGCCCTAAAGCGTGCCGCACTCTTGATGCAGGAGATTTGCGGGGCACGTGTGGCTGGCCGGATCATTGATCGTTATCCTAACCCGGTGTTGCCCGCACGGGTGGAACTGGATTACAACACCATGTTCTCACTGATGGGAAATAACATTGGGGAAAACACCATGGAAACGATTCTCAGGGCCCTGGAAATAAAGCTGGTTGCCAGAAATGAAAAAACGGTCACGGTAGAAGTGCCTCCCTACAGGGTAGATGTGAAAAGGGAATGCGATGTGGTGGAAGAAGTGCTCAGGATATATGGGTACAACAACATAGAATTACCGGGACGTATAAGTTCTTCCATGGGACAGGCGTCCAAACCTGAACCGCACAGGGTCCGGGATGATGTGGCCGACCACATTTCAGCATTGGGATTCAGGGAGATAATGTGTAATTCCCTGACCGGTGCAGCCTACTACGAACACCTGGAAACGTATCCCCTGCGCTCGCTTGTCAGGATCCTGAATCCTCTGAGCAACGATCTGAACGCCATGCGCCAGACACTCCTCTGGGGAGGGCTGGAAACCATTGCCTATAATATTAACAGGCAACAATACGACCTGCGCTTCTTTGAGCAGGGCAATGTCTATTCGCACAATGGGAGCGGTGATACCCTACAGGGTTACCGGGAGCAGCAAAATCTTGCTCTGTTCATTACTGGCAATGACCGGCCACAAAACTGGCATACGGCTGCCCGTGGATCAGACTTTTATATACTCAAATCATACGTTGACGATATTGCCGGGTTATTCGGACTTGACCTGTTACGGCTGGAGAGTTTGCAGGCTCCAACTGACCTTTTTGAAGAAGGGATCCGCTATATGGTTAAGGATAAGGTATTGGCCGACCTGGGGCGTGTAGGCCGTTCATGCCTCAATATACTGGACATACGTCAGGATGTTTATGCTGCGGAAATCAACTGGAGCCTGTTCTTTTCTATGATCCGCAACAACAGGACACAATTCAACGACTTGCCAAGATTCCCCGAAGTGCACAGGGACCTGGCCCTTGTGGTGGATGAAAGCGTTTCTTACCGCCAATTGCAGGGAATTGCCTTCAAAACGGAAAAACACTTGTTGAAATCGGTAGGATTGTTCGACGTGTATATGGGAAAAGGTATTCCTGAAGGGAAAAAACAGTATGCCCTGAGTTTTGTTTTCCAGGATCCGCAAAAAACCCTTACCGATGCTTATGTGGAACAAATCATAAACCGCCTGCTGGAAGCATTCAGTAAGGAAGTCGGGGCCATTTTACGGTAGCTTCAGCCACCGCCTCCACAGCTGACCGAATGTATTGAATTCCTCCTGGTATACAAAGCCGGCACCGCTTCGCTGTGTATTATCAAGGTAGTTTGAATACTGGTCTGCAGCATGACTAAAAGCCTTGAGACGGAATTTACCCTTTTTATCGAGTTTCAGTTCGATATCCACATTACCCACCAGGTCGTTTTCGTTCCGTGTATAGGGATTGTTCCCCATGTTGCCGTTTATGATCACCCGGTTATTGAACAGGCGGGTGGAAATTGCCACATCAAAGAGATCACCTCTTTGATTCGGCTGGTAATTGAAACCGACATCCAAGGGTATGTTTAGTTGTACGAATATATTATTCAGCTGGTTTGAAAGGATCTCGGTAGCATTGGAATAGAGGATATTGGAGTTGTTTACGATCCCGGATTGCTGTTCAGGTATGAAACTGCTGGAAATTAACAGAGTGACAAATTGTCGCATCATTTTGTCATCTGTGGACAGGGCACTTTCAACACGGGCCCTAGTCATGGGATCAATATCCTGGATATCAATATTGAATCCCAGTGTAGGATTCATCAAATTTCCCGACATGAGTATCTGGCAATCCACATCCCGCCGGTTACTGATCATGGTGGTGTCCGACAGCAGGGTGTTAAGGGAGGCCTTGGTTTTGTAGGATGCGGTCAGGTTCAGCTGTGTGGTTTCAATGTCTCCGTTGAAAAAGATAGTGCCCCCGGGTAGTATCTGAAACCGTTTAGATACGATACCCTGGAGTCCGAAAAGATAACTGCCGCTTTCAACAGTGCAGTCACCTGTAATGGAGAAGGAGTCGTCTCTTGGATCAACTCCAAGATTGATCACGCCGTTACCCCTTGCTGTGATGATATCTCCAGTGGTCTTGTTAATTTCCAGAAGGATCTCGGCATTGGGCGTCAGTTCAGTCTTCATATTGAAAGTGAGCCTGGAATCATTCGCCTTGATTTTCTTTTGTTCCATGGCGGCCAGCGTATACGGATCCCTTCCGGTATAAGGAACCGGGGCCTCGAAAAATGTCAGCAGGCTGGTTTGCCTGGCCTGTGAAGCGGATGACAAAGGAATGTGGATGACGGAATTGGGTTCAGGCCGGATGGAAAGATCCAACAGGATATCATTAAGGGGGCCCCTGATGATCAGGTTGCCTGTGGCAAAAGCCTTACCGTAAAAAGTGTCATTGTCTTTTTCATCCAGGTTCAATCCCTGGAAGTTGGTGAAACTCATGTTCAGGTCGGCCCTGATATCCCTGAATTGCCTGTATTTCAAACCTCCCTGCACTATGGCATAATTACCCCCCGCATCCAGGAGAGTGTCCTTTGGGAGGTAGAGTCCTTCCCTTGTCAAGCGGACAGGCCCTGACAAGACATAGGGTACTTTTGTGTAATCGACGGTAAAGTTAAGCTTGTCAACCCTTGTATTATCACTAACCAGGTCCAGGTAGGGTAATGTTCCGGACAGATACATATCTCCCGTAATTTTACCGTGTACGTCAGAGACCAGTCCTGTTAGGAAAGGTCCTGCAATTGCGGCTTCAAAATGATTGAAAGTTGCTTTTAGATCCAGTTTTTTATCAGCAGGGTGGTAATGACCGGTAGCCAGTAAAGGAACCTGCCCCCCTGGCAGGGTAGTACTTGCTTCCAGTTGCAGGTAGTCGGCCTGTGGATCCAGCGAACTCTTCAGACGCAGGTCCCCTGCCAGGGTGTCGTTAACAAAAAACCTTTCTCCGACAATATCTGCCATGAAACGCCGTTCACCGTAAAAATCGGTCAGATATCCCTGCCCGGTGAAGGACCCCCTGAAGGTAAACGGATATGAAGCAGGGAGGAAGGTATTGAACAGGCTGGCATCGAACCGGGATAATTTCACAAATAGCGTATCCTCAGGCTGCTGTGACAAGGCTCCGTTGATAAGGAACGATTCCACCCCTTCATGCCCTATGATGTGTTGCAGCAGCACGTTGTTCAAGGCAAGTTTTCCACCCGATAACATCAGGCTGTCCGAGTGAAGTGTCCATTTTTTTCTATTGATCATGATACTGTCAGAGGCCAAATGCGCCTTTATCACCGGAATGTCTGAACCTTCCTCTGTAGAAAAATTGAACACAGATCCAATAATAGCATGATTTTTTTTATCATGTCCCGGATTATAGAACAAGTCAAGATTCATCCTGTCATTGCCTGCCACCGCTTCAATCCGTAATGTATCCGCTTTAAGCGGTCCTAACGAAAGATCCCGGCATTGAATATCTGCCCTGATATCAGAGGGCCGGGCAACAGCCAGAATATCAAGATTTCTCAAATTGTGATCCTGGTAGCCCAGCCTTTCTGAACGGATTACGGAACGGATGCTGTCATTGCCGTAATCATGGAGCGAAAAATTTGTTCCGGGTGCAATATACAGACCGGGCAGGAACACTTCTTCAAAAAAGACACTGTTTCTGACTGTCATTTGAAAGACAGCTTGTCCGTTGACCGTACTGTCGGGGTCATAATCGGTCCAGGAACTGAAATAGGAGGGTACGTGACGGAATAGGTTTCGCGAAACCAGGCGTTTCACAAAGCCCATGAATCCTTCTTCGCCGGTATACTCTGCCTGCAATGCATCTGAGTTGATGACCAGCCTGTAGCGGGAACGGTCCTCTGTTCTGGTACTTTCCAGGATTAAGGAATCCAGGGCATGAGTGCCACGTGAATTGAGCAGAGACAGACCAGAGGCGTGAATAGTCCCTTCTATGTCTCCCAGGTTGTTTATCCGGGAAAAATCTGCCTGTAACAAACCGCTAAGTACGGCAAGGGAGTCATTCTTATAAAGATTCAAAAGTTTCAGGTCTGCATAGGCGATATTGGCAAAAAAATCGGCTGCTGTTCCGGCTGAGCGGGTCAGGTCCGCCCGTCCCTGGAAGAGGAATTGCAAATTGGGGTCGGAAGCGATCATTTTTCCGTTAAATATTCCATTGCGAAATTCTCCCATCATTTTGATGTCCTGGAATGAATATTGGTTGAAATCAAGACGGGCAAGGAAAAGAGTGTCTATGACGGCATGCAGGCTGCTGATACCGCCCTCTCTTATAGTCACACTTGCCTTGGTATACAAAGAACACCGTCCCAGATTTTCTACCCCGGTAAATAGTCCCAGGTCCAGATCCCTGAGATCTGCAACACCCGATAGCAACACCCCCGGAGGTGCTATATTGTTGTTGACAAGCATATCCAGGGATAAAGAACCGAAGTGACCATCCAGATCCCCGTCAATGGCAAAGTCAGTCAGCAATCCGGCCAGGCGTCCCCGGAAATGGAAAGGCGTCCGGCTTCCGGTTGCTTCCTCAAGATTTTTCAGGTCAACACGTGCAATCGAATACAGGATACCGTTCAGATCGTTCATATCTGAATGGAGTTCATCAATATCCACCTGCAAGGTCGTTTCTTCCGATTCAGGCAGGCCCCTGAGCAGGAAACCACAACCAATCCTTGTCCTTCCTGTTTCGGAACGGATATCCAGATTGTCTGCCCCAAGACTGCTCACGGTGCCTGTCACTTTTCCCGTGGCACGCACTGCCAGGGTAAAGTCTTCAGGGAAAGACCAGGCATAATAACCTATTGTCCTGAAAGAAAAATAGGCATTGTCCAGGTCGAGTTCCATTACAACCTTGTTCAGGTAATCGGAAAGATTCCGGGATGTGCCGTAATGCATCAGGAAATGATGCGCTGTAATGTAGGAATGGTTATCCCTGATGACCAGGTTTTTTATCAGTGCCTCTTTGCTGTCCACTGTCACATCCCCTTCCAGGTGGTGTACCAGGTATCCCGATCTTTCCCGGCAGGAAAGACGGTCCAGGCGTGCTTCAACTACCCCGTTGCAATAACGTGCATCACGAATATCAATGGATATGTCGCTGATATGCAGGTCGCTGAAATCCATACATTCCGGGTTGTTGTGTGTAGGACCGGTGTCCCTGTTGATCATATTATAAGCGAAATCTTCCAGGATCACCCGGTTGGAACGGATATCCCATGTGAAAGGCCGTGACGTGGTGTCTTTACCGGCCGAAGGAGGAAACAAGGTTTCAATATTGGTAACACTATCCTGTATGATCAGGTGATATGATCCTTCAGAAAGGACAACCTGACGCAAAACAATTTTCTTTTCCAGCGCACTTACATGGCCAATTCTTACCGATAGTTTTTTGGAGTGCAACAAAGTGTCTTCGGGTGCTGTACGTATGAGCAGATCTTTAATTATCAGCCTGTTAAATAACACGAAATTCACTTCGCCAACCATTACTTCGGCACCCGTGGCTTCTGAAAGCCACTGAGCGGCCCTTCCGGCCAACCGTGACTGAACGGAAGGCAACTGTACTATAATGGCAGCCGCTGTCAGCGAAATGACCAAAATGAACAGGAGGGTGCGCAGTATATTCCGAAAGACCCGCATAGTTAAAGCCTTAACTTGCAAACTTACAAAAAAAATGGCCACATTTGCAGACTCAAGCATGGTACTATGGCTTATATTTTAGGTATAGAATCTTCCTGCGATGACACATCGGCTGCCGTACTCCGGGACACGTTGCTCCTCTCCAATGTAATGGCCTCACAGGAGGTACATGGAAAATACGGGGGCGTGGTTCCTGAACTGGCCAGCAGGGCGCATCAGCAGCATATAGTTCCGGTCGTAAGCCAGGCGCTTGAGATTGCAGGAATAAGGCCTTCGGACATTGATGCCATAGCTTTTACCCAGGGGCCCGGTCTGCTGGGGTCGCTCCTGGTGGGGACTTCTTTTGCCAAGGGTTTGTCATTGGCTGCAGGGGCACCATTGATCAGGGTGAATCACCTGGTCGGACACATTCTGAGCCACTTCATAGATGTGAGATCATCTTCGGGGGAAGGAGCACAACCCGCGTCGGGAAAGAAACCTGATTTTCCTTTTTTGTGTCTGCTTGTCTCGGGGGGACATACACAAATCATTAAGGTAGATGCCCCTCTGTCTTTCAGTATCCTGGGACAAACGATAGATGATGCTGTCGGAGAGGCTTTTGACAAAGGGGCGAAACTCCTGGGGCTAGAATATCCGGGTGGCCCCCATATTGACAGGCTGTCGCAACAGGGAGACCCCGGGATGTATAGTTTTGCCCGTCCCCATATCAAGGATCTGGATTTCAGTTTCAGCGGGGTCAAGACATCGTTCCTTTATTTCTTACGGGACAAGCAGTCAGAGGACCCTGGTTTTATTGATAAAAACAAGGCCCACCTTGCTGCAGGCCTTCAGCATACCCTGATAGACATACTTGTGGATAAAGTGGTGAAAGCTGTCAGGCAGACCGGCATCAATCGGGTAGCCCTGGCCGGAGGTGTTTCGGCCAACAGCGGTCTCAGGGAACGAATGATGAGAGAATCAAAAAAAAGACATTGGGATGTTTTTCTTCCTCCTTTGTCTTTTACCACAGACAATGCAGCAATGATAGCGATTGTAGGCTATTACAAATACCTGGATGGCAGGTATGCCGGGCTGGATATTGCCCCGGTCACAAGAAGCAGCCTTATGACCGGGGAATGATCCCTGTCTGTAAGGGTTAGTTTAGTTGCAGCCGCTGCATCCCTGACAGCTTCCGCTACAGGCAGAGGCTGCCCGTTCACCGTAAAGACCCTCGGTAAGTTCTTTCTCTGTTGCCTCCCTGATCTCAACCACCTTTCCGGAAAAATTTAGCTCACACCCGGCCAGCGGATGGTTAAAGTTCATTTTCACCATATCTTCTAGCACTTCTTCTACTATACCGTTGAGCTGGTTTCCGCGGGAATCCTGCATAGGGATCACTTTATCCTTTACAAGAAGTCCTTCTTCCACTTTTCCGTTCACTTTAAAAATGTCTTTTGAAAGTTCCACGATGGCATTGGGATCAACTTCACCGTATCCATCCTTCGGGCTCAAGGTGAACGAAAACTCGTCCCCGGTCTTTTTCCCCATTATCTGTTCTTCAAAGGCGGGGAGAAGGTAACCTAATCCATATATAAAACGCATGGGCTTGTCATCCTTAACTGTTTCGATCACATCACCGTCAACCACCAGCGTGTATGACAATGAAACTACTTTTTCTTCTGAAATGGTCATGATAAATTGTTATTGTTAGTATGTAATTTTCTTATTTTATACCCTATTGCTGCGGCAAACAATGAAAATATCGGCGTTATTATGTTGAAGAAACAGTAGGGAAGGTACGTCATGGTGGCCACGTTCAATACAGTGGACTGTGCCACGGCGCATGTGTTCCATGGCACGAGCACAGACGTCACGGTGCCTGACTCTTCGACGGTGCGGGAGAGCACTTCAGGCGCAAGTCCACGCTTACGGTAAGTATCACCAAACATGTTGGCTGGTAAAATGATTGCCATATATTGATCTCCCAGTGTCATGTTGAAAAATAAACATGTCCCCAATGTTGTGCCTATGGTAGACACGGTGTTGCGCATCAGTTTGAGTAAATTATCAGTAATTGTATTGATCATGCCCGAGGCAGTCATCACACCTGAATAGGCTATAACACATAAAATGAGCCAAACTGTGTTCATCATGCCGGCCATGCCGTTTGTTGATGTAAGATTGTTCAGGAGCTGGTCTCCTGTTTCAACGCTGACATGAGTGCTGAGTATTTTGATTGCTGCGGCAAAACGTCCCGGAGCTATCTGATAGCAAATATGAGGCTGGAACAGTACTGCCACGATAGCCCCGGCAATGGCAGAAAGGAAAAGCGTGACAAACGGAGATACTTTTTTGACTACCAACACAATGGTTATGACCGGGATGATCAGGAACCACGCAGAAATGTTGAAAGTGTTATCCAGTGCGGTTAGCTCTGACTGTATGTCAACGGCATTATCCACCGGGATCCAGATCGCGGCAACAACGTAGATTATCAAACAAATAACAAATACCGGTCCTGTGTTGACCAGCATGTACCTTATGTGGGTAAAAAGGGGAACCCCGCAGAAAGATGAGGCCAGGTTTGTGGTATCTGACAGGGGTGACATTTTGTCGCCAAAATAAGCCCCCGATATAATCGCTCCGGCGAGCCACGGGGTGGGAAGGCCTATGATTTGGCCTGCCCCGAGCAGGGCAACGCCAAAAGTTCCCACCGTGCTCCATGAACTGCCCGTAACCAAAGATATGAGGGCTGTGATCACAAAGGACAGGGGCAGGAAGATGGCCGGATGGATCACCTTGAGGCCATAATAGATCATGGAGGGGATGATCCCGCTGGTCATCCAGCTCCCGGTAAGGGCCCCTATTGAGATCAGGATCAGGATGGAGGGGTATGTATTTTTCAGATGCGAGAGCATGGATTCTTCCGCCTGGGACCAGGAAATACCATATTTTAACCGTGCTATGGCAAATGTTATGACAGCGACAAGCAACAGGGCAAATTGTGAAGGGCCGGCAGTTACCTTGTCCCCGAAGACAAGAACGCTGGAAAGGAGTATGGCGACCAAAAGAATTACAGGTATCAGGCTTACTAACAGGGATGGTTTCTTCATAAATTATTATTAGAGTCCTGAAAATTCAATGTCGTCGAATAAAAGAGAAGGTGTTTGCCAGGACATGGTCTTGAGTGCATCGTCTCCTGCTGCCAGGAGTCTGCTCCACAAATCCAGCATATTGCCTGTCATGACCATTTCATTGATCGGGTATGTTATCTGTCCGTGTTCCACATAAAAACCTTCAATCCCGTATGAAAAATCGCCTGTTGTCGTGTTGCAGTTACCCCCGTTGAATCCGGTCACAAAGATGCCATTTTTAATCAAACCTGCAAGCGTTGCTGCATTTCCTTTACCTTCCTTCAGCAACAGCAGGGAAGGAGAAGATATGGTAGGGTGCATCTGCATTTTTTCAGCATAATAGGTACTTAAGAAATACATATTCAACCTGCCTGCTTCTATTACGGCCCGTTTTGCAGTTGCCAGACCTTCACTGTCAAAGAACCGGCAGCCTGGTGTTCCTTTCCTGCGAGGATCATCAATGAGTGTAAGTACAGAGGAGGCAATATTTTCTCCCAGTTTATCAAGAAGGAATGAATTCTGCTGCTGCAGGGAGCTTCCCGACATGGCATCTATCAGAGGAGCCAGCAGGGTAGCCGCCACCCTGTTTTCTACGATCACCCGGTACCTGCCGGAAACTATTTTTCGGGGGTTTCTTTTGGCCAGAGCCCTTTCAAGAGCTGTTGCGGCACATGTACAGGGAAGTCCGGAGCCTATCCCTATGTCCCAGGGGTGGATGCCCCCCTGAAAATCCCAATCGGAGGGCCGGGCATCACCTTTTCCCCTGACGGTACATTCGACTGAATAATTGTACCATGTTTCTTCCGATGTGCAGTGCAAACCGTCTGAATCTGCCAGGTGTAACCACTGCCTGTGGTCTGAATAGTCTGCCATAACACTTATCAGGGCAGGCTCTTTATTCCATATGGCACAGGCACAATCCAGCAGAAAGGCCTTTTTTACACCGGTGTCGACAGAGCCACTGTGGGCCGAATACAAGGGAGGGCCTTCATAGCGTAATTCTTTGGGGACAAGTTTCCTGAAGGGGTCCGGGGCCAGCAGCTTAACCGAGGCAATGGCATCGTCCAGCAGTTTGTCCAGACCGGAGGGATCAACCTTGTTTGTTGAGCACGTCCCATAACGCCCTTCCACGAAAAGGTGCAGTGTCAGGGAGGAATCCACCGCTTTTTCGATGGTTTCCAGAGAATCGTTCAGCACAGACATCCCGTTGGCGTTATTGCTTGTGGCAGCCACACGGGCATGTGTCGCCCCTTTTTTGAGAGACATCTCCAGGGCATAAGAGCACATTTGTTTCAGAAGGTCTTTTTGCTTCATACACGTCCTCCCACCGTCAAAGAAGCCACCAGGACGGATGGCATGCCGCATGAAACCGCACATGTCTGGCCTTTGCCGCAAGTCCATGTCCCGTTGTCGATGATGCAATTGTTGGCCACACCTGTTATCCTGGCAAGGGCTTCCGGCCCGTTTCCTATTATATTGGTATCCTTGATCGGCTGTGTCAGTTTGCCGTTTTCTATCAGGTATCCGCTTTTGACATAGAAAGTGAAATCTCCGGCCCCTATCTGGACCTGTCCGTTGCTGAAGGTATCCACATAAAGTCCTTTCTTGACAGAAGCGATCAGTGCTTCTTCCGTGTCCCTGCCATTGTCCATGTAAGTGGCCCGCATCCTGGGCAGGGGCATGCACCGGAAAGACTCCCTGCGTCCATTTCCTGTTGGTTCTGTATGGAAGTAGCCGGCCGAGATCCTGTCATGCAGGAAGGAGGTAAGGATGCCATCGGTGACCATATAGGTTTTCTGACCCGGTACTCCTTCGTCATCCACATTGAGGGCACCCCTGTTGCACGGAATGGTACCGTCGTCTATGACCGTGATTCCCGGGTTACAGATACGTTGCCCCATTTTATCGGAAAAGATCGATACTTTTTTTCTGGCAAAATCGGCTTCGAACGCATGGCCAATGGCTTCATGCAACAGGATACCGGAACCACCGGCGGCCATCACTACAGGCATTTCCCCGCCATTTGGTTGTTTTGCCCCGAAAAGGAATGATGTGCGGTCAAGGACCTCCTGTGCCAGTTCCCGGATCATGGCTGAATGCAAGAATTCACCTCCCATCCGGAAAGAGCGGGAAGCCGAGGCCGATTCCCTTTGTCCCCCGGATTCCATGACACAGGTGACAGACAGGGAGGCCATGGGACGGATATCCGAACAATGAATGCCCAGGGAATTGTAACATTCAATATGGGATGTGGCATCGGAAAGCTGCGCCGTCACTTTTTCGACACGCTTGTCTGCACTGAATATACGTTCATTCAGGTCATAGAGGAATGGCATTTTTTCCTGGGGCGAAAATCCTTCCCAGGGCCTCACGATCCTGTACCGGTCGGGAAGGTTCAGAGTGGCAATTGGCGCAGGTTTTGTTCGCCTGATGAGTCCCTGCGCAATATAGGATGCCGTTCTGGCAGCTTCTTCCCTGTCTCGCGGCAATGTGGATTCCGTATAAGCATAGCCTGTATTCTGCCCGCTTACCACCCGGATGCCCAGACCGCCTTCGTTATGCGTAGAGGCCGCATTCACTTCTCCGTCCCTTAACACTATGGAGTGGAAGGTGGTTTGTTGCATATACAGGTCGGCGTAATCTCCTCCCTGTTGAAGGGCCAGGTTCAGCAGTTTTTTGGAATCCATTTCAATCGCAGTTGTCAAATCCATAGCCTGGTTGCTGTGGACATATGTAAACGGCCGGATTCCATACAGACGGGGTCCAGCATGTATGTTGTTTCACTATGATGGGGATTGTTCCTGAAAGCCGGTTTTCCTGCACGCGCAGCTGGAATGTCACATCGGGGATACCTGCCCATTCTGCGGGGATGGTACCTGTGAAATTGCAATTTTCCAGCCTGATGCTCAGGCGATCAGATTTTGTTTTCATACGACCGAATCCTGCGGGCAGGGGGCCGTTGAAATTAGCGTTCTGCTGAAACAACACAGAGGTGAGATTTTCCAGATCGAATAAGGCATCCGGCAGGGGCAATTCCAGTTTGGTATTGAATAGACCCAGACTTCTGAGCACTTTCAATTGACCGATTTCCGGGGGTAAAGTCCCGGTAAAGGGTACATTGCTCATTTGCAGGTTGGTCAGTCCGGTTAGTTTTCCTATGCCTGCCGGGATGGGCCCCCCAAGACCGGTGCAACCCACAAGGTTCAGATCTGTAAGGGAAGCAAGGTTGAAGAGTTCCTCAGGCAACCCGCCCGTAAGGCCTGTCATGGAACTGAAAGAAAGACGCTCCAGGGCGGTTAGGTTGCCTATCCATGCGGGAATGTTTCCGGTTATCCCGGGATTTGAAGATATGCTCAGTCTTTTGAGCAGGACAAGCTCTCCCAGGGCCTGGGGGAGCGTTCCTGTAAAGTTGTTGCTGTTCAGGGTAAGGTGTTCCAGCGCGGTGAGTTTTCCAATGGATGCGGGTATCGGGCTCTGTCGGGAAATCACGTTGGATGCCATTGACAGGGAATCCACACGTCCTGCCGCATTAAGACGAACTCCCTCCCATGAATCCATAGTGGCAGACAGGTCCCATTTGTTTTTCTTCCAGGTTTCTCCTTCAGTATCCATGAAGAATTCAACCAGGGCAAGACTATCCTGCATCCTGGGATCGAGCACGAAACCAGTCTGGGTCAACAAGAATTCCCTGAAAAGGTTCAGGGTTTCATTTCCAATTGTGATGACGGCTGTTCGCGTCTGCGGGTCCCTGTTCTCCCCGAAAGATATCTCCAGTGAGCCACTTCCGTTCCCCGAAACAGGCTGTACCAAACACCATGTCCTGTCGGAGTGGGCTTCCCAGGGGAGGTTTGCCGTAACATGGATCGTATAGCTCCCGGCCCTGTAATCATATTCAGCTACTGTTTCCCCTATGTCCAGCAGGGGCGGGATTCCGGCCTGTGTGATTTCAACGCTTACGGCCAGCACTCCGGCCTTTATGGTAAAGTTGCCCGTGAGCGGGGTTCCCAGATTGGGATTTTCTTCAACGCTCAGGCGAAGGGAAGCGCTGCCTGTTCCCGTTTCCGGGACTATGTCGTACCCCTGTGGATTCTCAAGGCGCCAGGAAGTGTTGGTATAGACAATAATATCTACCCATCCTCCGCTTTGGGGAAGGTTGATCTTCTCTGCAGACACTGACAGTTCAATCTCCTGTACGGCTTCCCTGCACCCTGTGAACAGCGTTAAGGATAAAGCCAGGACAGCCAGGCAATGTAGGACTCCTGAAAATCGTCTCATAGAAAGCAAAAGTACAAAAAAAGTATTATTTTTACATCATAGAAAGCACTATGGAAAGGCCACATCACAAATATCCGGTACTATTGGTTTTGCTCCTCTTGATGACCGCTCTTCCGGGAAGGAACTCTTATGCACAACAGCAGCAGTATGCCCTGTCGGGTATTGTGAGGGATCAGACTACCGGTGAACCTGTCCCGTATGCCACTGTTTTTCTCGAAGATCTGGGACTTTGGTTTATTTCCGCGGAAGACGGCTCTTTCCGCTTCACCGCCATTCCCGCGGGAACCCATACCCTTCACGTTGAAATCCTTGGGTACGCCAAAAAGACGTTCACACAGAAAATCGAACGTGACATCACAGGCCTGGTGCTTCAGATCGCCGAGGAAAGCCTCCGGCTGGATGAAGTGGTGGTGACAGCCGAGGAAGGGGGACGGCTTAACTCCTCGTCAAGGATTGAAAAACAGGCGTTGGACCACGTGCAGCCGGTAAGCCTGAGGGACGTCATGCAGCTGGTTCCTGGGAATCTGACAGAAAATCCCGGTCTCAACCGGGTGAATCAGCTTACCATTAGGGATATTGCGTCAAATAGCGCCAATGCCTTCGGAACAGCCGTGATCATGGACGGAGTCACCCTCTCCAACGATGCCAACCTGCAGGTGAGGAAAACTTCAACCATTGGAACAGCCGGTGAATCGACCGCAGGCTCCGGGGTGGATGCAAGACAGATATCTACCGACAATATACAGACTGTGGAAATCATAAGGGGAATTCCCTCTGCCGTGTATGGAGACCTTACATCGGGCGCTGTGGTCGTAAAAACCCGCTCGGGGGTTTCCCCGTGGCAGATACGCCTGAAAGCCGATCCCCGCCTGAAGCAGGTCTATGCCGGAAAAGGTTTTTCTCTCGGTCCGGAAAAAGGTGTGGTGAACATCGACGGCGACTATGCCCTCTCATACGGAGATGTCAGGACACCGGCCGATGTATACAGGAGGGTCAACCTGCAGATAGGTTATTCCCAGACAGTGAGAAAAAAACTGACCTATAATGCCCGGATGCGCCTGATATACTCCGATGCCGATAACAGGACTGATCCGGACAATTTTCTGGACAATATTTCCAGGGACAGAGATATGGGCCTCGGGTTGGACATCAACGGCACATACCGCTTGAACAAGAAATGGGTCACCAACCTGGAATTCATGGCTGCAGGCGATGTAACATCCCAGTACTCACTGGAGAAAACGTACCGGAGTCAGGGGAGGATACCGCAATCCCTGGCCATGACGTCCGGCGAAAATCTCGGCTTTTTCACGCCATACCGCTATTATTCCAACCTGGAAGTGTTCGGATTGCCCATCAATGTCCAGGCCAGGGTGGTTGCGAACCTCTATGGAAAATACGGTGACATCACCAATAAGGTGCTGGCCGGTGTGGAATGGACCTCCAGGGGGAACAGGGGCGCGGGCAAGGTCTTCGATCCCTATTTGTCTCCCGATGTCAACTCAACTTCCACATATAGGGAACGTTCCTTCAGGGATATTCCCTTCCTGAACCGGTATAGTGTTTTTGCCGAGGACAAGCTGCGGGTTCCCCTGGGCCTTGTCCGTGCGCTGGAAATTCAGGCAGGAGTCCGATTTAACGGCATAGTGCCAGACACGCGCTTCAGCATGGACCGGTATTATTCTGTCGAGCCGAGGCTGAATGCCCGGTTCCAGATCCTGAGACAACAGGAGGGATTCCGGGAACTGAGCATTAGGGCAGGCTGGGGCCTGAATTACAAGATGCCTTCCATGGTCTATCTGTACCCGGAACCCACCTACCTTGATGTGGTTTCTTTTTCCTACAATGACATAGACGATAACGGGGTAGGGATGGTGCTTTTCACTACCCGCAAGCTGGAAGAGGAAGTCAGAAACCCCCAGCTGAAACTGCAGCAAAGTAAGAATTTTGAAGCCGGAATGGATTTCGACATAGAAAACGTGACGGGCTCCCTGGTGTTTTTTACGGAAAAAATGGTGAACGGTTATGGATTTGCCACCCAGGTTATCCCGGTATCCTATAACCGTCACGGATATGTGTGGAACAAAGGCAGCCCTTCCCGGATAGACGTGCCTTCCGGAAAACTTCCCCAATACGAGAACGGGGCTGTCCTGGTAGACGGAACAGCCTTGCCCTATATACGCGATACGGTCTTCCTGTCCTATCAGAAGCCCCTTAACAACATGGTACAGGACAAGTGGGGCGTTGAGTTCACGCTGGCCTTTCCCGAGATCAAAAGCCTGCATACGACCATATCTGTCATCGGGGCCTACCTGAATGTGTTATCCCAGGATGAATCCATGGGTGCCATTACGGTTCCCACTCAAGTGGCCGGAAGACCATACCCCTATGCCGGTTTTTATGCCGGGGGGAACAAGACTAGTTCGGGTACCAGGAGCGAACGCCTCAATACCAACATCCGATTCATCACCCACCTTCCTTCTGTGGGGATGGTGGTGACCCTGACGACACAGCTTGTTCTGATGGACAGGACAAGCTATGTTTGTGAATGGGAAGACCAGGTACAGACCTACTACTACGATGACAAGGGATCCCGCTATTCTGGCAAATGGGCTTACAGCGATGACAAGTTCATCAAAAAGGTGAATCCTTTATATATAATGGACCTTTCAGGCAACCTCATTCCTTTTACCCAGGATATGGAGAACGATGTCCGTTTCCGCGAGCTGATAGGAACCACCAACAAGGAATCCTTCTACCTGGGATCCCGCTATCCCGTGTATGGGATTCTCAATATCAGGCTGACCAAGGAAATCGGGAGATGGGCCGCAGTGTCTTTCTATGCAAACAATTTCCTGAACCTGGATCAGCTTGTCAGAGAAAAGATCTCCGGAACAGCCTATTCGCGAAACCTGCCCTTCTACTTTGGGGCGGAAGTCAGATTAACCTTGTGACCACATGAAAAGACCCGGAAAAATACTGCCTGTCCTGTTTGCAGCAATATTGCTGCCGGTACTTCTTCAGGGATGCCTGGAAGTGGAACCAGCTTATTCCGCGCTGTCTGTTACTGTGCAACCACCCGATGAACAGACGGGCATTGACCTGACACAGGTGAAAATCAGGGCGCAGGGTGTGGACGAACCGGTTTTTTACGAAATGTATCCCGATGCTTCCGGAAAAGCCCGGCTCGAAGTCAGCCCTGGAAGGTACACCATGCTGTTGTCAGCCTTGTATCCCGAAGGTTTTTCTGTCAGCGCATCGTATCCCGAATTCCTGGCCCTGCCCATGGAAACGACTGATTTTACCTTTACACTGGATCTCGCCCTTTCCGGCGGAATCATCTTCAGGCAGATCTATTATGCAGGGAGCAAGACCTTTGAGGGCGCCAATTATACCAAGGATCAGTTCCTGGAACTTTATAACAATACCGATCAGGTATATTACCTGGACTCGCTCTGCGTCGGCGCTCTGGCACCAGCCAACTCGACGGTTTCCAATAATCCCTGGATGGGAAGCGATACGGTGGGCTTGTTTCAGATGACCTGGATGATCCCCGGCCATGGAACCGATTACCCGCTGGCCCCGGGACAGTCGGTGGTGCTTGCCTTGAATGCAATTGACCACACGGCCCGTGCCACGAGCGGACTGGACCTGTCCCATGCCCATTTCGGCTTTTATGACGAAGAACTGCCCAATCACGAAAAGCACCCCGATGTGCCTGCCCTCAAAAGGATCTTTGCCGGTCAGGGAACAGCCTACAGCATGAGCGTGCATTCCCCTGCCCCTGTAATTTTCCGTCCTGTGATGGGAGTGGCCAGGTGGCTGGCAGATGTGGAATCATGGCAGAATTACCAGCCCGGAAGCACCAGTGGTATGAAGTATATGCACATACACCGTTCCTGGATACTGGACGGGGTGGAATGCGTGCAGAATCCGGCCAATGCGCTCAAACGCCAGCCAACCTCCGTGGATGCTGGCTTCATATGGCTCCAACAGGGTCCCAACCTGGGGAATGCTGTTGTGCGCAAGGTCCAGGAAGTCCTTCCCGGAGGAAGGATCGTATATAGTGATACCAATAACTCATCTGCGGATTTCCTGTCGGATGTACCTGCGGAACCCATCCTGAAACCTCTCTGGCCATGAAGAAAGTCATACTCATAACACTGGGTTTCCTTTTTGGGCACATGCAAGAGGTGGCAGGCCAGGACCTGGAAAGGATTATGTGGGAAAATCCCTGGCAGGGCGGGATCGTCTCGGCAGGTATGGCATTTTCTGACAGGGATTATTCTGACATCTCCCTGTATACAGGATACCGGACCGGTGAATTCAGAAATGTGTACGATCCTGCTTCAGTCAACTCGTACGGGATCAGCACGCGTTCTTACATGAAGCTCGGGAACACATACCTGAACGGTTCATTTGCCTATGGATATGACCACAGAAAGAACCAGCGCTGGCTGGGGATCCTTGATCCCTACAGGACGCCTTTCATGCTGGCAGACAGCGTAGCAGGGAATTATGTACTGGAATCATATCATATGAGCGCAGGCATGGCCATTCCCGTCTCTGGTAAATGGACCCTGGGATGGCAACTTTCATACGATGCAAAGAATGGCGCAAAATACCGCGACCTGAGGAATAAAGATACCTATATGGACTTTATTATCGCACCGTCTGTGATCTATGCACATGGACCGGCTCGCATTGGGTTACATCTGTATTTCAGACGCATAACAGAACAGACAGATTATACACAGGTGGAAACCAGTACCAATAAAGTGCTGTTTTTATTCTCCGGCATGTGGTTCAACACCCAACAGGTATTCACATCCTCGGCTCCAGGAACGCGCCTGCTCAGGGATCATCTCTATGGGGGAGGCATCACATTGCATTACCGGCCCGGAAAATTTTCGATATACGATCATTTTTCAACCGGGCTCAGGGAGCAGTCACAACGTGAAGATGTTGTACGTGCACGCAAGTATGGGGATGTCAGGGAATGGACCTGGCAAAATACCCTGATGTTGTATTACGGGCCACGGCATCGTATAAAAGCCGATGTATCATGGGCAGGGTTGAGGGGTTTTGAGCCCATCCAGCGACAGGAACTGAACCAGTTGTCACGCCTTTGGGAGTGGGTGCAATATGGCACGATCCCATCTTTTGTCCAGGAAAGGACATGCGTGGACATAAATTATTCTTACAGGATTGCAAGAGATGAGAACTATGATTCGTGGAGGATAACAGCGGGGGTATCCCGGAACCTGTTCCGTCAACAGTGGATTAAATACCCGCTTGCCGTACAACGGTCCCTGAACCTTACACAGGTCTATGCCCAGCTGGCCAAAAGCTGGTCAGCGAAAAGATGGATGTTCGATTTGTCCCCCGGAATATCCTATGGAGCAGGACAGCTGGAAGAAACCTCGCCGGAAGAATTGCAGGAAACGCTGACCGGAAATGACATGGGATTTGAAAATCCCGAAAATTTCCGGTTGACAGAACCTTCCGGAATGGAAAATGAATTTTTTACGGCAAAACGGATAGCTGCCGGAATAACAATCAGGTCGACTTTTATTGCCAATCGCGCTAAAGGGCTGAATCTGTTTGCAGAAGCGGGATACCGCTATACACGCCAACTAACCGCTACCAACAAGGTCTTTCATGAGGCCGGATTGAGTATTGGACTGATTTTTTAATATCCGTGAAAAGGTTTATCCTATATGTTGTTCCACTTTTCCTTATGTTCACACCTCTCAGGGCAGATGAAGGCATGTGGCTTGTCCACCTGATGGAGCAAAACCTGGTGAGACAGATGCAGAAAAAAGGCCTGAAGATTCATCCGGAGATGATCTTTGACAATGACAGGATCACGCTTTCAAGTGCAGTCGTGTCTATGGACTTTGGCTGCACAGGATCGATAATTTCTGATAACGGGCTGCTCATAACCAACCACCATTGCGCCTATTCGGACATTCATGCATTCAGCACCCAGGAGACAAATTACCTGGAAGAAGGATTCTGGGCCCGCAATGCTGCTGAAGAAAAACCTGTCCCGGGCAAAAACGTCTACTTTCTTCGCAAAGTGTTTGATGTGACGGACAGGGTTCTCCGGCTAAGGGACACCTTGACCGGCAGGAGAATGTATGCGCTCCTTGAAAAAGAATACCGGCAGATGACAGGTTACGATTGTATGTGCGCTTCCATGTGGAGCGGCTCCCGTTATTACATGTATTGCTACCAGAAGTACAGCGATGTACGCCTGGTGGGTGCTCCCCCCGTATCCATTGCTGCCTACGGAGGGGAAACGGATAACTGGGAATGGCCCCAGCACAAAGGTGACTTTGCCCTGTACAGGATATACACGGCTCCCGACGGTTCTCCCGCCGACTATGATCCTGCGAACGTTCCCCTGGTACCTGACGCTAAACTGACCATCAGCGCCAAGGGCATCAGGGAAGGGGATTTTGTCATGGCGCTGGGTTATCCTTTCCAGACGAACCGTTATAATTCTTCTTTCGGACTGTATGAAAAACAAACGGTGACATATCCCGTGGTGGTCCGTACCTCAAAAACCCATCTTGAAATCATGAACAGATGGATGGAATCGGACCCCGCTGTCCGTCTGCAATATGCCGATACTTATTTTAGTCTGGCCAATGTATCCGAATTGCGGGAGGGAGAAGTTCTCAGTCTTATCCGTCACAGGTTTGTTGACAACAGGAGGGAAGAAGAGGCCAAAGTGCGGCAGTGGATCAGTGCCTCTGCCAATACAAGTGAATTATGGGGCACATTGTTTGAAGACCTTGAATATGCTTATTCAGTTACAGAAGAGCTGACGGCAGCACGTGAATGGTACAAACAGACCATCATATCCTCCCGGTTCCTTCTGATGGCAAGAAGGGTGGCGGGCCTCAGGGCAGAAGTCAGGCGTAACGGCACAGACACGGTGGATTGTACCAGGGACGAATTCAGCAGCTATTACCGACGCATGATGGATTATTACAACGGGTACCATCCCGGACTTGAAAAGGAATGGTTTGTCAGCGCCTTAAGGGATTTTTGTGAAAACGTTCCGCGCCGGTACTGGGGTGAATACCTGTCATCACGTTATGACCACTTCAACGGGGATGCCTCGAGGCTTGCCGAAAACATTTTTGACAACTCGGTGTTCCGGAGCAGGGAAAGCTTTCGTGACTATTTCCTCACCCCGCATCTGATAGACGAGATAAATGCCGATCCGGCCTGTCTGCTCAACCACAGTTATGACACCCCGCGATTCAATGAAGAAGAAAATCGATTACTCGGAACAATAAATGCAAGGCACGCAGACACGCAGTACACCCGTGCCTTGTATACTTTCAGAAAAGAACAGGACATTCCGCAGTATCCCGATGCCAATATGACCATGAGGCTCACCTTCGGAACGGTAGGACCTCTTTATCCCCGTGACGGGATAACATACAACTGGTACAGCACCATACAGGGGCTGTGGGATAAATGGAATCCGTACGATTACGAATTCCGGATCAATGAACCCTTCCGTCAGGTACTGGAGTCAGAAGACTGGGGCGTATGGAAAGACCGTAAAACCGGTAACATGCATGTGAACTTCCTGTGTGACCTTGATATAACCGGTGGAAATTCAGGATCACCTGTCCTGGACAGCAGGGGACGGCTGGTAGGCCTTGCTTTTGACGGGAATAAGGAATCCCTGGGAGCCGATTCATTCTTTCATCCCACACTGAACAAATGTGTTACCCTGGATATCCGCTATGCACTGTGGGTGATCCAGAAGTACGCGAAGGCACATTATTTGCTAAAAGAAATGGACATATCTTTTTACCTTTAATACTATTATTTATGAAAAAGTACGAATGCGATTTGTGCGGGTATGTATACGACCCTGCTGAAGGAGACCCCGACAACGGTATAGCTCCGGGAACTCCCTTTGAAGATCTTCCCGAAGATTGGGTTTGCCCCCTTTGCGGTGCAGGCAAGGAAGATTTCACACCCTTGTAAGCCATAATATTCTTTGATAAATGTCGTCCGCAGGACGGCTGATGGCTATTGATCAGACGGTGCAGTATTCGTATATGTTTTGCATTTTAACTATGTACTGGAAAATCCTAAACATATGAGATCTGTTATCACTCTAATGGTCGTAGTCGTCCTTGCGGGACCGCTCTCATTATCCTGTTCCAAATGGAACAATGACGCACCCAAAGACAGGGAAGATATCGTACTTACAAAAGTACAAAAGGAAATTCTGCATAACAGCAATGGTTTTGGCATAGATCTTTTCAGGGAGATGTGCCTGGAACTGGAAGGGGAAAATGTCTTCATATCCCCATTGAGCGCATCTCTGGCCATATCGTCCGTAACCAACGGGGCTGCCGGCAAGACACTCGAAGACATGAAGGCAACCCTTGGTTTTGCCACATACTCCCCGGACCAGATGAATGGATTCTTCAAACATCTTGTACCAGCCCTTAAGGAGGTTGATAACACCGTTAAGCTGAGTATTGCCAATGCCGTATGGATTGAAAAGACTTTTCCCGTAAAGAGTCCTTTCATCCAATCCCTGCAGCAGTATTACAACGCCTCCGTGAACCTGCTTGATTTTTCAGACCCGAAGTCCCCTTCTGTCATCAACCAATGGTGTGCCGACAACACCAACAATTTGATCAAAAAGGTCATTGACCGGATAGACCCCGATACAAGGCTCATCTATACCAATGCCCTGTATTTCAAAGGTAAATGGAAAGAAACATTTGACAAGAAAGTGAGCTGGCAGGGTTCCTTCACCAACCTATCCGGATCGGACGGCGATGTGACTTATATGGAACAAACCAATGATTATGGCTATACGGAAACAAATGAAGTGGCCGTTGCTGAAATACCGTATGGAAATGAAGCCTACAGCATGATTATTGTTTTGCCCGATACAGGCGTTTCCATTATGGAAGTAGTTTCTTCCCTGACCCGGGAACAGTGGTCGGAATGGCTGGAAGACCTTGCCCCGGCCGAATTGAACCTCCGCATCCCGCGCTTCAAGGTGGAATTTGATTCAGAGGAAACTATGATCCCTGTATTGACGCGTATGGGAATGGGAATCGCCTTTGATCCTTATAATGCTGATTTCAGCAATATCAGCGACATCCCGCTTTTCATAAGCCTGCTCAAGCAGAACTCTTTCATTCAGGTGGATGAGGAAGGAACAGAAGCTGCTGCCGTGACAACCATAGGATTCAATCTGACTTCCATTGGTCCCGGACAGACAATCCCGTTCCATGTGGACAGACCCTTCCTGTATTTCATTACAGAGAAGAGCACAGGGACCATACTGTTCTCTGGCTTGATGGCAGAAATCTAGAAAGATATTATTTCGTGGTAAACGCGGATGGCAAAGTTATCTGTCATGCCTGCCATGTAATCAATGATGGCCCTGCGGTATTGCACAATGTCAGCTATATCGTAAATTATATCGTTCTCAAAACGTGCTTCATTTCGTGCCCGTTTGTCCACATTGCTGTATTTGACCAGCCATTCGTGAAAATACCTTAACAGGGTGGGAAATTTGGACGTGTTGTCAGCTATGCGCTGCAATAAGTCATTTCCATAAAAACCATCAAGGAAGTCAAAAATCGTATGGATGATGCACCGTGCGTACTCTTTATAATAGAGAAGCCGCGGGTGGTAATAGATATGGCGGTAATTGAAATCCTTGACCTCTGTCAGCAGGTTGTAGTATTGGCAGGAAAAATGCATCCCTTCTTCAGGAGATGAATTGTTGCAGAGATCTTTTATGAAAAGGTCTATCAGGGCCGTGTTGTTTACTACTCCGGAAGTATTCGGGATCCTTTTCATGAGGTTGTTCAGTTCGTTGAGGCGCTCGGGCTCCAGCAGGTTCAGTTCAACCGCATCTTCTATGTCACGGCCCAGGTATGCGATTTTATCCGAGAGTTTGACAGCACAAGCTTCCCACGTATAGGGCATGTACTGGTTGGGCCTCTCTATCTGCTCAAGATCAACAACCTTTTCACGCGGAAACAGCCCGTTCTCGTCAGTTTCTCCGCAATGCGATATGATCCCGTCACGTACGGCATACGTCAGTCTCAGGTTTTTATGTATACCCGAGGCATTGGGCAGGGTGGCAATCTTGTCTGCCGTGTACAGCCCGTTCTTTTCGTGCCAGAATGTGCCGTCCCACTTACGCATGATATCGGAAAGCAACGTTTCTCCTTCATGGCCGAACGGGCTGTGACCCAGATCGTGACCCAGGGCAATGGCCTGTGTCAGTTCTGTGTTCAGTCCCATGTATTTTGATATGGTATAACTGATAGAGGCCACATGGTTCACATGTTCCATGCGTGTGCATATGTGGTCGTTCTGTGTTGCGAAAAACACCTGTGTTTTGTGTTTCAGCCTGCGATAAGAAGTACAATGAAGTATACGCGAGTAATCCCTGTAAAACTGTGAGCGTGTGTCATCCTGTTTATCTTCCGGCAGCAGGAACTCACTGCCTCTTTGCAGGGACTGTTCCCATTTGGGATGTCCCGCCCTGAGCTGATGCTTTGTGAATTTTCCAGGTACCATTTTTTTGTCCATAGTCATATGTTAAGTAATACCGCGTATATTCCTTTCCCAAGCCCAGGCATTGGCAAGGGTTTCTTCCAGCGGGCGTCGGGCTTTCCAGGAAAGCACCCTGTTTGCGAGCGATGTATCTGCCCAGACAGCCTCCACGTCTCCCTCCCTCCGTCCGGTGATCCGGTATTTCAAAGACAAATGGTTGACAGTCTCGAATTTTTTGACAAGTTCCATGACAGAGAGCGGTTTACCAGTCCCCACATTGAACACCTCGCACAATCCCGGTTTGTCATAGGCCTCCATGCGTTTCAGGGCCGAGACATGGGCGGCAGCAAGATCCACCACATCAATATAATCCCTGAGAGCCGTCCCGTCCGGGGTATTGTAATTGCTTCCGAATATGTGCAATTCCTTGCGCACGCCAGCAGCGGTCTGCGTTATGAAAGGTACCAGGTTGTTGGGAATGCCCCTGGGAAGTTCACCGATCAGGGCGGAAGGATGTGCCCCGATGGGATTAAAATACCTGAGGATGACCACTTTCACGGATGCATAAGCTTTTACTGCATCGGCCAGGATATCCTCACATATTTGTTTCGTGTTACCGTAAGGACTTGTGGCCGGCATTCTGGGAGTGTCTTCAGTAACCGGCAGCACCGGGGGCTGTCCGTAAACGGTGGCGGATGATGAGAATACCACATGACCTCCGCCATTTTCCACCATCACTTCCAGTAAGGTGACCAGGGACAACAGGTTGTTATGGTAATACATGAGCGGTTTTTCCACACTTTCTCCCACCGCCTTGAAAGCTGCAAAGTGAATGACACCGTCAATCCTGTGTTCTCGGAATATTGGCAGGAGCTGGTCTTTTCTGCAGCAATCGGCCTTATAGAAAGGAATATCTCTGCCGGTGATTTTTTTCACACCCTCCAGACAGGTGGTATCTGCATTGGAAAGGTTATCTGCAATGACCACTCCGTATCCTGCGTGGATGAGTTCCACGGCAGTATGGCTTCCTATATAGCCGGCGCCCCCGGTGATGAGTATGTTTTTCATAATGACAAAGATACGAAAAAGAAGAAAAAGGCTCCTATGGGAGCCTTTTTCTTCTTTTTGGAAACAATCACCTGATTGTTTCAGACTTACATGGCTGCCCAGATGGCGGCCTGTGCTGCAGCCAGGCGGGCGATAGGCACCCTGAAGGGGGAACAGGAAACATAAGTCATACCCATCTTGTAACAGAACTGGATGGACTGGGGGTCCCCTCCGTGTTCTCCGCATATCCCGATCTTGAGATTCGGAGTGGTGGAACGGCCTTTGGTGATTCCCTCTTCTATGAGCCTGCCTACAGAAGGCTCGTCAATATGCAGGAACGGGTCAAAGGGGAGGATCTTCTTCTGGATGTAATCACCCATGAATGACCCGATATCGTCCCTTGAGAAACCGAAGGTCATCTGTGTCAGGTCGTTTGTCCCGAACGAGAAGAACTGAGCCGTCTTGGCCATCTCATCTGCCACTATTGTTGCCCGGGGTATCTCTATCATGGTGCCATAGAGGTACTCGAAGGTTAGTCCGAATTGATCCTGGACTTCTTTGTGCACCCTGTCGGCGATAATTTTCTGGTCATCCAGCTCTTTCACACTGACTGTAACGGGAACCATGATCTCCGGTTTGGGGCGGAGCCCTTCCTTGATCAACTCGGCAGTGGCTGTGAAAATAGCACGGAACTGCATTTCAGAAATCTCGGGATATGTTATTCCAAGACGCACACCACGGTGTCCCATCATAGGATTTTCCTCGTGCAGCATTTCTCCCCGTTTGAGTACATCTTCCACGCTTATGCCGAGTTCTTTGGCCAGTTCTTTCTGTTTGTCAAGCGTATGGGGAACAAATTCGTGCAACGGAGGATCAAGCAGGCGGAAGGTAAGCGGCAGTCCGTCCATGACCCGGAGCGTTTCCTTGGCAGCAGCTCTGACATAGGGAGCCAGTTCATGCAGGGCCAGTTTTCTCTCACCCACATTTTCCGAAAGGATCATTTTGCGGAGCTTGCTCAAGGGGGCTTCTGAATTCGAGCCGTAGAACATGTGCTCGATACGGAAAAGGCCTATTCCCTCGGCCCCGAAATTCAAGGCCATACGGGCATCTTCCGGTGTGTCTGCGTTGGTGCGGACTCCCATGGTACGGAAGGAATCCACCATTTTCATGAATTCCTGGAACCGGGGATTTTCGGAGGCATCCATAGTATCGATCGCCTTGTCATATACAAAGCCACGTGTTCCATTAAGACTGAAAACAGAGCCTTCGGGGTATTTTTTCCCGTTCATGGTCAGAACGCGTTTTGCAAGATCAATGTGCACGGCTTCACAGCCTACTATGGCGCATTTTCCCCATCCGCGGGCTACCAGGGCAGCGTGGGATGTCATGCCTCCGCGAGCGGTCAGCAGACCGTCGGCAACACGCATTCCTTCCACGTCTTCGGGATTTGTCTCTTCCCTGACCAATATGACTTTCTTGCCTTTCTTGCTCAATGTAACGGCGTCTTCAGCCGTGAAAACAATCTGGCCCACGGCGCCGCCGGGACCGGCCGGCAGACCCTTGCCCACCACTTGTGCGGCCTTTTCAGAATTGGGATTCAATATGGGGTGAAGCAGTTCGTCCAGTTGATTGGGCGCAACGCGCAGCACAGCTGTCTTGCGGTCGATCAGACCTTCCAGCAGCATATCCATGGCCATATTCAGGGCGGCAACCCCGGTGCGTTTGCCTATGCGGCATTGCAGCATCCACAGGCGTCCGTCCTGGATGGTGAACTCGATGTCCTGCATGTCACGGAAATGAGCTTCCAGGTTCTTCTGGATCTGGTTCAGTTCGCCATATACTTTGGGCATCGTGGTTTCGAGTGATGCGAGATGCCTGTTCTGGTCATTTTTGGTGGACTCGTTCAGGGGGTTGGGTGTGCGGATACCGGCAACCACATCTTCTCCCTGTGCGTTGATAAGCCATTCACCGTAGAACTTGGCTTCTCCGGTAGCCGGGTTACGTGAAAAGGCAACACCAGTTGCCGAATTGTCACCCATATTTCCAAATACCATGGATTGCACCGTCACAGCAGTACCCCATTCATCGGGAATGCCTTCTATACGGCGATAAGAGATAGCGCGTTTCCCGTTCCATGATTTGAACACGGCACCTATGCCACCCCAGAGCTGTTCCATGGCATCATCGGGGAATGGCTTGCCGAGTACTTTTACCACCCGTTTTTTAAACATGTCGCAGAGTGTGATCAGGTCTTCCTCTGTAAGGTCTGTATCGCTTTTGTATCCTTTTTCCACTTTCATCTCATGAAGCAACGCATCCAGTTGCACTCGTATGCCTTGTCCTTCTGCGGGTTCAATCCCTTCTGCCTTTTCCATGACCACATCTGAGAACATCATAATCAGGCGGCGGTATGCATCGTACACGAACCTGGGATTGTTTGTCTTTTTAATCAGCCCGGGAATGGTAGCAGAGCACAGGCCAATGTTCAACACGGTTTCCATCATGCCGGGCATGGAACTCCTGGCGCCTGAACGGCAAGAAACGAGGAGTGGATTTTCAGGGTCACCAAACCGGGCTCCCATAACATCTTCAGCTTTCATCAGAGCCTGTGCGACTTCTCCTGCCAAGCCCTTGGGGTAGTTGCAGCCCAGGGCATAATATTCGGTACAACATTCTGTTGTTATAGTGAAACCTGCAGGAACAGGTATTCCCAAGAGACACATTTCTGCCAGGTTGGCACCTTTGCCACCCAGCAGATTTCGCATGGATCCGTCACCATCGGCAGTTTTTCCGCCAAAGCTGTAAACTCGTTTGATTTCTGACATAAAAATTATATAAGGTTAATAAATTGAATATTATGGGATTTGGGGCTGCAAAAATAATAAAAAAGTTACAATATGTTCCCCGCCAGATCGGCCAATCGGCTCCGTTCCCCCCTGACAAGGTTTACATGCGCAAAGAGTTCCTGTCCCAACATTTTGTCTGTCAAATAAGTAAGACCGTTTGAATGCATGTCAAGATAGGGTTGGTCAATTTGGTAGATGTCGCCGGTGAAAACCAGCTTGCTCCCTTCTCCAGCCCTGGTAATTATGGTTTTAACTTCATGTGGTGTAAGGTTCTGTGATTCATCAACTATGAAGAAAACTTTCGACAAACTTCTTCCCCGGATGTATGCCAGCGGTGATATCAGCAATTTTTCATTCTTTACCATTTCTTCTATGCGGACAAATTCACGGCTGTTGGCTTTCAGGCTGCCTTTGATAACACTTAGATTATCCAGCAGGGGCAACATGTAGGGAGCCATTTTTTCCTTGATGTCCCCGGGCAGATAGCCCATTTCCTGGTTTTGCAGGGGAATAACAGGCCGGGATAGCATGATCTGGTCATAGTCGCTTTCCTGTTCAAGGGCAGCCGCCAAGGCAAGCAAGGTCTTCCCGGTACCGGCAATCCCGGTGAGGGAAACAAGGCTTATGGCGGGATCAAGCAGGGCATCCAGGGCAAAATTCTGTTCCGAGTTACGGGGGGAGATGCCATAGGCCCTGTGGCCCGGAACGGGAATCAGGCATTTTGTGGATGCCTGGTATCGTGCCATGACCGATCCGTCCTTGTTCCTGAGTATGTAATACTGGTTGTGGTGTGCTCCTTTAAGACGTATGTCCTTTCCAGGAAGGCCTTCCGGTGTCTGGTACAATTTGGCAATGGTCTGGGGTGTAACCCTGTTCAATTTGATAACACCTTTGGAGATGCTGACTATGCTTTCGTCACGGACCTTGTCTGTCAGGTAATCCTGTGCTTCTATTCCCAGCGCCTTAGACTTGATACGCAGGTTGACATCTTTTGTGATCAGGATCACCATGCGCTCGGGATAGTTTTCTTTCATGTATTGTGCCACAACAAGGATACGGTGGTCGGGGGTATCTTCATAAAAAGAATCCTGCATCATGTCAGGAAAAGGATGACCCAGTTCCACCTTCAGGCGTCCCCTGCCGGGACCCATACTGATCCACCCATTCAACATCTTATCCCCCAGGATCTTATCCAGAGAACGCGCAAATTCACGGGCATTGAAGTTGATCTGGTCATTGCCTTTTTTGAACTTATCCAGTTCTTCGAGTACGATAATGGGTATGACCACATCATTTTCCTGGAAATTACCGAGTGCCTTGTGGTCGTGAAGGAGCACATTGGTATCGAGTACGAATATTTTTGGATTGTTTGACATTAGTTGATATTTAACCAACAAAGATAGGAAAAATTATGTCTAAATTCGCAGCGTCATGGAATTCAGCGAAGCCTTATCTTTTCTGATCGGGAACTTTCCCCAGTACCAAAAAATAGGTATAGAAGGATACAAACCGTATCCGCAACGCATGCTCTCCCTGGCTGCCTGGCTTGGAAATCCCCAGGACAGGTATCCCTGTATCCACATTGCGGGAACTAACGGAAAAGGCTCTGTTTCCCATATGCTTGCAGCTATCATGCAGGCAGCAGGACTTAGTACGGGGCTGTACACATCACCCCATCTGACAGATTTCAGGGAACGGATAAAAGTAAACGGGAAAATGATTTCCCAGGCTGAGGTAATTGATTTTCTGGAACGTTTTTCACGTGAAAGGATGGGGGAACTCGGGGAAGAACTGCCCTCTTTTTTTGATATGACCACAGCCATGGCTTTTCATCACTTTGCCTTGCAAAAGACAGATATTGCCATTGTCGAGACTGGCCTTGGGGGACGTCTGGATTCCACCAACATCATCACTCCTCCATCAGTTCTGCTTTCTGTCATTACCAATATTGGGCTGGATCATTGCGACTTGCTGGGAGATACCATAGCAAAGATAGCGAGTGAAAAAGCAGGGATCATCAAGCCGGGAGTTCCGGTAGTGGTGGGCGAGTATGACCCCGAGGCATTGCCTGTTATTGCCGCCCGTGCTGTCCGGTTGAAAGCTCCCCTTTTCCGGGCTTTTGAAGGATCTTACCCTTCCTATGACATTGAAGGAGACACCTTGTATCAGCAGAAAAATCTGAAAACCGCACTGTGTGCAGTGGATGTGCTAAAAGAAACCAATCCTGGCTTGTCATCCCGGCTGACACCCCAGGCGATTGCTACAGGACTGGAACATTTTGAATCAGTTACAGGCCTGCGCGGAAGGTGGGAACGTCTTTCCCTCTTCCCGGCCGTTATTGCCGACACGAGCCATAATGCACACGGGATGAAATACCTGAAAGAACAACTCGCAAAAGAAAGATACCAACGGTTGTATATTGTCCTTGGTGTGGTAAGGGGAAAAGACCTGGAATCCATCACATCGCTTTTACCACAGGATGCCTATTATTATTTTACACAAGCACACATCCCCAGAGCGCTGCCTTTTACCGAGCTGGCTGCTTGGTGCAGGAGAGCAGGCTTGAAGGGAGAAGAAGTGCCGACGGTCGAAGAGGCCTATCAAAAGGCATGTGCAGCAGCCTCCGCCCAGGATTTGATCCTGGTGGGAGGCAGTACTTTTACCGTGGCGGATCTGCTGGAAAACTTTTTTTGCAAGGGAAAAAATTAAGCATATCTTTGCAGTCCATTTAGCATACCTTTGCTAATGCACATGGGAGCTTAGCTCAGCTGGTTTAGAGCACCTGCCTTACAAGCAGGGGGTCATGAGTTCGAATCTCTTAGCTCCCACAACAAAACGGCCGGCCAAAGATCAAATTTGGCCGGCTGCTTTTTTGCCTAGGCTCTCACACTTATACTGTCTTCTGCTGTCGTTGCTACCATAAAGAACCGGGAGCTTTTATTACGCCGAGGCTCCCGGTTCTTTATGGTAGCAACGACAGCTAGCAGCAAGTTGTTGAAGCACCGGCGAGAAAGAAAAACTTAACGTTCTTGAAATGCAAGGATCACAGAGTACGAGGTATCCTACCTGAGTATGCAGTCTTCCCAACCCATGGCATCAACCATGCGCATCCAGTGCAGGGCTTCCCTACGGGTGCGGAAGTATTGGGATACATAATGATAACGTCCGTCTTCTTCCAGAACAGCAGTGATTTCCAATATTGGCAGCCTTTGTTTCAGGTGTGTTAAGTAGTTGCTTCCACTTTCCAGGGGTTTGTCTGTAACCAGGAACTGTAAACGGTAACCGCTCTTGACGGGGCTTTCGGCAACCTGGGGAGTAGTCATCTGCTTTATGGGAGTATCACCTGTTTTACTTTTTTGTTCAGCAGGCGGGAGCGGAGGCGTAACCGGTACGGGAGCAGGAGTGACAGCCTGGGATGGGGATATCTTTTTAGCAGGATCGGATGTTAATGTGTCCTTTTTGGCGGGCGGAGTCATAGGTTGAGCCGCCTGTGCAGGAGTAGCAGCAGTCGGAGTTACAGGAGGAGCTGCCTGTGCAGGAGCAGCAGCAGGCTTTGTGGCAGGGGCATTTGACTGGATCACAAATTCCAGGTCGTTTATGTAGTCTCCGTCAATGCTTGGCTCAACTGTGAAGGGAATAAAGGCGGGTGTGGCTGTCATATCCAGTTTTCTCATCTGTTCCGGGTCTACTGCTACCAGGTAATTGCCCGGGGCGAGCCCCATATAGCTGAAATAGCCATCAGATTCGGAAAGCGTGCTGTTTAAAATTACCGTGTCGTTCTTGTAGAACTGTACGGTTATCCTTCCCTGGCCACGCAGGGTGTTTCTGTCACGAAGGTATACCTGGCCGGATGCTTCTGCCACGACCACTATGGGGACCTCAATCCGTTTAAACTGGTTGGGATCTACTATCACACTCATGGTCTGGTTGTTCATTCTCCAGGAAATGTTATCGAATTTGCTTCCGTTCAGGGTGACCAGGTACTGGGCATAGGGCTGCAGGTCATAGATACGCGTAATGGTATCCTTCTCTATGTACTGGATCCGTCCCCCGCTCACCTGGACCTCCATTCCAAAGGCTTTGGGCTCTCCCTTGTCCCGTTTTCCATTCCAGTTCATGTCCAGGAAAGGATACAGGATCATACCACCCTTACCTACAGTGCTTCTGTTATTAACTGCAACTAACCTGGAGCGCGGATCAGTCATGATGCTGCCGCTTGCAGTTTCCACAAACGAATAGGTATTATTGCTCCTGCGTGCAGAGAATCCAATTTGTGCAAATGAAAAATCGTAGCGCAATCCCAATTCCAGGTTAGTTATGCTGTTCAGGAAATTCCTTTCAAAGGATACGTTCAGGTATCCGTTGTTGAACATTCTTTTTTCCAGGGCTGCACGTACAGAAACAAACTTGCCCTGGGTGTAGTTGAATTGAGTCTGGGGAGTCAGTATGAATGCTGCCGGAAGTTTTATGGACATAGACAGGGTACTGTATATATTGGGCTTGGAGGCAGAGGAGAATGTCGCGAAAGTAGTCAGGTTTGTATTGATACCAAAAAGGCTTCCTGACAACAGTAATTCTGCCGTGGTATACTGTGTGGTAGGCATGATCACCTGGTTAAGTGACATTCTTGTGAAGACGGAAAAACTTTTGAACCTGATGGGGATTGACATGGCAATGCGCCTTTCTTCCAGGTAATTGGTGTTGATGGCCTTTTGGTCCTTATCGTAACGTGTGTAATTCACTTCCAGCTGAATGTCAGAGCGAAACCTCCAGTTCAAAATCCCTTTGACATTCACACCATGGGTATATTCACCGGTAAGCAGCAATCCCGGGGCAAGTCTCAGGGATGTATGCACGAAGGGCATGATCTGGCCGGAGGTTACAGAAGAAAGGTATTCAACACCGGCTCCTATGGTCATGAAACGTGTTATCCCGTAATCCATGTCCAGCCTGGAAAATTTACTCCACAGGGAATCCGAGACCATACCAGCCGAGAGCCGGTACTCGAAATTGCCTGCAGGAAGGAAATTATAGGGTATATTCAGCGTTTGTTCCTTAGAGCGTTCTTCCCCCCACGGACCGTAGAATTGTAGTTTCACATTGGTGTTTCCATAAATCATGGGAACCTCAAACGTATAGAAGCCCGATGCGTCAGCTTGCTTGTAATCTACCAGGACATTGTTAACATACAGTTCCACAGTCCAGCCAGGTTCAGTAACATCGCTCAGGGTATAGGTCCCGAAGGACTGCCGGTAAGTGGTGGGTGTGTTGGTGATCTGTATACCCAATACCGGCGAATTTATGGTAGACGTGGAGAAGGAGTTGATTTTTCCCAGGATGACCTGACGGAGTGCTTTATATTTGTTATTGGCATAACGCCACTGGTAGAACTGGTTCCTTTCCTGAAAGGGAGTATTGGTTGTGTAGTTCAGGTTGATATTCGTTTCTCCGCCCAAAATGACGCCGCCAAGGTTCAGGGACAGGCGTGCTCCCTTAGGGCCCTTGATTTCTTGTGTCAGGATCGCAGACCAGTCGGCCATCCCAAAGTGAATCAATGGGAATTTCCTGCCAATAACCGTATCGGCTACTATGTCACCTGTTATCTGTCCCAGGCTTTTTCGCATTTGTGCCAGTCGCATTTCCCTGATTACCGGGAGCTCGATACTGGTGTTCATGGAAACGGAGAGGCTCCTGTAGCTGAAGCTGCAGTCCAGGCCGAACACCTGCCCGAAGAGTTCTGTTTTTAAGAATAAATTGGTTTCTGTCCGGATGATATCTCCGGCTTTAAGCTGGAATTCTTTATCCTTGAATGTTATCCTGTTGTTTACCCGGTCTATGTTGTAGGCGGCATCTTCGGTAATAAAGAACCCGTTTACAGATTCAAATCCGGCGGTATATGAATTTTTGATCTTAAGAAAATCGAATACTTCAATCAGGGATAAATAAACACTGGTTTCTCCAATAACGGCTGAAATATCTGTACCCCCAATTCGGGGAACAGAAAAATAAATGACCATTTCTTCCAGATACTCTTCTTCCTGGGCCAGGCTTCTGGCCGGCAGCATGATCCCGGTGATCGCCATTAAACAAGTGATGATCGGGATAAGACGCCTGAAAAGAGGTTTTGAGATCATCAAAAAAAGATATATTGTAAATTTTGCAAAAATAGCGAAATTTACAATATATCTGGCGGTTCTTTGAACTTAAGCTTCAATTATATGCAAGGATAATGGTATATGACCCCTCGTAGAGGCCGGAGTTCATTTCCCGCAAGGAATTAACATTTCCATTCAGCTGAAGTGTCTGGTCTGCATCAGCGTGAAGGGAATCAATCTTGGTGTCACCAGTGTACGTATTGCATTTTTCCAGGCATGTTTCCAGTGCAAGGCATTCTCCATTGCAATCTGACAGGGAAGCCTGCTTAATCACAACATCCCAGGCAACATCAGTGCCTGAATAAACAAAAAATTCTCCCAGTAAAACGGGTTCATAATCTTGTTGTGTTTCAGTGACATCAGATTTGGAAAATTCCAGTTCATTGACACCTGTTGAGGAAATGCTCGCTACGTCTACGATTTCGGCTGTTATGTGCCCGGTGACAACTACCTGAGACATGAGTGGGGATACAATGCTCAGTAGCAAAACAGATAGGATAATAATGTTTTTCATAGCCGTACATTTTATGGCTTGAACGTACAATTCAAATATAAGAGATTTATTTTTAAGAAACAAATTTTTTTAACTTTGTTAACGATGGTATCTGTCATCCTATCTACGTACAACCAGCCCCGATGGCTGGAACTTGTCCTGTATGGCTATATTTACCAGACTGTGAAAGATTTTGAATTGATCATTGCCGATGACGGATCCGATCAAAGAACCCGTACGGTCATTGAAAAGATGAGAGAAAAGGTCGCTTTCCCCCTAAAGCATACATATCATGAGGATAAGGGTTTCAGAAAATGTGTCATCCTCAATAAGGCCATACTGGAGAGCAGCGGGGATTACCTGGTTTTCAGCGACGGAGATATTATCCCCAGGTGGGATTTCATTCAGGTGCATCTTCACATGCGCAGGACAGGCAGTTTCCTGTCAGGCGGGACAGTAAGGTTGCCTGCGGGCCTGTCACATATGATCAGCGATAAGGAGATTGCCGAAGGGGTTTGTTTTGACAGGAAATGGCTTGAGGCAGGGGGATTGAAACGTTCTTTCAAAAATAACAAGTTGAATGCTTCAGGATGTAAGGCACAGCTGCTGAACCGGTTTACACCAACCGGCGCAACCTGGAACGGAGGGAATGCCTCGGCCTGGAAAAATGATATTCTTCAGGTCAGGGGATTTGACCAGAGGCTTCGCTACGGAGGAGAAGACAGGGAATTCGGGGAAAGGCTGGAGCGGCTGGGCATAAGGGGGAGGCAGATCAGATATTCTGCCGTTACGCTGCACCTGGATCATCCACGTGATTATATTCATCACTCCTCATGGGAGTTTAACAGGAAAGTACGCAGGGAAAACCGGCGAAATAAAATTATTGAGACAGAATACGGATTAATTATTGACTAATACAATTGATTATGCAGATTATTGATAACATTCCCGAATTTAAAAGAGAACCCCTGGTGGTACTCCTGTTAGGATTCGTCACATGCGGCCTGTACCTTATATACTGGAACCTGCAGGCCGCCAAAGTTTTTAATGCCCTGAGCGGGAGGGAGATACTGTCACCTGTTGTGGCAGTTTTTGCCGGTTGCATATGGCCGGTCAATATGTATTATTTCTTTATTGTAGGCCGGGATGGCATGCCAGCGCTGGACCAAAGGCTGGGAATACCCGAAAGAGACCAGTCCATTTTACTGATGTTGCTAGGGTTTTTCTTTCCCATGATTGCAGCCATGATCGTACAAAGCGAGATCAATAAACTATACCGATAAACCCATTGTGAGAAGCAGGCGAAAAATCTTAGCCATAACGGCCCTGCTCCTATTTTTGCTCATGCCCCTGGTCATCTTGCTTTTTGATCCCGGGGCAGCCAATTTGCAGGCCAGGCAGTCATTTTGTCCTTTCAAAATGCTTACGGGACTGCCGTGTCCGGGCTGTGGCATGGTCAAATCCATGGTATCCCTCTATAGGGGAGAATGGATAGAAAGCCTGGAATTCCATCTTTTTGGACCGGTACTTGTTCTGTTTTTTGCCTGTGCCCTGGTTGTGATGACTGCCGGGTTGATACGGGGAAAGGATTATTCCTTCAGATGGCTATACAATCCCCGGGTGACCTGGTCTGTTGCCATTATTCTGGGGGTGTGGCATTTGACAAGGCTGGTCAGTTTTATCCTCACGCATGATCTGGACCAGATACTAAGGGAATCCATATGGGCTTAAGCGAAGTATCATGAACTCATTCAGAAATTTGGAGTGGAGACGCTCTGCACTACAGACAATCCGGCCGATTCTCTAGAATATCATGCAAAGCTGTTTCGGGACGGCTTCCCTGTCAAAGTGCTGCCGGCCTGGCGTCCTGACAAAGCCATGGCCGTCGAGGATCCTCCAAAGTACAGGAAGTATGTGGAGAAACTTTCTGGAGTCTCTGGAATAACAATTCATTCATACCAAACCCTGATTTAGGCATTGCTCAAGCGCCATGATTTCTTTCATGCCATGGGATGCCGTCTTTCCGTTCACGGTCTGGAGGAGTTTTATGCCCGGGATTACACAGATGCTGCTATAGACACTATTTTTCATCGTGTAATAGATGGCTTGCAGCCGGATGAAAAAGAGATATGCCAATTCAAAACGGCCATGCTGGTGGAGCTCGGGATCATGGATTGGGAAAAGGGATGGGCCCAGCAGTACCATTATGGAGCCCTTCGAAATAACAATTCCCGTATGTTCAGTACTATAGGCCCCGATACCGGGTATGATTCAATAGGCGATCTTACGACAGCAAAAAACCTGTAACGCTTTCTGGATATGCTGGACAGCCGTGATAAACTGACCAAAACCATCATCTACAACCTGAATCCCCGGGATAACGAAATGGTAGCCACTATGGCAGGTAATTTTCAGGACGGAAAGATTCCCGGAAAGATCCAGTTTGGAGCTGCTTGGTGGTTCCTGGACCAGAAGGACGGGATGGAAAAGCAACTCAACGCCTTGTCCCTGCTGGGGCTACTTAGCCGGTTTGTGGGCATGCTTACCGATTCACGCAGTTTTTTAAGCTATGCACGTCATGATTATTTCCGAAGGACTTTGTGTAATCTATTAGGAAACGACATGGAACAGGGATTGCTTCCTGCAGGTGAAATTGACTATATAGGCAGGCATATTGTCCAGGCTGTCTGTTATTACAACGCTCGTGATTATTTTAATTTCTGAATATGAAAATGAAGCCGGCAGGAGAAAAAATGACCCGGTACAGGTGAACCATCTGTACCATGCTTTTTTTCGCCACTACCATCAATTACCTGGACCGCCAGGTGCTGTCACTTACCTGGATGGATTTTATTGCACCCGAATTTCACTGGACCAATGTGCATTATGGGAAGAAAACAGGAATCTTCTCAATCATGTATGCCACTGGAGTTTTGTTTGCAGGAATGATAGTAGACAGGCTGGGCACAAAGAAAGGATATTTATGGGCTATCCTTGTATGGTCTGCCGGAGCCTGCGTGCATGCCTTATGCAGTGTGATTACACAGGATATTGTGGGCCTGGATAGCGCCCAGACGCTTCGCATGGCACAGGGAGTGGATGTGGTGGCCCGAATCACCACGGTAAGCGTATCGCTTTTCATGTTTGCCCGTAGCATTCTGGCCATGGGGGGGAGGCAGGAAACTTCCCGGCTGCCGTTAAGGCTACTGCGGAATTCTTTCCGAAAAAGGACAGGGGATTTGCCACAAGCATTTTCAATGCAGGGGCAACGGTTGGTGCACTTGTGGCTCCTGTCACAGTGTCGCTGATCGCTACCCGGTTTGGCTGGGAGGCAGCTTTTCTGGCCATTGGTTCCCTTGGATTTATTTGGATGGGTTTTTGGATTTTTGTTTACAAAAAACCGGAAGTTCACCTCAAAGTGAACAAGGCCGAGTTGATGTACATACAGCAGGATGGGGAGGATGTACCTGCAATTGAAATCCCGGCAAAGGGTCCGGATAGGATATCTTTCTGGAAATGTTTGACTTTCAGGCAAACCTGAGCGTTTGCAGTAGGATAATTCATGACAGACGGGGTATGGTGGTTTTTCCTGTTCTGGACACCGGCCTACCTAAGTTCAGTCTATGACCTGCCATCCAATAATCCTACCGCCCAATTGCTGATATTTGTCCTCTATTCTATTACTCTTCTTTCAATAATTGGAGGGTGTGGCTGCCTACGTACTTTGTAGACAGGAAAGGCATGGAACCGTATTCGGGACGCATGAGGGCCATGCTTATATTTGCATTTTTCCTTTTACTGACAATGTTTGCCCAGCCCCCTGGTAATATTTCTTACTGGATCCCGGTCATAATAATAGGAATCGCGGGGGCGGCACACCAGGCGTGGTCGGCCAATTTATATTCTACCATAGGGGATATGTTTCCAAAAAGCACTATAGCTACCATTACCGGAATAGGCACAACGGCCGGGATGATATCTTCTTATGTCATCAATCGTTTTTCAGGAGTCCTGCTCGATCATGCGGCCCGCACTCAGATGACATTTCTTGGATTCAAGGGCGAACCGGCAGGATACTTTATTGTATTCTGCATTTATTCGGCTGCCTATCTTGTGGGATGGGTAATTATGAAAACGCTGGTTCCCCGCTACAGCAAGATCATTGTAAAGCTTTTTCCCGTGCTATCGCTTTGAAAGAGCATGAACACAGCTCGGATATACCATCCCAGTCTTCTGCATTCATGAGCTCACTGGTAAAGAGTGCAGAGCCCATGCCCACACATTCGGCTCCGGCTTTGATCCATTCACCGATATTGATTTCTTCCGGCTTTACCCCTCCGCTGATAAGGAAGAGGCTCCGGGGCATGGGAGCTTTCAGGCTTTTACAAATGAGGGGCCGCCCAGCTGGTCTGCAGGGAATAACTTACAAATATCACATCCGGCTTCCTGTGCATTGCCTGCTTCTGTAACTGTAGCGCAACCTGGTATGTATGGAACCAGCCTTCTGTTGCACAAAGCGGCAACGGCGGGATTGAAATTCGGACCGACAATAAAATTGGCTCCCATCTGTATGAACAGGGCAGCGGTTGCCGGGTCTGAAATAGTGCCGGCTCCCAGGATCAAGCCAGGACATTTTTCTGCCGCAAATTTCTCAAGGGAGGCAAATACATCGTGCGCAAAATCCCCCCGGTTCGTGAATTCAAATAAGCGAACACCTGCCTTGTAACAGGCGTTCAATGCCTTTTCTGCTGTCAGTATCCGGGGATGGTAAAAAACAGGGATGAAACCTGTTCCCATTATTGTTTCCATTACCTCCCATTTGCCGAATCTTGCCATGATGAATTAATTTATCTGTTTACACGTCCCGAGGCGTCTCCCTCCATAAGATTTTCCACTTCTTTGACAGCAACCCGGTTAAAATCGCCATAAATGGTATGTTTCAGACACAAGGCGGCGGTGGCAAAACGAAGCGCCTTGCCGTGGTCACCCGGCCAGTTGAGCAATCCATATATCAATCCGCCGGCAAAGGAATCGCCGCCGCCAACATGGTCTATTATATGGGTGATGTCATAAACCGGGGCAGTATGCATGGTTTTGCCATACCGGCAGTGGCGCTATATCCTTTTGGCCTGATATTGAAAATCTTTTCGGCATCTTCTTCATTTCCCGGGATTGCATCGCATTGTTCTACCAGTTCAGGCATTACCTGCGAAGCCTGTTTGCCGTAGTTCCAGAGGTTTTTACGAAAATTCAGATCACACGATACGGTTATACCCATTCTTTTTGCAACTTCCACTCTTTCCATACAAGCGAGGGCTGCCCCGTGGCTTACAGCTGGTGTGATACCAGTCCAGTGGAACCATTGTGCGTCTTTCAGTGCTTTTTCCCATCGGATCATACCGGGTTTGATTTCGGCAAAGGAAGAATGTTCCCGGTCATAGATCACTTTGGAGGGCCTGGCAACAGCTCCCGTTTCCAGGTAATACAATCCCATACGCCCTCCACCAGTTATCACATCAGATACATCCACCCCGAATGACCGTAATTCTTTCAGACAGGCCGCTGCCAGGTCATTATCCGGAAGGCCTGGTCACAAATGATGCGGTGATGGAAAAATTGGAAAGAGATACAGCGACATTGGCTTCTCCGCCACCGAAAGTGGCATTGAACCTGTCTGACTGACCCATGCGAAGATGATGGGGTACAGCCAGCCTGAGCATGATTTCTCCAAATGTGACAACTTTTGCCATGAACTTATTATTTGAATCATGACAAATATACAAAAAACGGAAAGAGAAGTCTTAACGCCTCCTGGAAAAGAGGGTGATATAATAGAATAAAGTGGCCAGAGAACTGATGGCTGCTATGAAATAAGTATAAGCGGCCGATTTCAGCGCATCCTTGGCCATGGGATATGTTTCGTAATTGGTTATCCTTGTATTATTGAGCCATGCCAGTGCCCTTTGGCTGGCATTCACCTCTACCGGCAGGGTGATAAGGCTAAAGAACGTGGTAAGGGCAAACAAGATGATACCTGCAAGCATCAATTGCGGGAACGTGTTGATGACCAGCATGCCGGCAACAATGACCCACATAACCCACTGTGAAGCAAAATTTACTATGGGAACAAGGGCAGAGCGCATTTTCAAAGGAGCGTATCCCTGGGCATGTTGTAAGGCGTGACCGCTTTCATGGGCAGCAACCGCAGCAGCCATGATACTTTTGCTGTTGTATACGCCTTCGCTCAGGTTAACCGTCCGGGTCACAGGATTGTAATGGTCAGTCAGCCTGCCACGGGTTGAAGTTACCAGCACATTGGTGATCCCGTTTTCCTGAAGCATTTTCCTGGCTACCTCAGCTCCCGTGATGCCGGAAGATATGGCAATTTTTGAATATTTGGTGAATTTCGAGTTGAGTATTGCCTGAACAAGCCAGCTGAGGAGCATTGTTCCGATTAAAATGATCCAGTACATGGATAGAGGTGATGTAGCTTGCATGATCGATTTTTTTATCTAATAATTCAACAAATACAGTGCCGCAGACAAATATTTGTACCTTTGGGAGAATAAAACTATGATTATGTCACGATTACACAAATTCACAACTGCCGTTTTGACACTGATCGCATTCGGTGTCATATTATCATGCGGACCCCGTTACAGCTATCAGGCTGTAGAAGGTGATCCGCTCAATGCACGCATATATACCCTGGACAATGGTCTAAAGGTCTATATGACAGTCAACAAGGAAATCCCAAAGATCCAGACTTATATTGCGGTCAGGGTCGGGTCAAAGAACGATCCGTCAGAGACAACGGGTCTTGCCCATTATTTTGAGCATCTTATGTTCAAGGGCACCAGTAAGTTCGGAACCCAGAACTACGAGCTGGAAAAACCCCTTCTGGATCAGGTTGAACTCCTCTTTGAGGAATACAGGACAACCGCTGACCCGGAGCAACGTAAAGCCATTTACAAGCGCATAGACAGCATTTCTCTGGAGGCTTCCCGCTATTCCATTCCCAATGAATACGACAAGCTTATGTCTGCCATCGGGTCAACAGGGACAAATGCCGGTACAAGTTACGATCAGACGGTCTATATAGAGGATATTCCCTCCAATCAGATCAAGAATTGGGCAAAGATCCAGGCAGAGCGTTTTTCGGACAATGTGATCCGTGGTTTCCATACCGAACTGGAAACGGTATATGAAGAAATGAACATGTATTCGACCATGGACAGCGAAAAAGTCATCGATAAGCTGTTTGCCTCACTTTTCCCTTCTCATCCTTACGGGACACAAACCGTCATAGGAACGCAGGAGCACCTGAAGAATCCGTCTATCACCAATATAAAGAATTATTACACGACGTATTATGTTCCCAACAATATCGCCATTTGCCTGTCAGGAGATTTTGATCCGGATGAAATGATAGCCGTTATTGATGAATATTTCGGTTCGTGGGAACCCAATCCCAATCTTCCTGAGCATGTCCTTACGCAGGAAGAGCCCGTTAATGGGCCGCTCACTGTAGAAGTATGGGGACTGGAATCGGAATACGTCACCCTGGGTTGGCAGGGGCCCCATGCAGCTTCAATGGAAGATGCGCTTTTTACCGTTTTGGGAGAAGTGCTCAACAATGGCAGAGCCGGCATCATGGACCTGGACCTGAATCAGCAGCAAAAAGTATTGCAGTCTGGAGCTTTCGCCTACATGCTCTCTGACAGGGGTACGCTGGTGTTGCAGGGAAATCCCAAACAAGGGCAGAGCCTGGACCAGGTAAAAGAACTGATGCTGGGATGCCTTGACAAGGTAAGGCGCGGCGATTTTGAAGAATCAATGCTCAAGGCAATTGTCAACAATTACAAATTCAATATGATGCGCAGACTGGAAAGCAACCGCGGACGCGCCAATATGTTTGTCAGTGCCTTTATCAACGGTATACCCTGGGAACAGAATGTCCGTTTTATTGACCGGATGGAAGCTGTCACCAAAGAAGACCTGGTGGCTTTTACCAACCAGTATTTTAAGGACGACAATTATGCCGTGATTTATAAAAGGCAAGGCCCCGACACATCTTATAAGAAAATCGAGAAACCCAAGATCACCCCGATTTTCACCAACAGAGATACCTCTTCTGCTTACCTGAAAGAAATCGTGTCCTCTGTGGTGGAGCCCATAGAACCTGTGTTTGTTGATTTTGAAAAGGATTATATGAAAGACACGCTGCGGGAGGGAATAAACTTCATATACGTGCCCAATACACTGAACGACCTGTTTACCTTAACCTTTGTCTATGAGATTGGAAGCATCAATGACAGGGCACTTCCTGTTGCATTTGACTATCTGAATTACCTGGGTACTGCCGATAAAACAGCCGACCAAATCAGTACTGCATTTTATGAACTGGCCTGTACATTCAGTACCTATGTGTCGGACAATACATGCACCATCACCCTGAACGGATTGTCCGAGAACATGCAACCCGCCCTGGAACTTCTAATAGAATTGATTACCGGTGCACAGGCAGATCCGGATGTATACAAGACACTGACCGCCAATATCCTGAAAAGCCGTTCCGACGCCAAGGGAGATCAGAGGACCAATTTCCAGCGCCTGCAGAATTATGTGCAGTACGGTCCCATCAACCCCTCTACCAACATAGTTCCGGATAATGAACTTAAAAGAACAGACCCGACATTATTGATCCAGAGAATACAGGATCTGTTGAAGTACGAAGCAGATGTTTATTATTTCGGACCCGCCACCATGGACCAGGCAGGAGCAGTCATAACCACCTCATTCCCCATGGAAGAGGCTCTTGTTCCAGCACCGGAAAAGAAATACTTCCAACGACAGATAACCAAAGAAAATACCGTTTACCTGGCTCAGTATGACGCCAACCAGATGTATTACGCAACGTATTCTGCCAGAGAGGGAGAAACGTATGCCAATGTTCCCTATTCTGTTGCCAGGATGTATAACGAATATTTTGGTTCTTCCATGAACGCTATTGTTTTCCAGGAAATGAGAGAAGCCAGGGGGCTGGCATACAGCGCAAACGCACGGTTTGTCGAACCTGCCCGGAACGAAGAAGGCTTCCCTTATTATTTCACCAGTTTTATTGCCACCCAAAATGATAAGATGGCCGAAGCCATGAAGGCTTTTGAAGAAATAATTAACAATATGCCGGAATCTGAAAAGTCATTCTCCCTGGCAAAAGAGGGCCTGATGTCTACATTGAGGACGGAGCGTATAACAGGAAGGAACCTACTGAACTATTACCGTCAGGCCAAGGAAAAGAACCTGTGGACAGATATGAGAAAGGTTGTTTTTGAGGAGGCCGCATCCCTTACCCTGCAGGATGTAGTGGCATTTCAACGTGAATGGATAAGTAACAGGCCTGTAAATTACTGTATATTAAGCGATATTAAAGCCCTGGATATGAAACAGCTTGCCAATTATGGAAAAATTGTCAGACTGTCTACAAAGGAAATATTTGGCTACTAAAGATTATGTTGACAGATTCAGACCGTTCGTTTAAGAAAAAAGCTGTTTGGTTGATGAAAGCCCGTTTCACGGGAATTCTGCTTTGATTAATTGAAATGGGAAATTAACTTTGCAACTAGGATAAATAATGAATGGTTTTTTGAACTAAAAACGTACACAAAAAGATGCGAAATCTTTTTACAGGTGGGAGATCTAAATCCCACCTTTTTTTTAATTAATCCGGAGTAAATCGTATATTCGCATACTAATTCTTATGACAAAGAATCGCGAATACGATATAAGCCGGGAACTTAAAAAACTACGCGGGCTGGAAAACCTTACACTATGGGGCATCATAGGGGGAGCTTTTCTGAGTCCGTTGTTTATACAGCAGCAAATCCAGCCCCTCTTGTATATCCTGTTGCCTTTTTTAATAGGTTTGACCATTCACCACTATGTATACGTTCCTCTGTTCCTGCTAAAGGGTCATTACTTCACTTATTTTTTTCTGCTCTTTTTCCTGCTCCTGGGGATAGTTTTTACTTGCGAAGCAGTCATAGATATCCTGGATGAGAAATTCGACATAACATGGACGAATTTATTACCATATGAATCCACTTTGATCGGCAATTTTGTAATTGCCACGCTGCTTATGGGGATGAATGTGGCCATCAGGTTAATATTCGATAACATTAAGAACAAAATGCTGGCCCATGAGGCTGACAACAAACTGATGAATTATAAAATGGAATTCCTTCAATTCCAGATCAGCCCGCATTTTCTCATGAATACCCTGAACAATATACATGTGCTGGTTGATACGGACGAGGTAAAGGCTAAAGAGGCCATTGTCAGCTTGTCCCGGCTTTTACGACACATGTTGTATGAGAGTACTCCTGATTCAAAAATATCCTTCGAAAAGCAACTGACAGTACTTAAGGCTTACTGTGACCTTAACCTGTTGCGTTACGGCGAAAATGTGAAGCTCAATATAACAGTTCCCAGATATATCCCCAATATACAGTTACCACCTCTTATAATGATCGTTTTTATCGAAAATGCCTTCAAACACGGGGTCGTATACGGGGAAGAAACCCATATCAACATGAATTTCTGGGAAGAACCGGGATTCTTTCATTTTTCAATATCCAATACCATATTTCCAGACAAACCAAAAAATACGAATCCGGGCGGGCTGGGAATCAAAAATGTGAAAGAGAGGCTGAATCTGTTATATGGAGACAGCTATAAACTTACCATGGAGCAGACAGAAAAGGATTATATTATACATTTGCAATTACCCATATAGTTAACTATTATGAATATAAAGTGTTTATTAATAGACGATGAGCCGCTAGCCCTTCAACAACTTGTCTCTTATGTGGGTAAGATACCATACCTGGAACTGGTAAAAGCGTGCTCCGGCCCCACCGAGGCGATGGAAGTCATGGCCAATGAAAAGGTGGATGTTATTTTTACAGATATAGAAATGCCCGACATAAACGGATTGGAATACATACGTTCCCTCAAGGATAAGCCTATCATCGTTTTTGTTACAGCATATGCCAATTTTGCGATAGAAGGATTCCAGGTGGATGCTACCGACTATCTTTTAAAACCATTCAGTCTTACAGACTTTATGAGATGCGCAGAGAAGGTGAAGCAACAGCATGATCTTCGTATGGCGGCAACTTCCGGCAAGGAAAAGCCAGCTGGAGCGGACAAGAAAGAAACAAGTGAATCTGATGAAAAAAAAGCCACCCAGGGATGGGAAAACGAATATGTGTTCGTAAGGGCCGATTCCCGAACGGTAAGGTTAAAGATCTCCGATATCCAGTATATTGAAAGCCGCAAGGAATATGTAGTGATATTTTCACAGAACAGCCTTCCTGTCATGACGCTTTTCAGCCTTAAATCCATTGAAGAAAAATTACCCAAGGATGTTTTCATGCGGGTACACCGTTCTTTCATAGTGAATCTGACAAAAATCACGGAAGTCGTTCAAAACCGCATAGTATTCGGCAAGGATGCCAGTGTTCCGTTAGGTGATCAGTATAAGAAAGATTTTCAAAATTTTCTGAACCAGAACTTTTTGAAATAAACCGGTATGCTGCCCGTATTACAAAGTATTCGTCCCCGCACACTGCTCTTGTCGGTTGCTTCAATACTAGCCGGTACATTCCTGGCAAAGTCACAAGGCCATTTTTCGTGGCCTTTGTTTTTAATGGCCTTGCTCACCGCCTGTCTGCTCCAGAGTCTTTCCAACCTTGTAAACGAACTGGGCGACTGGAAAAAAGGTACGGACCGGGATCAGGCCGGACGCAAATCCCTGAGCCTTCAAAGTGGCAGATTGACCGAAAGGCAACTTCTCATTATCATAATAATTGTTGCCGTTCTTTCTCTTTTATCGGGCCTCGGTTTGATCCGTATGGCATTTGGGACGCTCAGGGAGATGTCGTCCCTGCTCTTTATTCTTTTGGGAGCGTCAGCCCTGGCTGCAGCAGTCTTTTATTCTGCCGGTAAAAAACCTTATGGTTATTATGGAGCAGGAGATATTGCAGTATTTCTTTTTTTCGGTTTGGCAGGTGTGGCCGGCAGTTATTACCTGTTTACAGGATCCCTGGATCCTGCCGTTTTGTATATCGCATCTGCCATAGGGATGCTCATAACTGCCGTTTTGAACATAAATAATATCAGGGATTTTGAAAACGACAAGCGTTTTGGAAAAAACACTTTTGCAGTATTTTTATCCCGGTTCTCTAAAAACGGGTCAACATTTCCTGCCAAGATTTACCAGGTGGTACTTATCTCACTGGCGATGTTCTTGTCCGTCCTTTATGCCTGCAAACCGGGAACAGGAACATTTTTGTTCCTGATTTGCCTGCCTTTACTGGGGATTCATATCTTATGGGTTATCAGAAAAGAAGGGCCTGCCCTTGACAATGCGCTGAAAATCCTTATTGTTGCAGTTTTGGTGTACGCCCTGTCGTTATTTTAACCGCTTTCTTTTAGGATAGGTGATACGGGAATGGTACATCTCCTGGATCTGAACTTTCAGGTTTTCCTGTATCCTGCGCAGGTTTCTGTATGTAATATCGGCATTCTGCAACTGGTCTTCAGACACCCTTAGCCGAACCATCCTGTTGACCATGGCCGAAATACTCTCAGGGGTATAATCTTTCAGGCTTCTGCAGGCCGCTTCCACAGCGTCTGCAAGCATGACAACTACGTGTTCGGGAGTGGTTGGCAATTGACCTTCATAGGTAAAATCCTCTGTGTTTGCAGGATCTCCCCCCTCGTTGCACCAGGCTGTATAAAAAGATTCAGTACGTGTTTTTCCGTGATGGGTATCAATAAAATCGCTCACCAGCGCAGGTAGACCAAATTTTTTTGCCAGGTTTTTCCCGTCTTCTACATGCTGGATAACAATCCGGGCGCTTTCCCTGGGATTGAGCAGGGAATGGGGATTGAAACTGGCTGTCTGGTTCTCGGCAAAATACTGCGGGTTGTTTATCTTGCCAATATCATGATAAAGAGAACCAACCCGGCAAAGAAGCGCATCGGCCCCTATTGTCCGCGCAGCGGTCTCGGCCAGGTTGGCTACCTGTAATGAATGTTGCATGGTTCCCGGTGCTTTTTCGGACAATTCCCTCAGGGCTTTATTACCTGTATCGGCCAGATCCCTGAGTCGCGATACAGAGACGAATCCGAATATTTTTTCAAATAAAAAAACAAGAGGGTAGGATGCTATCATGAGGATTGAAGCTACTCCGTAATTTCTGAAAACCCCCCAGGTCAACCGTTCAAAAGTCCCTTCAGAGATCAGGTGAATTGCCAGATCAATGAATAAATATGCAATGAACACCATCAAGGCAGACAAGAATTGCTGCCAGCCTCTTCCCCAGATCCGGAATATGTATATGGCGACACTACCGGCAACAATGTTTATCAAAGGAAGATGATAACTCTCTGTGATCATCGCCAGGGGTATCAGGAATAATATGTACAAAGGAAGGGAGAAACGCGTGGGGAAAAATGAATCCATAAAAAGTACTATGACTGGGAATGGCAACAGGTATAAGGCAGAAGGTTCCAATTTGTAGATAAATGACGAACCGGCCACCACTATAACAAACAGGAATAATATGAAAACCAGCTCCGGAAGGTTCTGAAGCACCCTGGGCCTGGTAGCCTGGATAAGGATAAACAGAATAAAAAGCGAAAGTATGATTATCATGCTTTGCCCCAATATCAGCAAGAAGATATTCCCGGAAAAACCGATTTTTGAGTTGAATTCTGCACGGAGCGAGTTCAGTATCTGTTCAGTAGTACCCGTTATTACTTCTCCTTTGCTCACAATACGCTGGCCTGTGTGGACGATTCCTTTGGTCAGGGAAATATCCTGCAGGCTGCTGGCCTGTACCGCAATGGTGGTGCTTTCGTCATATATCAGGTTGGGTACCAGGAAAACAGAAAAGTCGATGCCTGTAGATCTCATTTCTTTGCGTTCCTGCTCTGTGAAAATTTTCATATCATTGAGAAAATAATCTTTGGCAGAAGACAGGGAGAAAACTTCCGTGGCAGCTTTTTTTTCTGCCATTTTCCCTTGTATGACGGCAATCCCTGTTTCCGGATTCAGTGCATCGTAACGGACATCATCCATGACACCCCTGCCGTATATTGTTTTATACTGGGTCAGCATTTTTCCCTGCAACGCGTCTGAGAGTCCGGCTTGTACTGCATCTATTGTGAAAGTTCTCAGCTGAGCGGCTTCAATATCGGGTTTCAATGAAAAATACGGAGTGAAGTTCCTTGAGATTTGCTCACGTTCCAGACGCAATTCCTCTTCTGTTTTCAAAATAGGAAAATCAAAAGTTGCATCCAGGTTTTCATACATCCAGGGACTGCCTTTTTGATATTGGTATTTGAACTGGCCTTCCCGGGGCAGCGAGATGACCATCAGGAAAGCAGCCAGAATAAAAAGTACCGGTAAGAGGATTTTCTCTTTTTCTTTTTTAGTCATTGTATTTTTCTCTTTGGCATATGGATATGAAGGTGCAGTTTTTGCAATTGTCAATAAAATCCGTCTGTCTGAACGGCACGTTAAAATTAAACAATTCTTCCAATAGCAAGTTCAACTGAGCAAGAAACCCTTTCTGAAGTTCAGCAAGGACCTGCTGGTCGTTCAGGCCGGTTCTCTGATAACGAAGGTACCCGTTTGTCTTATGGCTGAAAGGTTTGTTCAAGTAAAATAAAAGAGGCAGGGGAAGTACCTCTGTGTTAACAGTCCTGCTGTACAGGAATACATAACAGAGAATCTGGAATGCGTCTCCGTTTTTTCCTGATAATCTGGAGTCAAACAGATCTTCAACCCGGGAAAAGGTGTTTTTTTCAGAACCTGTTTTATAATCTATCAGGGTCAGATGATTCGTACGGGTATCAATCCTGTCAATAACACCCGCAATGAAAGCCTTTCCGTAGCGGCAGCCGAACTTTTTTTCAACATCAAATACATGTACCGGTGATTGCCCTGCATCGTGACTGATAAAACGTTCGGTATAGAGGGTGGCCACTTCGGAAAACAGCAACTGTCTGCCCGGATCTATATGCAACCCTTCTTTGCTTTTCTTATTCATGTATTCTTCCGCCACCACGGCTACACGCCGGCGTAGATTTGCTACGGGCCGGATCATCCGGAGAAGCTCTTCTTTTTGCAGCATTTTCCCGATATACGGTTTGTAGAGATCAAACAGCACTGTATGGACAATATTTCCTATATGCAGGGAATCAGCTTCTTCTGCAATTTCATGGGATTCTTTGAGGGACAACACATGTTTGAAATAAAACTTCAGAGGGCACCTGATATACGTTTGCAAAGCGGTAGGGCTTAGCGCCTTTTTCCCCTCAGGATACAGGTATTCCTCTACCTGTTCTTTCACCTCACCTGTTTTTGCGATGGTAACAGGCTTGGTTTCCGGCAGGGTATGGTCATAGACAAGGGGCGTTGTTTTCACGGGGGAATCGGGAAGCTCACAGGATATCTGACGCACAAAACGACTGATCTCACCCCGAGCAGGGCCCTCGGGATTGTTGTTCCAGATCAGGAATACGTTTTTTGCCCGCTGCAGTAACCTGTAGAAATAATAACCCTGCATGGCAATATGCTGTTCAGCCGAAGGAAGGCCAAATGCTTTGGCAATGTTACGCGGAATCAGGGAGTTGTCTTTGAACATTTTTGGCAGCACATTCTCCTGGGCAGAAACAATGACCACGTTCTCAAAGTCCAGGCAACGTGTTTCCAGGAATCCCATTACCTGTAGTCCTGTAAGTGGTTCGCCACTGAAAGGAATGGTGGCCAGGGAAAGGTGTTGTCTGATCAGCTTGGCAAAGACAGGCGTACTTATCTCAGTAGAGGTGCGAGATATTGCCAGGTGCAGCTTGTTCAGAAGCTTTCTTGCTTCCCGGACAACAGGCAACAGTAACACATCGTTCGCAGGCAACGTGTCCGATCCGTCAATCTTGTCCAGGATTTCAAGAAATATGGAGTACAATTCTGCCGGATCTTCAGGCACTTTATATAAAAAAGTAGAAATACCAAGTGTTTCTACGTAAGGATGGGAACTTACCGGCCTGAAGTCCTTTTCAGTTCCATGCAGGTCATAAAAACGCAACAGTGAGTCAAACAGGCCGAAGAGAGCTGTCTGACGCAACGGAAAACCCATGGTCACATTGATCTCCCCTGATGTATCCTCCTGCTGTCCCAGCCCGTACAGCAGAGGCAAAAGAAGGCTTTCGTCCCCCAGTACGACGGCAGTTCTTGTGTCTGCAGGGAGCTTATTATCCTTAATCAGCTGAGGAACGATTTTAGCCTGCATGACATAGGAAGTAACAGGCACTACTGTTATGTTCCTGTGTCCTGACAGCGGGGAGCATTCCTTGTCATAGCCCCCGGGAGGAGGGAATTCCTTGAGATTTTCCCTGAGAAACAAACCGGCTTCCTGCAAGGGATCTTCAATATAATAGGGATCGTAATCCCAGAAAAAGTCAGCCTTTTTGTTGTCTCTCAGGTACCGGAACAATTTTTTTTCGCAGGTATTGAGGGCGTTGAAGCCGATAAACACAAACCTGTAATACTTATGGAAGAAATCAAGGGCTTTTTCTCCCTCCAGGTCTTCTGCCATTTGCCTGTATATCATTCCTTCGTAACAGAAGTCCTTTTTCCTGAGTTCTTTGTTGAACAACTCGTATAATAGCGGTAATTGCTCCCATACCGATATGAAATGCTGGTTCAGCAAGTGATCCGGCTTGACCTGGAATGCGGACCAGAAAGACTTAAGGAGTTGTTGCTGTTCATGTGAAAGGAAACTGAAATCCTGGCTGATCCTTTTCAGGTCCCTTACATTATGGAACAAATCGCCTGCCTTGAGCAGGTATTTATCGGTTTGATCAAAATCATGAAGAATGATATTGCCCAGCGAATAAAACCCCTGCAAGCTTTCGTCCTTGCCCGTCAGCTCCCTGTATAGCCGGAACAACTCTGTGAGCAGGAACAGGTTTTCAGTCGTTTTTTTACCAGTGATGCTTTCTGTAAGTTGTTTTATGCCAAGAAGGGAAGGCATCCAGATATCCCGTTCAAGACAGGCGGATAGTTCCTTTTGGAAAAAAAGACCGGCTCTGCGTCCTGGAAAAACCAGGCAACAGTCAGATATTCTGTCTCCGTATGTTTTATAGAGCTTCCCGGCAACAGAACTCAGGAAAGAAACGGGGCTCATCTTTTCAGCCTGAAATACTCGGCTGTGCCGCTATGCCCTGGGAATGTCCCTGTATCGCCTATATAGTACCCAATCAGAGACTGCCTGTTGTTATAGTAGAATACAAGATAATAGGATGCCTCGGGATCCTCTGTCACAGGTATGTAACGGGTTTCCACTGTATTTCCGTGATTATCACACAGATAAGTGTATTGTCCCATCAGTGACCAGGAACCGTTATCCTCATCCCACTTTTCTTCATCTTCCACCACTATGTTTCCTTTCCTGTCGCGAGTCTGCGTATAGCGGAAAGCAGGTACCCATGTATTGTTCACACGATCCCACTTGTCAACCTGGTCTCCTGTCATGACACCCTCGTCATCATAAAAGTATGAATCCCTGATTGAGTTTTCCCAACCGGTAACAGGGGTAATCACATGCGCTTTGATTAAGAACTTACCGCGTAAGGCTATATCCCTGTCAAATTCCCCGTTATTCCATTTTTCACGGACAATATAAAGCAGACGACCATTGGCATCATGGATATAGTGGTCTCTGAATGAATCTTCCCAAAGTTGCTTGTCTGCGAGGAAAACCTGGTGGGTTTCAGTTTCGGGACGATAAGTCTCCTGGGAATAGTTGCAGATGACTCTTGATACGGGAAGCCACTTTGCGGATAATGAGTCTCTTTTTTCTTTCAGGGCTCCCGTGCGGACTCCATAGATATCGTATGAATAGGATATACGATAGTCCCTAATCCATGTTGCAGTGGTTTGGTCCCAAATGTCACCGGTCTCTGTGAATTTGTTTCCCCGTTCATCGTATGTGAACTGATACCTGCCCAAAGGCTGGCCGTTCTTATCGTTGGTGATGAGAGTACGGGGTTCCCACCATGAATTATTCATACAGCCGGTAAGGATAAATGCCAGTAAGATTAAGTGAACCTTTCTCATGATTGTCTGTTTTAAATCCATTCCTTTTGTAGTGGAGATGGGCGGATTCGAACCGCCGTCCAAACAGCGCATCCAAAAGTTTTCTACACGTTTAGCCCACATTTTTTTGTCGGGAGGGATACTGCCTGCAGGCGGGCCATATTCCCCGTATCTCCTCAAATCTTATTGCAAAGCCGGAGAATCTTTACAACCAGCCCCTCGTAGATGATACCCCATATGCAAAAACCCGGAGGGCGGAAATTTCTGCGGGATACTCGTCGCCCCGGGCCTGGCCCGGAGAGATTAAGCGATCAGTCCTTTGGACGATCAGGCAGCGAGCGCATAATTGTTGTTGCCAGTTATGGCCTGAGTCCTGATATTACGGAGCCGGGACACGAAGCTCCACGTGCTTGCTTTCCAATGTCGTCTGCTGTCAAAGCCAGAACATCCCCATTGTGAATGCAAAGATAGGTAAAAATATCAATGAATGAGGGTACGGAGCAGGCCCGAGAGGCCTTTTGTTCCTGCCACCATTCCAAGAACCATGAGGGCAATCCCGGCAAAACGGTTGATATTCCATAATTGCCTGAGCCTTATTTTTTTTCTGAACAGGCTGATGATGGTGCTCAGAAAGAACCACCATAAGGAACCACCCAGAAACACCCCCAGCAAGATGGCCGATATGATAAAAGAGCCCGAGCTGCGGTCCACGGTGGTGCCAAGAAAAGCAAACACCCCTATGATAAGGAACAAACATCCTGGATTGGTAATTGACATGAGAAAGCCGGTAAAATAATCTTCCACAAATTTTTTAGATTCGCGGTTTTGCCTCAATTGCTTGACAGGGTTAGTTGAATAAATTGCAATTCCTATTATCATCAGCCCCAACCCACTTATGAAAAAAAGAAGATTCTTATTGTTTTCAATGAAGTTATTAATAAAGGAAAGACTCAGAATGGCCAGTAATGCATATATAATATCCGAAGTGGCAGCACCAAGGCCTGCCACCAATCCTGAACGTTGCCCTTTGCTGAGTGTCCTTTGAATGCAGAATAAACCTGCCGGTCCCAGTGGCATTGATACAGAAAAACCGGCTATCATTCCTAACAGGAGATTCAGGGGAAAATCATTCATGACGGGCAAAGTTATCAAAAATATAAAAATTAATTATAATTAGTAGATTTGTCTAATGAATTCTATACGTAAGAACCTTACATTATCCGGATTATCGGGCATTCTTCTAAGTATCCCATTTCTGGTTCCGCACACAGGACTGATCATGTTATTCGCCTTTGTACCTCTTTTATGGATGGAACATGCTTTCACTATATCCGGGAACAGGGGGGCCTGGAAATACTATGCATTGACTTTCCTGACCTGGAATGTGCTGACAGTATTCTGGATATCTTACAGTACACTGGTGGGAGGAATAATGGCCATTTTGGGGAATGCGTTCCAGATGTTTTCCATTTTCGCTGTTTTCAGGAGAGTAAAAAGATGGATTTTACGAAAAGGAAAACCGGAATTTATTGCCCATATATTCCTGGCCGCTTTATGGATCGCCTGGGAATTTTTTTACTTTGATGCCGAGATTTCCTTCCCCTGGCTCGTTCTGGGCAATGGCTTCGCTACCAATGTCAGCCTGGTGCAATGGTATGAAATGACCGGAGTGTTGGGCGGCAGCCTTTGGATCTGGGTACTCAATATCCTGGTTTACTATGGTTGCAGGGTAAAGCCAAGGGAATGGAAATCAGCGGCCATTCCCATGGTCATAATGATTGTGCTTCCCATAACAGTCTCTTTGATAAGGTTTTATACATACAAAGAACCCAATCTGCCCGTTGAGGTAGTGGTGGTTCAGCCCAACATTGATCCCTATAAGGAAAAGTTTTCTTCCATGCCCCAAAGCGAACAGGACAAAAGAATCCTGGGACTTGCCAGTTCGCACATAACACCGGAAACCCAATTGGTGGTCACTCCTGAAACCAGCATCAGGGAAGTAGTCCTGGGGGATTATTTTTCCGCACCATCCATGGTCCTGTACAAAGAGTTCGTTCAGGAAAATCCCAATACCGCCTTTATTTTTGGAGCCACTATGGTGGATTTCCATCCTCGGGCAGAGAAAAAACCAACTGTGGCATCCCGTCCCTATTCCGGCGGATGGTACGAGATCTTCAACTCGGCAATTCAGCTGGATACGACCGACCGTGTACAGGTTTACCACAAATCAAAACTCGTTGTCGGGTCGGAGAAGATGCCCTATACAAACCTGTTCCCCTTCATTGAAAACCTGGCTCTGAACCTGGGAGGAACTTCCGGGACACTGGGGACTCAAAGTGAACGCACCGTATTCACTTCAGTCAACAAGGGGATATCTGTGGGTGTGGCCATATGCTATGAATCCATATATGGTGGTTTTATAACCGGGTATATCAGGAACGGTGCAACACTCATGGCAGTCATAACCAATGACGGATGGTGGAGAAATACCCCGGGATACAGGCAACACGTCAGTTATGCATCCCTGCGGGCCATTGAGACCAGACGCAGCATTGTCCATTGTGCCAATACGGGCATATCGGCCTTGATCAACCAGAAAGGTGAACGCATCATGCAGACGAAATGGTGGGTTCAGACAGCCATAAGAGGTACTGTCAATCTTAATGAAAAGCTTACTCCTTATGTAAAATATGGAGATTACACGGGCTGGATTGTTGTCTTTTTTATGTTGCTGACAGGTCTTTATTCGCTTATCTGCGCATTGCCGGGCCGCAAAAGGGCATGAAATTGAAGAGATGGGGAAACAACGGGTTTTCCAATCTTCAAACGTTCCCAATAGTTGTCAACAGCCTGAATTGTATCAAGGGAAGAGCAGCACACATTTGGCCAGGGTCTTGTTATTCCCCGGTCGCCCTGTTTTTTGATGCAGGCGTCTACATGGAGGATCCCGTTATTTATGTTGACGTCACGTATAGGATCGGCCTGATTGATAGCCAGCCAATAACACATCTCCCTTTTTTTCAGATTGACTTCTTCATCCACTGCAATAAGGATCTTTGCTTCAGGATTTCTGCTTAAGGGATTGGTTTCTGATTTATGGTAAAACAAACAGGGATCATCGGATGCTGATGAGACCTGTTGAGGCTGAACGTGTTTATCAGTCGCATCTATGCAAATTTTTCCTCCGAACCCTCTTTGGGGAGCTGCATGGTCGTTGAGACTCAGGGGGCCGCGGCTAAAAAATGTGTCCCGGGACGGATTGTAATGCTTCCTGATAGATTCGTTGACCTGGTGGCGGTCAAATACATTAACATGTTCATCCACAACAATCAGTAATTTGTTCAGGCCGGTAAGATCGGAACCCCAGAAGGAATTGGCCACCTTATGAACCTGGCCGGGGTAATATTTTCTCACAGCCACTATGGCAGCAGCACCCTGTTTGCTGAAATCCGGGTAACACAGTTTTCGCGCTTCCAAGGCAACGGACTGCTCGATATTTGTTTCTACAAAAATCGAGAAAGCCTTGGCCACAAAACGCATCGAACAGGCCAAACCCAATGAAGGTGTGATCAGTGGAATCACGGGATTCTTCCTGTGTGTGATACAAGTTACATGCATCAGGGGTTCTTTTCCGCCAATGGAATAAAACCCGGTATTCTCGCCACAGGACGCAGTAGGTACAGTCTGTGCATTTTTTTCTATATAACCCTCTATGACCAGATCACAATTCTCAGGGACTTCAAGCGGCTGGCTCAGGCAGGGAACCTTGACTATCGGTTTTTTACGTAAATAACCTCCCAGAAGCATAAGATCAATGTCTGCCGTATGTGGAAAATTACCAGTGAGCGTATATAGCGGATCTCCCCCAAGAAACAAGGTTACCGGTATCCTGCCTTTAGAGGAGTCATTCACAAAAAAGGCGGCACGTGAGCCGGCTTCAAGCCTTATCTGCACAGTCGTTTTGGAATGCCACAGGATTCTTACGGATTCAATCGCATAGGAATTCATGTAAGGATTTTTCATGATCATAGGAACGTCATGCAGACTGTGAGCTTCGTCAAAAGGACGATTTCTCAGAAACGGGATCCTGTTCAGATCAGGAGGGAAGAGAGCGATCTCCTGGCAGGAACCCGATCTGGATGTTCGGGGAACATATTGTGTCAAATCATAAGCCGGAGATTTTTTCATGAACCTGTTTCCGCTTTGGTACTGTGAGATTGCTTCATAAAACGCAGAGATCCTGGTGGCAACGTCCTCCATATTATCCAGGCCAAAGGCCAATGCAATCCTTTTTTTGGAATTGAAGAGGTTGGTAACAACAGGGAAGCTGGTTCCATTGTTGTCAAACAGCAGGGCTTTGCCACCATGGGGCAGGCTGGACTGCCTGTCTGTAATTTCTGTGATCTCCAGGTTTGGATCTACTAAACGGTTAATGGTTATCAGCTCTTTTTCCTGTATGAGGGTTTTCAGGTATTTGTCCAGGTAATGAATCATAAAAAACTCATGGTTTAAGTTGATTGATTATCATGCTAAGGGCAGCGGTTGAAAGGTTGTCAGCCACAATACCTTTTTCTTCATCCAGGAGCAATACCAGGGGTGGATCAGCCACGTTGTAATTCTTGTAAATACGATCGTCATCAAAGGGATTCCAGACATTGATCCAGCCCGTATAGCCTCCTTCTATAAGCCATTTTCTCCACGAAAGATAATCATTGCCAATATAAACGGCAAAAAATACCATTCCTTTGTCCGCAGCCATACGCGAGAGTTCATATAATCGGGCGGTAACAAGGCCACAGACAGAACATGCGGGATCGTAAAAATAAAGCACCGTATAGGAAGCCTCGATTTCATACAGGGTGCAGGGATCTCCGTTTTCTGTTTCCAGTATCAGATCGGGTGCTTTGCGAAGGACCGGTTCCTGCTTCAGGTTTTGGTTTGTCAACAGCTCTTCCAGGTTTTCAGTATTCAGGTCCCTGCCAATGATTATCTTGTCCTTGTCAAGAAGAAAGATCTTTGGAGTGCTCCTGACATTGAATTTTTCCTGGAAACCACTACTCATATCCGGGTCCCATACGGAAATCCAGTCTTCAGGGAAAAAATCTGCATACCTGGACAGAATATCTTTATTGTCCTGCGTGTAGACAGCATAGTAGTGTATGTCATCTTCTGTGTGATCCTGTGCAAACCGTGTCAGTTTCAGTAATTCACTACTGCATGCAGGGCAATTGTCCTCAAAGAATACGACAATGGTATACCTCGCATCCAGATCATGCAGTGACTGCTCCCGGGAATGTACATCGGGCAGTTTCAGGTCAGGCGCCTTCATTCCGAGCAGGCACTGTTTGTTGAAACGTACAAAAATTTCTATTTCACGTACAAGATCAGGGTCCGGACACAGTGATGTATCTGCCAGCAGCCATTTTTCAGCCATATGAACGGCTGCACTTTCCACTCCCATTATTTCACTGGTGAAGAACAGGGTGAACAGGTACCTGGCAACATACCCCTTTACCTTGGGATGTATGTTTCCCTTCAGGATCCGGTCTGCATGAAAAACCAGGGAATCGGGCAGGGGAGGCAGTATGGATGTAAAATATTCCTTAAGTCTTACAGGCAGGATGGATGTGTTAAGGATACGCGAATCTGAAAAATCAATGTGATCCAGGTAATGAAGTGGTGTTTCAGCAGGAGGAACAGAGGGTGTAAAGATGTTCCCGGCTATGATGCCAAGCATCTGCCCCTCAAATTGCCGTGCAACGAAAGACGCATATTCCCTTATGGTGCTTTCCAGGCGTTGCACCTCAGCCAGAGCCTGTTCAGGATCCCTGTTCCCATCAAGCATCTCGTTGGCCCGGGAATAATGCTCCTGCAGGAACCGGTTAAACCGTATGTAAGCTGCGTTCTCTTCCGATCCGTCTGCCCTGACATCAAGGGTACGTCCGCCATCCATATGAGCAGTAAAAGAGAATGTTATATCTTCCTGTCCTGAAATCAGGAAATTGAACAACCTCTTGTTGTTCTGTACAAAGACATACTGTCCGGCTTCAAGTGGGCTGTTTCCTGTAAATCTCACACAACCTGCATGATCCGGATTAAGTGTGTCCACAGGTACCACATACTCTCCCTGCTGAATGGCCAGAATGACCGATTCATTGCTCCCCCCGTTCAGGCACAGGGAAATGCTATAGGAGAGGAAGATAAAGAGAGACCACATGTTCGGCCTACATTGTTAAATACTTATTCAGGTCAAGTCCCGGGGGCAGCATGCACGTTGCATCCCCTCCGTTCAGTAGCACATCCCGTACCACAGTTGAAGAAATGAAAGAATATTTTGGTCCTGAGGGAATGAAGATGGTCTGGATCTCAGGAGCCATTTTTGAATTGACCTGTGCAATAACCTGCTCTAATTCAAAGTCAGTAGTGGTGCGTATCCCCCTGAAAATAAAATTGATTTTATTTTTCCTGCAGAAATCAATTGTCAGGCCGTTATAGGAACATACTTCCACATCGGGAAGGTCTTTGATCACTTCCCGTATAATCGCTACTCTCGCTACCGGGGAAAAAAGGCTTACCTTCTGCTGGTTCACACCCACAGCCACAACTATCTTATCAAAAAGTTTTCTTGCAGAGATGAGCACATCCAGGTGTCCCGAAGTGAAGGGATCGAAAGAGCCGGGGAAGACTGCGGTTTTTGCCATGGTCGGTATGCTTTTGTTGAATATCCAAAAGTAAGAATAATATCGGACTTTGCCTCTTTTCAGCTACAACCGCCAGTCAACAGGCTGGATGCATTTTGATGCAAGGTACATGTTGGTGGCAGAGAAGGGCTTTGATCCGAGGAAAGCACCTCGTGCCAGTGGGGAGGGGTGCGCTGCCTCCAGTATACAGTGCCTGGACGTATCTATAAGCCCTCTTTTTGAACGCGCGAAATTTCCCCACAATAAAAAGACAACATGGTCTTTTTGATCAGAAACCGTCCTTATAACGGCATCTGTGAAATCCATCCAGCCCGTTTTACTATGGGATGCCGGTTTTCCTGCTTCCACAGTGAGTATGGCATTAAGGAGCAAAACACCCTGCCGCGCCCAGCCTTCCAGGCAACCGTGACGGGGTGTGGAGATCCCGAGGTCTGACCTCATTTCGGTGAATATGGTCTGCAGCGATGGAGGTTGCGGCATGGTGACAGGTACAGAAAAGGACAAGCCGTGCGCCTGCCCCGGCTGGTGGTAGGGATCCTGCCCTAGCAGGACCACTTTCAGGGCATGAAAAGGAGTCAGTGCAAAAGCGTTGAATATGAGTTTGCCTGGGGGATATATGGTTTTTCCCTGCCTGATCTCATCATGGAGAAAAGAGGCAATCCCCTCAAAATAGGGTTTGGAAAACTCTGGCTGCAATACATTTTTCCAGCTTGCCTCAATTTTCACATCCACCTTACAAAACGTATTTGATTACTTCGGGTATGGTTTTCATGAATTTGAACTCCAGACCTTTAATGAAATCAGGCTTGATTTCCTCGATATCCTTGCGGTTGTCCTCAGACAGGATAATGGTCTTGATACCGGAACGCTTGGCTGCGAGGATTTTCTCTTTAATGCCCCCTACCGGCAGTATCCTGCCACGCAGGGTGATTTCCCCGGTCATCGCCACGCCTTTTTTGATGCATTTGTTGAGGAAGGAACTGGCCATGGAACAGATCATGGTAATGCCTGCAGATGGGCCGTCTTTGGGAATGGCTCCTTCGGGAACGTGCAGGTGAATATCCGTACTTTCAAAAATCCCCGGGTCCAGCCCCAGCATGTCGGCATGTGCTTTCAGGTATTGCTGTGCGATAATTGCCGATTCCTTCATCACATCACCCAGGCTGCCGGTGGTGGTAAGTGTCCCTTTCCCTTTGCTCAGGCTCGTTTCTACAAACAAGATCTCTCCTCCTGTTTCGGTCCATGCCAGTCCTGTGACCACTCCGGGAAACTCATTGCCTTTCTGCACATCCTGTATGATCCTGTGAACACCCAGTATCTCACGAATATTTTCCGGTGTAAGAACAGGGTCGTATTCTTCCCCGAAAGCGATTTTTTTGGCCACATGCCTGGCCACCTTGGCCAGCTGTTTATCCAGGTTACGCACTCCGGATTCCCTTGTATATTCATTGATTATGACATCTATGGACTGACGGCCGAGTTTGATTTGCGATGGTTTCAACCCATGGGCTTCCAGTTGTTTGGGCAAAAGGTGTTTCAACGCGATGGTGCGTTTTTCCTCGGCCAGGTATCCATTGATAGGTATCATTTCCATGCGGTCACGCAATGCCGGTTGGATACCTCCGATATTGTTGGCGGTGGTAATGAAAAGCACCCTTGAAAGATCGTAGTCCACATCCAGGTAATTGTCGTGAAAGGTGTTGTTCTGTTCGGGGTCCAGCACTTCGAGCAAAGCCGAGGAGGGGTCTCCCCTGAAATCGGTACCCACTTTGTCAATCTCGTCCAGCACAACTACCGGATTGGAAGTTTTGCTCCGCTTGATGCTCTGTATGATCCTTCCCGGCATCGCCCCGATGTAGGTACGCCTGTGTCCCCTGATCTCTGACTCGTCATGAAGGCCACCCAGGGAAATGCGGGCAAAGTTCCTTCCAAGTGCCCGGGCAACCGATTTCCCCAGTGAAGTTTTACCAACGCCCGGAGGGCCGTAAAGGCAAAGTATGGGAGATTTCATGTCTCCTTTGAGTTTCAGCACAGCCAGGTGTTCCAGGATCCTTTCCTTGACCGTTTCAAGTCCTGAATGGTCCTTGTCAAGCACCCTGCGGGCCCGCTTCAGATCCAGGTTGTCTTTCGTATATTCTCCCCAGGGCAACTCAACCATGAATTGCAGGTAATTGAGCTGGATTGCATAATCGGGCTGATGCGGATTGGCCCTTTCCAGTTTCTGGACTTCCTTTTCGAATATTTCTGCAATTTCTTTGCTCCATTTCTTATTAGCCGCTTTTTCCCGGAGGGTATCGACTTCTTCCATGTCCTGCGTGAGGCCCAGCTCATCTTGTATGGTTTTAAGCTGGTTACTCAGGTAATACTCTTTCTGTTGCTGATCAATCTCACCACGCACTTTCTGTTGGATCTGCTCTTTGAACTTAAGCAATTCAAGATGCTTGTATAGCAATTCAAGCAGACGGGAAGCACGGTCATTCAGTTTGTCAATAGACAGAAGCGCAAGTTTATCTTTGATTCCGTCCAGGTATATGTTGGAAGCTACAAAGTTGACAAGGAAATCATCCTTTTCAATATTGCGGAGTGCAAATTCTGCTTCTCTAGGTATGCTTGGCGTAAGCTGAAAAATCTGGGCCGCAACATCTTTGATGCCATCGACCACCGCTTTGTAACCACGATCATCTTGAGCAGGATGGATGTCGTTCAAATAGATTACCTGGGCGGCAAAATAAGGCTCTTTCTGCACGATACGGTCAATCTTGAAACGGCGGAAACCATGAAGGATAACAGTAATCCCACCTTCTGGCATTTCAATGATCTTCAATATTTTTGCCAGACAACCGTGGTCGCTGATCTCATTTTCTTCCGGATCGTCATCAAGAGGATCCATTTGTGTGACCGTGCCAACCCATTTATCTCCGGTCAGACTTTCCCTTACCAGTTTAATAGATTTTTCCCTGCCAACCGTAATGGGGATCAGGGTGCCGGGAAATACAACCGCGTTGCGAAGCACCAGCAGGGGGAGCACCTGCGGCATCCCGTCTTTGATCATATCTCCTGAAGTCTGGTCCATGTCCATTTCCATCAAGGGGATGACGGTCATTTTATCACTTAATGTTAAATTCATATCATTACTACTAGCAAACAATCAGTCAATCTTCGTGCCAGATGGCGATACTGACAAAATGGCCGATGATCAAATGAACGGAACTTTGATGGAAAAGAAGAAATTCTTCCAGGAAAAGAAACCATGGTTGCACTGCTTGTTGACCGAATAATCAATACCTATGACCATATCATAGTATGTAACCAGGTCCAGGCCAAGACCCCCGGCATATAGCCACTGATTACTCAGGGAATTCAGGTGATAATCCCATTTATTCCTTGCATAGCCCGCATCAAAATGAGCGTTGGCATAGATGGACAGGTGGATCTTGTTGAATTTGGGAAGGAATGAGAGCCAGTTAAGCGTGAAAGTCCTTTTTTTAAGAATGTTGAACTTTAAGGTATTGTTGAAGATGACAAAGGACTGCCCGTCAGCCACTATGTATTCGTAACCGCGCAACATGTTGTTGTCATATCCTATAGCCCTTTCCAGTATATAAGCCTGAGCGTTGGACAGGGAATAACCTCCGGAAAAAACGGATGAGACATACCAGCGTGATGCACCGAGTTGTTTGAAATACTGTAGCCCGAGTGTGACCTGGGCATAGCGCACGGAAGCGTCAGTAGTAATATAGGTGTTCAGCCCTGCCTGCAGGAAATAACCATTCAGAGGGTATGGGTGGTAATCGCGGTGATCCAGGCGGTACCTGTAATTCAGCCGGAAAGCGTTCCTTTTGAGCTGGTCATTACCCCAGTAGTGCCTGTTCAGGCTTAGCACGGTATCTGCCAGCAGGGTGTATTCATGCATGAGGGATACGTTGTGGATTGAGCGGATGTCCGGCCGGTACGTATAATTGATACGGGTATCGATGGTTTTTTCAAGATATATGTCCCGGATGTTAAAGCGGGCCGGCTTGTCATTCTGTGTGAAAATGTCCAGGTTGTGGCTTATGTTCCCCTGCAGGTCCACGCTCATGAAATGTTTGCCCTGTCTGTCCAGGGAAATGTCCCGGTATCCCAGGAAAACACCCCATTGATAACCTCCGTGCGCTGCTATGACCAGCTTATGTTTCAAGCCCAGGAAGTTGTCTATCCGCGCTCCTGCTTCAATGGTGATCTTGGTGAAATCCCAGCTTTGCAGCCATGTACTCAGATTGCGCTCCTCAAGTTTTACTTCAATAAGAGGCCAGATATACCATCTTTCTTCTACCTGAATAATCACTGTCACAAGGGAAGAGTCATCTGCCGAGCGGAGAGGTGATATCTCGATAAAATTGAATAGCAGAAGGTTGTTCAGGTTTTCCCTTGCCAGGCGCAATTTGTCAGGAAATACTTCTTCCGGGATCGTGTCACCCTTTGAAAAAGGGAGCTCCCTGAGGATGATAAAATCCTTGGTCACCTTGTTACCGGTAAGCAGGATCCCGTCAATACGCAAATTCCCGCTCCATCCTGCGTGTGACAACAATAACAGACAGACAGTAAATAACAGGCGAAGGAGCGGGTTAGATTTCATAGGGCGGCAAAATTATGAAAAAAATCCAGATATTTTTCTGTCAGCCTGGATATTGCAAAATGGTGTATATCGCGCCGGTCAATTTGAATATAGTCATTGTTCAACACCGGACCGGCAGATTGGATCGTGACCCTGAAAAAAACAGGATGAATTGTCTGGTGTGTTAGTTTGTGCTGACTGAGCTTAAGTGTATCAGTCAACGTAAAGGATGAGGACCCTAACAGCCGGATGAAAGGCTCCGTCCTGGCAAGTTCTGTGAATCCGGTCTCATCTGTGGTTTCTATCAGGGGAAATTCATAGAGACCTTTCCAGATGTCATTGCCTTGCCTTTGCCTTATGAAGGTGGTTTCCCCAAAAACTATATGCAGGTAATTGAAGTGTCTGTTCCTGGATAATTTTTTTCCCTTTTTTACCGGTAAAATGTCTGTCAGCCCCTTGTTCCAGGCAATGCATTGTTTTGTCATGGGACACAATGCACAAACAGGACGGGGGGTGCAGACAAGCGATCCAAAATCCATCATGGCCTGATTGAAAGAGGCGCTGTCGTGGGTGGGAACTAAAGAGCCTGCCAGATTGGAAAACACCTTCTTTGCCCGGGTTGTGCCCACTTCCAGGTCTATGCCAAAAAACCTGGCCAGGATACGATATCCGTTCCCGTCAAGGGCTGCGACAGGCAGTCCGTAAGCAAAAGAGGCAATGGCAGCTGCTGTGTACTCACCAATGCCTTGAAGATTTCTCAAAAGGGTGACATCGGCCGGAAACTTCCCGTTGTATTCTTCCATCAATTTTTTAGCAGCTTTATGCATATTTCGTGCCCGGGAATAATAACCCAGTCCCTGCCACAATTTTAGCACTTCATCTTCTTGTGCTGCAGCAAGATGACGGACAGTGGGAAAAGTTTCCAGAAACTTTCTGATATAATCTGTTCCCTGTCCGACCCTGGTTTGCTGCAGTATCACTTCAGACACCCATACAGGATAAGGGTCTTGTGTTTTTTTCCAGGGCAGGTCACGCTTATTCTCATGATACCAGGCCAGTAGGAGGGTAGTGAAATCCATGGCACAAAGATATGCATAATGATATTTTTATTGTTTTTTTAACTTAAACGTCTTGATATTACAAATTAAATGTTACTTTTGCAATCCACTTAGAATGCAATCTAAATAAATAACTTTTTAAAATCTTCGTATTATGACTAAAGCAGATATCGTAAATGACATTGCCAAATCTACAGGCCTGGAGAAAATCGTTGTACAGAAAGTTGTGGAAAGCTTCATGGATAACGTAAAAAGCTCTTTGATTCAGAATAATAATGTATACTTGCGCGGTTTCGGAAGCTTTACCCTGAAAAAACGTGCTAAAAAAACAGCTCGCAATATATCCAAAAACACAACATTAGTAATTCCTGAACATTACATACCTGCTTTCAAGCCGGCTAAGATTTTCATGGATAAAGTAAAAAACAGCGTTAAATAATTATTATATGCCAAGCGGAAAAAAAAGAAAGAGGCATAAAATGGCTACGCACAAACGGAAAAAACGTTTGCGCAAGAATCGTCATAAAAAGAAATAAGCCATAATGTCTGATGAACCTGGAAACCTAAAGCAACTTTTTTCTAAAAGACACTTTAGGTTTCTTACTTTTGCCACAGAATGGAGAAAGATTTAATTATTGATGTAACCTCTTCTGAAGTCTCCATAGCATTGCTGGAGAATAAGAGGCTCGTCGAATTACACAGGGAGGAAACAAGCGACAATCATTTCTCGGTGGGCGATTTGTACCTGGGTAAGGTCAAGAAGATCATGCCGGCCCTGAATGCAGCTTTTGTTGATATTGGTCACGACAAAGATGCTTTCATACATTACCTGGATTTAGGATATGCCTTTACCACGGTCAATTATTTTACACAACAGGTAATTACCAGGAAGAACCCTCCTTCCGAGATCTATTCCAGCCTGAAACTCGGCTCGGTTTTGCCCAAGGAAGGAAAGATCTCGGAGGTACTTAAGGTTGGACAGCCCGTACTGGTACAGATTGTAAAGGAACCCATCTCTACCAAGGGATCGCGTCTTACTTCCGACATATCCATAGCCGGAAGGAATATGGTGTTATTGCCCTTTTCGGAAAAGATTAACCTCTCTTCAAAAATAAGACTGAAAGAAGAACGAAGCAGGCTGGAACGTCTTGTACAAAGTATCCTGCCGCCCAATTATGGTCTTATCGTAAGGACGGCTGCCGAAGGAAAAAGAGCGGCAGTCCTGGACACCGAATTGAATTCGTTGATTCATAAATGGGAAGAATCCTGGTCTGTCATGCGAAAGGGAAAAATCCCCTCTCGCTTGTTGACAGAAAACAGCCGTATCACTACCGTCATCCGGGATCTGCTCAACGATACCTTTACCAGTATACATGTCAACGACAGCATGGTATTTGAAGAGGTTTGTTCCTATATTTCCACCATAGCGCCTGAAAAGGAGAAAATTGTAAAACTATACAAGGGAAAAGAGCTCATATTCGATGCGTTTGATATAAACCGTCAGATTAGGAGTTCCTTTGGCAGGGTGGTTCCCCTCAGGCAGGGCATCTATATCATAGTTGAGCATACGGAAGCCCTGCATGTGATAGATGTCAACAGCGGGATCCGCTCAAAGATGGCCAGTGGGCAGGAGGAAAACGCCTTTGAAGTGAACATGGTTGTGGCCGAGGAGCTTGCACGGCAACTCAGGCTCAGGGACCTTGGCGGTATCATAGTGGTTGATTTCATTGATATGGATAACGCGGACCACCGCCTTAAGCTCTACAAAAAAATGCAGGAACTCATGGCGTCTGACAGGGCAAAACACAGCATCCTGCCTCTGACAAAATTCGGCCTCATGCAAATTACCCGTCAGCGTGTACGTCCGGCCATGGAGATCAACACCAGCGAAAAATGTCCAAGTTGCAACGGAACAGGAAAGATTGCACCCAGCCTGTTGTTTACAGAGAACATTGAAAATCAGCTGGCTTTCTTTGCGAATGAAAAGAAACTGAAAAGCGTGATCCTGGAAGTTCACCCCTTTGTAGAAGCTTATCTTGTCAAGGGATTCGTATCAAGAGCCAAAAAATGGTCCAGAAAATACGGATGCCGTCTCAATGTCAGGATTTCCCCCGAGCTGGCAGTCACCCAGGCCAGGTGGCTGGATGATAACAATGAAAAGATAGAGCTTTAAAGCTGATTGAGCGTTTTGGAAAAGGTGTCCTTTAGCGTACAGATCCTGTTGAACACCGGTTTTTCCTTTGTAGTGTCGTAATCAGCAACAAAATACCCAAGACGTTCAAACTGGAAACGGATACGGGATCCGTCCTGTCCACTCACCGCCTGGTTGGCCATGGCCACTGCCTGACTGTCTATGAAAGCCCGTATTATCTTGAGGGATTCAGGATTGAGGTACTCCCTGTAATCCTTATCCTCAGGAATGGATCCCATGTAGGGTTCCAGGAATAACCGGTCAAAAAGACGCACTTCGCCTGCGACAGTATGCTTTGCAGACAACCAGTGTATGGTCCCCTTTACGCTGCGCCAGGTTCCTGTCCCGGGTTTTGTGTCCGGATCAATGGTACAATGAAGTTCCAGGATGTTGCCTTCCTGGTCCCGGATCATATCGTTGCACCTGATAATGTATCCGTATTTGAGGCGTACTTCTCCACCGGGCCTGAGGCGGAAGTACTTCTTGGGAGGGTCTTCCATGAAGTCGTCCCGTTCGATATAGATTTCACGGGAGAACGGTATAAGTCTTTCTCCGGAGCCTGGATCTTCAGGATTGAGGGGGGCTTTCATGAACTCTTCAGCACCTTCCGGGTAATTTGTAATGATTGCCTTCAACGGGTCCAGAACAGCCATAAAACGAGGGGCGGTTTTATTCAACTCCTCCCTTATACACCATTCCATGAGTGAAATGTCAATAACGTTATCCCGCTTTGCGACACCTACTTTTTCTGAAAACAGGCGGATTCCCGATGGTGTATACCCCCTGCGCCTGAGTCCGCAAATGGTTGGCATCCTGGGATCGTCCCAGCCGTTGACCAGTCCTGTTTGCACCAGTTCCAGGAGCTTCCTTTTACTCATAACGGTGTGGGTAATGTTGAGCCTGGCAAATTCATACTGGTGGGATGGAAATATTTCAAGTTTTTCAATGAACCAGTCGTATAGCGGTCTGTGTACGTCAAATTCTAACGTGCACACCGAATGAGTGATCTGCTCAATGGAATCACACTGTCCGTGGGCATAGTCATACATCGGGTAAATGCACCATGCATTGCCGGTACGGTGATGTTCGGCATGAATGATCCTGTACATCAGGGGGTCCCTCATAAGCATGTTGGGATGGCTCATGTCTATTTTGGCACGAAGCACCCTGCTGCCGTCGGGAAATTCACCGTTCCTCATCCTGGTGAACAAATTTGTATTTTCTTCAATGCTCCGGTTCCGCCAGGGACTGTCCGTGCCCGGGGTGGTAATGGTACCCCTGTTCAGGCGAATTTCTTCCTGCGTCTGGTCGTCTACGTAAGCCAGGCCCTTGTTGATCAGGACAAGCGCCCACTGGTACAGTTGTTCAAAATAATCCGAGGCATAGAATTCGTTAGCCCATTGAAAACCAAGCCATTGTATATCATCTTTTATAGAATCAACGTATTCCGTATCTTCTTTTATGGGATTTGTATCGTCAAAACGCAGGTTGGTCTTTCCACCAAACTTTCTGGCCAGGCCAAAATTCAGGCAAATGCTCTTTGCATGGCCTATGTGCAGGTATCCGTTAGGCTCCGGGGGAAACCTGGTAATGATGGATTTATGCTTTCCCTGAGCCAGGTCTTCCTGGATGATCTCTTCAATAAAGTTCAGTGGGCGTTCCTCTGAAGTCTGTGTGTTTTCTGCGTTCATAAGCCGGGAATATTTGTTGGGCAAAAATAATCATAATAATGTATATTTGCTGAAAATATGATATAATGATTCGCTCAATGACCGGTTACGGTAAAGCCGAAGCTTTATTTTCAGGAAAGAAATTTACCGTCGAGATTCGTTCCTTAAATGGGAAAACTGCAGATATCGGATTTAAAACATCCCAAATACCCAGGGAATATGAACATGACTTGCGTAAAAACCTGATTAACAGGTTGCAAAGAGGCAATATCGATCTTTTCATAGCGGTAGACCAGGAAGTGGCTGATCTGGACAATATTTTCAATGTAGAACTTATCAAGCAGTATTATAAGGAATTGCAGGCCATTTTCAGGGATATTGCCCAGGAAGTCAGTCCTTCAGAACTGGCTGTTTCCCTTCTCAGGTTGCCCGAGGTCAGGGAAGTGCAGAAAAAAGAAGTGGATATTGCCGAATGGCAAGTCCTTGAACAATGTATTTATCAGGCTGCGGACAAACTGGATGAGTTCAGATGCCGTGAAGGGGAAATACTGGGACAGGACCTGCTATCCCATATAGACAACATTGAAAGCCACTTGGTCAAGGTGGGAGAACTTGATCCGGAACGTATAGTATCGGTAAGAAAACGGCTGGAAGACAAGTTGGCCGGACTGGGTGAAGATGCTTCCATTGATAAAAACCGCGTGGAGCAGGAGTTGATCTACTATCTCGAAAAAGCGGATATCAGCGAAGAACGCGTCCGTTTGAGCCAGCATTGCACTTATTTCCGCCAGACTATCGTCCAGGAAGAATATGCCGGAAGGAAACTCAATTTCATTGCACAGGAGATGGGAAGGGAGATTAATACGCTGGGCTCCAAGGCAGCTCATGCCGGCATGCAGCAATACGTTGTTATGATGAAGGATGAACTTGAAAAAATAAAAGAACAGGTACTCAATGTCCTCTAAAAGTATATTTTTTTTGATAGCAGCCTTGCTCCTCACGACCGCTTGCTTAAAGCAGCCGGAAAACACATATACCTATGCTGTGGAAGGAGAGATAAGGAATATTGTAAACTTGCCCGTTGAGGGTATAAGGGTTATAATGAACAGAACATATTCCCTTAAAAACGAAGCAGATACAGCCTATACGGATGCCCAGGGGAAATACCACGTATCCCTAACCGTTTCTCTGCGCCAGCGGATTTTTTTGGTGGACTATTCAGATCCCAGGCTTAAGTACCGGGATACCCTGAGGCGTTTTACATTTGAGGATCAGGGAACACTCTACGATACCATGAGCCTCAAATCACGGAACCAGGTCGACCCCTTTTAGCGGGGGGAAGGAATTTGTTCAGGATATTTTACTGTAATCGGCCCTTCTTTTTCCCAGGATTTCAAGCTGTAACCGCAACATCTTGTTTTTTTCCGAGGCAAGAAGCGGATCGTCATCCAGAATTTTCTGCGCTTCACTTCTTGCCCATTCAAGGATTTGTCCATCCTTGGCCAGGCTGGCTATGTGAAGGTCAAAAGCCAGTCCGCTCTGCGCTGTGCCTTCCAGGTCCCCTGGTCCGCGCAACCGCATGTCTGCCTCGGCAATCTCGAAGCCATTACTGCTTTCGCACATCAGTTTCAAGCGCTGTCTTGCCTCTTTGCTCAGGGCGTTGCCTGTCATAAGGATGCAATATGATTTTTCAGCACCGCGGCCCACGCGTCCGCGCAACTGATGAAGCTGTGATAATCCAAAACGTTCTGCACTTTCAATAACCATCACCGTGGCATTGGGAACATCCACACCCACTTCGATAACAGAAGTGGCAATCAATATCTGCGCATGTCCTCTGACAAACATGTTCATGTCATAAGCCTTGTCTTCGGGTTTCTGTTGTCCGTGAACCACGGCAACTGAATAAAGGGGGGCGGGGAAAGCCATGGTTATGTCACGATACCCTGTTTCCAGGTTTTCATAATCCATTTTTTCAGATTCACGTATCAGGGGATAAACTATATAGACCTGCCTTCCCTCCGTGATCTGTTTTTTCAGGAAGGAATAGACGGCGCCCCTTTTTGAAGAGGGATAGTGAATGGTTTGGACGGGCTGCCTTCCGGGTGGCAGTTCATCAATCACCGATACATCCAGGTCACCGTACAGTGTCATGGCCAGCGTTCTGGGAATCGGCGTGGCCGTCATGACCAGGATATGAGGCGGTGAGCCTTCTGTTTTTTCCCACAGCCGGGCACGCTGCTCCACCCCAAAGCGGTGTTGTTCGTCTATGACGACAAAGCCCAGCTTTTTGAAGGTCACGGTATCCTCTATCAGGGCGTGTGTTCCGATAAGCAGGTGCAAGGACCCGTCCTGCAAAGATTCATGGAGTGCCTTGCGTTCAGAAGCTTTGGTATTGCCTGTAAGCAACCCCACTTTGATGTTCTGTCCCTTCAGAAAGCGGCTTACGGTATTATAGTGCTGGTTGGCCAGGATCTCTGTAGGGGCCATCATGCAAGCCTGGTAGCCGTTATCTGTTGCAATCAATGAGCTGAGCAGCGCAACAAGGGTTTTTCCGCTGCCCACGTCTCCCTGCAGCAGGCGGTTCATCTGTCGTCCACTCCCCAGATCGGCGCGGATTTCTTTGATGACCCGTTTCTGTGCCGAGGTCAACTCAAAGGGCAACCTTTTGTAACAATTGTTGAAAGACTCGCCCACTGTGGAAAACCGCAGCCCGTCCTCGGCCCTCAGACGGACTGCCCGTTGCTTAAGCAGGCCGAGTTGAATGAAAAACAATTCCTCGAATTTCAACCTTGTTTGTGCAGCCTGGAGGTTTTTCAGGTTCTTCGGGAAATGGATCTCTTCCAGTGCCATGGCCAGGGGCATCAGTTTCAGTTGCTTGAGCATGAGTGGTGTTAGTGGCTCCACTACCTGTCCTTCAACACGGTTAAGGGCCTGGGCAATGAGACGGGAAAAGACTTTTTGGGTAAAACCCTTGTCACGGAGTGATTCGGTGGAAGAATAAACGGCTTGAAGTCCTGAACTTCCCCTCAGGCTCTGGTCATCGGGGATGTCCATATCGGGGTGTACCAGGTTCATCCTGCCATTGAACAAGGTGGGTTTTCCAAAAACAATATATTCCGTGTTCACCTTGATTTTATCCTTGATCCAGCGGATTCCCTTAAAAAAAACGAGGTCAACGGTTCCGGTGGGATCTGCAAAGAGAACCACCAGCCGCTGTTTGCGGGAACCTGCCCCGACGATTTTCATATCCCTGACCTCGCCCCGGATCTGGATAGCTGCCAGATCGGGATCGATTTCACTGATTGAATAGAAACGGGTCCTGTCAATGTAACGGAAAGGATAATGACGGATCAGATCGCCAAATGTTTTTATATTCAAACCTTTTTCCAGTTCCCTGGCACGCCCGGGTCCTACTCCCTGGAGAAATTGTATGTTAGTGTCCCATACAGAAGTCATAGCCATGCAAATATAACGATATCTTGCGTATATTTGCGATATGAGCATACTGGGAAACATACTCTGGCTATTGTTTGGCGGTATCATGATCGCGCTGGAATACATGGTTGCAGGCGTTCTCATGTGTATCACCATCATCGGGATACCATTCGGCATTCAAAGTTTCAAACTGGCAGCTTTTGCACTCTGGCCTTTTGTGAAAACAACAAGGACGGTAGAGTCCGGGACCGGTTGCCTGAGTACGGTGTTGAATATATTGTGGATCTTTCTCGGGGGTATCTGGATTGCACTCAGCCATCTCTTCTGGGGGGTGGTGTTGTGCATCACTATCATTGGAATACCCTTCGGGAAACAACACTTCAAGATGGTCACCCTGGCATTTACCCCTTTCGGGAGGGAAATCATCTACAAAAATTAACTTATCATGCATAAAAAGATAATAGTCGGGCTCACCCAGGGTGATACAAATGGGATAGGATACGAAGTACTGATCAAAGCCCTGGCCGATTCCCGGATCAATGAACTGTGCACTCCCGTGATCTATGGTTCGTCACGCCTGCTGGGGTATTACAAGAAATTGTGCGCAGGGGTGGAAAATTTCAATGTTCATATCACGCAAGCTGCTTCTGAACTTCATTTCAAAATGGTGAACCTGATTCCCTGTGTGTCGGATCAGTTCATAGCCGAACCGGGAAAAATGACACCGGAAGGCGCACAGGCAGCCATGCAATCACTCGGACGCGCCGTAGAGGATCTGCGCGGCGGGAAAATCCAGGTGCTGGTGACAGCTCCCTTTAACAAGCAGGGCATGAACAGGGAGGGATTTGTTTTTCCCGGCCATACAGAGTACCTGGCCAATGCCTTTGGTGTTTCCAATCCGCTGATGATGCTCTGCAGCCATGGACTGAGGATTGGTGTGGTCACAGGTCATATCCCGTTGAGCCGGATACCTGCGGAACTCACAAAAGATAAGATCGTCAAGAAGATAAAGCTGATGGATAGTACCCTTAAGAAAGACTTTACGATCATGCAGCCCAGGATAGCCGTTCTGGGACTCAATCCGCATGCGGGAGACGGGGGACTACTGGGAACAGAAGAAGAACAGGTCATATTACCGGCCATAGAAGAGGTCAATCGATCAGGGATTCTGGCATTCGGTCCTTATCCTGCCGATGGTTTCTTTGCCGACGCAGGGTACAGGAAATTTGATGCCATTCTTGCCATGTATCACGACCAGGGTCTGGTTCCTTTCAAGGCTTTGTCATTCCGCCAGGGTGTGAATTTTACAGCAGGATTGCCTGTGATCAGGACATCTCCGGATCACGGGACAGCTTACCGCATTGCCGGAGAGGACAAGGCATCTGCAGAATCCATGCTTGCTGCAATCTTTATGGCTTGTGATATCTACAGGACGCGGCGTAGGAATCAGGCCATAACGGAAGGATTGCATGAAGGTTAATATCTATACCGACGGATCTGCCCTGGGAAATCCCGGACCCGGAGGATACGGGGTGATCCTGCAAAGCGGCAGACACTATAAGGAAATTTCAGCCGGATACCGCCTTACCACCAATAACAGGATGGAGTTGATGGCCGTCATTGCCGGCCTGGAAGCACTCAAAAAACACGGAACAGATGTCTGCATCTATTCAGACTCGGCCTATGTCGTAAGGGCTGTTGAAGAAGGATGGCTTCAAAACTGGAAAGCCAGGGATTTTTGCAGGAAAAAGAATGTGGACCTCTGGAAACGTTACCTGGATGTTGCATCAAAACACAAAGTGCGGTTTGTCTGGGTCAAAGGCCACGCCGGTCATCCACAGAATGAAAAATGCGACAGCCTGGCAGTGGCTGCTGCCTCTGCTCCCGTAGAAACCTTGCTGGAAGACCAGGGATTCATTGACGGGCTTTCATTATCGCCTGCAGGGCATCTGGATGAACTACCTGGTTGGAGGAACGACTGATCAGGACAAAATCCGGGGCCCCGTTATCCCAGTAAAAAGGCACCATCCCATGCCGTATGGCAGCTTCTGTAACATACTCCAGATAATGGGAACGGCATTTTTTATGTTCTTTGAGTTCGTCCCCGGTGAGCTGAATCCTGTATAATGCCCCGTATTCTCCCAGGATCACAGGGAATCCTTTATCGGTGAATTTTTTCATTTTGCCGAAGGTTGACTCCACCCAGTCTTCCTGGCCCCAGGATGTTACGGGGCCGGTTGCTACGGAACCCCAGCGGAAATCATACGGTTCATCCTCCTTTAATGCAAATTCATACGGATCGTAGTAATGCACTTCCACCATGAGCCTGTTGGGGGTGGGATCCTGTGGTATGATGAGTGATCTGTAAGCCAGGTCAATATTGGTAAGGTAACTCTGTATGACCAGGTGGCGCTTGAGGTTGCGTCCTCCCGTTTCTCTTACGGCATCTACAAAAGTCTGGTTGAAAGAATTCTGCACAGACAGATATTCAGCCGGCGGGCTGGAAGACCAGTCACCTTCCATATGGACTTCGTTGGAGCCGGCAAAAAGGAGCCGGTCATCATAATCCTTGAAATATGTGGCAATCTGGGTCCAGACGGCGTGGAGCTTTGCGTTGACCTGTTGCCGGCTGCTTTCCCTGGGATCGTTCATCCAGCCGTTGTCCCAGTGGATGTTTATAATGGCAAACATATCATTGACCAGCACATAATTGACAACCTGTCCCACACGCTGCATCCAGGCATTGTCTATCTTGTGTGTGCCCTGGTCTGTAATGTGCACAGACCAGGAAACAGGGATCCTCACCGAGGTGAATCCCGCTTCTTTGACCGCCCTGATCAGGTCTGATGTCACCTTTGGATTACCCCACGATGTTTCACCACCCGTTGCTTCCAGGGAATTCCCCAGGTTCCATCCTATGCCCATGAGCTTTGATAATTCCATGGAAGTAATGTCGCGCATGGCGGGATCTTCGCCGTTATTTTCGCTTTTACACCCGGAAATGAGCAGGCAAAACAGAAGAAGGATTGTGAATGTTTTCATAAAGACCTATCTTTGAAAAGGCAATACTAATGATAATCAAAGATATGAAAAAATGTTTCTTTGTCCTGATCACGGGACTTTTATTGATCTCGTGTACACGTACCTTGCTGGTTGACAGTAACAGCGTGACGGTCACCGTGTCTGACAAATCAAAAGTCAGGATCCAACCTGTCAGCCCGCAGATCATCCGGGTGTCCGCTGTTCCTGCACGGGAAAAATTCTCTGCCCGACCCAGCCTGATGCGGGTTCCGGGAGAGACACCCCTGGTCCCGTTCGACTGCCTGGAGGAAGGACAGCGGGTTATAGTAAAGACTGAAGCCCTTCAAGCTAGTGTGAACATACATACGGGTGAAGTGGTTTTCATGGATCCGGAGGGAAACGTGATCCTGCAGGAAAGCCAGGGTGGAGGAAAATCATTCACTCCCATTGAAGTGGAAGGAGACAAGGGATATTCCATCCGGCAGGTTTTCGAATCACCCGCCGATGAAGCCTTTTACGGTCTGGGCCAGCATCAGTCTGATGAATTCAACTACAAGGGTAAAAACGAGACCTTGTACCAATACAACACCAAGGTTTCCGTACCCTTCATCCTATCAAGCAATCATTATGGATTGCTGTGGGACAACAACTCTTTGTCACGATTCGGGAATCCGGAAGACTACAAGCAACTGGACGCGCTGGACCTCAGGGATATTGACGGACAGGAAGGGGCTCTTTCTGCTGTTTATGCCAGCCGAGACGGAAAAACGGAATACCTGCGCAGAAGGGAATCCAGGGTAGATTACACGGACCTTGACAAGGTGAAAAACTTCCCGGAAGGGATCCCCTTCCATAATGCACAGATTATCTGGGAGGGAACGATAGGGGCAAAAGAAAGCGGGATACACCACTTTTTGCTCTACTATGCAGGGTATACTAAGGTTTTTTTTAACGGAGAGGAAGTGGTAGGGGAGCGCTGGCGGACAGCCTGGAATCCGAATAGTTACAAATTCACAGCGGAAATGGAAGCCGGTATTGAATACCCCCTGCGCATAGAGTGGGTACCCGACGGAGGGGTTTCCTACCTGGGCCTTTCGCTCTATACGCCGGTTGATCCCCTGGAACAGGAAAAGCAATCCTGGTGGTCAGAAATGGCCGATATGATTGATTATTATTTTATCTATGGACAGGATAGCGACCAGATCATAAGCGGGTACCGCCTGCTGACCGGCAAAGCTCAGATCATGCCCAAATGGGCCATGGGGTACTGGCAGAGCCGGGAACGCTACAAAACCTCAGATGAGTTACTGGGGGCCCTGAATGAATACCGAAAACGCAGGATCCCCATTGACAACATGGTGCTGGATTGGTTCTACTGGCCTGTAGATTCCTGGGGAAGCCATGAATTTGACAAAGAAAGGTTCCCCGATCCCAAAGCCATGGTTGACAGTGTCCACGCACAGAACGCCCGGATCATGATCTCGGTATGGCCCAAATTTTATCATACCACAGAACATTACAAGGAATATGAGGATAATGGGTGGATGTACACCCGTGCGGTGGAGGATAGTATCCGCGATTGGATATGGCCGGGGTATATCGGTTCATTTTACGATGCTTTTGCCGAAGGAGCCCGCAGGCTTTTCTGGCAACAAATGGAAGATCACCTTTATCCCCTGGGATTTGATGCCTGGTGGATGGATGCCTCGGAGCCGGATATCCTGTCCAACGCCAGTCTGGAATATCGTAAAGCACTCTCTACGCCTACCGCTCTGGGCCCCTCGGCCAGGTATCTGAATGCCTATTCCCTGGTAAATGCCCAGGCCATATATGAAGGTCAACGGGGTTCAGACCCAGACAGGCGCGTATTCCTGCTGACCAGAAGCGGATTCCCGGGATTGCAGCGTTATTCCACTGCAACATGGAGCGGGGATATTGGAACATGCTGGGAGGATATGAAAGCCCAGATTTCTGCCGGCATCAATTTCAGTATTTCGGGGATACCTTACTGGACCATGGACATCGGGGGCTTCTGTGTACAGGGACGTTTTGAAAGGGCCCGGGAAGGATCACCCGATATGGAAGAATGGCGCGAGCTGAATGCCCGCTGGTACCAGTTTGGAGCTTTTTGTCCGCTTTTCCGCAGCCACGGTCAGTATCCTTACCGCGAAATCTTCAACATTGCCCCTGAAAACCATCCTGTTTACAAAACCATGGTCCAATACAACAAACTGCGTTACCGTTTAATGCCTTACATATACACGCTGGCAGGAAAGACCTGGTTTGAAGACTATACCATCATGCGGGGTTTGATTATGGATTTTGCTGAAGATGAGAATGTTATTAATATATCCGATCAGTATATGTTTGGAAACGCCCTGATGGTATGTCCTGTTTATGAATACAAAGCCAGGAAACGCGATGTTTACCTTCCCCGCCAGAATGACTGGTATGATTTCCATACCGGGGAATACCTGCGGGGAGGCAACTTCCTGACGGCCGATGCTCCCCTGGATAAAATGCCCGTATATGTGAAAGCAGGTTCCATTTTACCGACAGGTCCGGAAATTCAGTATACCTGCGAAAAACCCGGAGCGCCCATCACCTTGTGTGTATACACAGGGGCCGACGCCCGGTTCACCCTGTACGAAGATGAGGGGATAAATTATAACTACGAGAAAGGTTTCTTCTCCAACATTCCTTTTCACTACGATCAGGAAACAGGGATCTTTACCATAGGGGCCAGGAAAGGATCCTTTGAAGGTATGCCGGAGAGCAGGGAGTTCCATATCAGGAAAATCACCCCCCACAAGCCGGGAACGCCTTTTGCCGGGGGAGAATCGCTGACGGTTGTCAGTTATGACGGTAAAGAACAAATCATACAGCTTTAAGTCTTATGAAACGCTTGTATATCATAGCAGCTGCCTTACTGATCCTGGGCTCCTGCCACAGGGATTCGCTGCGGAAAGTCACCGATTTCAACGACGGCTGGGAATTCGCCCGGACCGGGGCTATAGATGACTCATTGATCTGGGAGTCTGTAGACCTTCCTCACGACTGGAGCATTGAGGGACCTTTTGACAAGAACCATCCCGCGACTCCGGGAGGAGGCGCTTTACCCGGAGGCAAGGGTATATACAGAAAAGTGTTCACCCTGGAACCAGGGACGGAAGGGAAGCGTGTATTCCTGGAATTTGACGGTATATACCGCGACAGCCGCGTCTTTGTGAACGGTCACCTGGCAGGACACCGTCCCTGCGGGTACGCTTCTTTCAGTTATGAGGTCACTCCGCTGTTGAATCCTCCGGGAGAGGAGAACAGGGTTGAGGTCACCGTTGATAATTCCCTGCAACCGAACTCAAGATGGTACACAGGGTCCGGGATCTACAGGAATGTCCGCCTGGTGGTGACTCCGGAGGTTCACATCCCTTATTCGGGAACATTCGTCACCACACCCCAGGTTTCGACCGATCTGGCACAGGTCCGGGTCAGGACAACCATTGTCCGGCCTTTCGCAGCGACCGGAGATTTCTACCTGCTTACTAAGATTGTGGACCCTTCCGGACTCACTGTGGCTAAAGAATGCAATTACGCGGAACCTTCACCGGGAGGTGAAATCATCCTTGAACAGACACTGGAAGTAAAGAAACCGGCTCTCTGGGATGTTGAGAATCCCAGCCTCTATACCGTGGAAAGCCAGTTGCTCAGGGGAGGTGCTGTCATAGACAATTACAGTACCACGTTTGGTATAAGAACATTCAGGTTTACAGCCGATTCCGGTTTTTACCTAAACGACCGTCCCTTTAAGATAAAGGGGGTATGCATGCACCACGACCTGGGAGCCCTGGGAGCCGCTGTGAACCGCAGGGCGCTGGAGCGGCAGCTTGAGATGCTGGCACAGATGGGATGTAACGCCATTCGTACGTCTCACAATCCGCCGGCTCCTGAATTGCTGGACCTTTGCGATAGTATGGGTTTCCTGGTCATGAACGAAGCTTTTGATGTCTGGCGCAAGAACAAGACAGCTTACGATTATGCCATGTTCTTTGAAGAATGGTATGAGAAGGACCTGAGGGATTTCATCCTGCGCGACCGTAACCATCCTTGTGTGGTCATGTGGAGCATAGGGAATGAAGTGTTGGAACAATGGAACAATCCTGTGGCCGATACGCTGGATCTGCAGCAGGCGAACCTGCTCCTGAACTTTATGGCAGGAGATGACACCCAGGTCCAGGGAGACCTTCCCTTTGATGCACTGCTGACCAGGAAGCTGGCCAGGATCGTAAAAGAGCTGGACCCAACACGGCCTGTTACAGCAGGTTGTAATGAGCCCGCACCCTACAATAATTTGTTCAGGGCCGGGGAGCTGGATATCATAGGCTATAATTACCACGAAAGCGATTACGCCAAAGTACCGGTGAATTTTCCCGGAAAACCGTTCATAGCTGCTGAAACCACCTCTTCTCTCCATACACGTGGTTTTTACCAGATGCCTTCCGACTCGGTAAGGAAAGAACCAAAACAATGGTGGATGACCTATGATACCCCGCACCACATGTGTTCCGCCTATGACAACATGTGTGCACCCTGGGGAAACACCCATGAAAGCGCCTGGATGCAGGTCCGCGACAACAATTTCATCTCCGGCATGTTCATCTGGACAGGATTTGATTACCTGGGAGAACCCACTCCCTACTGGTGGCCGGCCAGGAGTTCACATTTCGGGATAATTGACCTGGCGGGCTTTCCCAAAGACATTTATTACATGTATCAGAGCGAATGGACCGATACCCCGGTATTGCATGTGTTCCCCCACTGGAACTGGAATCCGGGAGAGATGGTGGATATATGGGCTTATTACAACCAGGCTGATTCCGTGGAGTTGTTCCTCAACGAAAGGTCGCTTGGTATTAGCAGGAAGGATTCTCTAAAACTACATGCCTGCTGGCGCGTTCCCTTTGAACCTGGAACGATTACTGCAGTCTCTTACAGTGAAGGCAAGGAATTCTTACGCCGGAGTATATCCACGGCAGGAGAGCCGGCCAGCCTTAAACTGACCTCTGACAGGGTTGTCCTGGAGACAGGGGGCGAAGACCTGGCTTTTGTAACGGTAGAAATTCTGGATGAGCAGGGTAATCCTGTGCCTTATGCAGACAATATGGTTACTTTCCGCCTGGAGGGTCCCGCCACCATAGCGGCCGTGGACAACGGCAGTCCCATAAGCCACGAACCGTTCAGGGCCGATTACAGGAAAGCCTTTCACGGTAAGTGCCTTGTAGTGATCCGTTCGGGAAAAACAGCAGGGAAAATCAGGCTGACTGCCCTTTCAGAGTCGTTTGCGCAGGAGAGCACCCTGGACCTCGAAACCCGACTTGTCCAATAAGGCGAACATATTTTTTTTGTAAGCTTCCACGCCTTCCTGGTCAAATGGATTCACGCCCAGGATATACCCGCTTATGCCGCAGGCTTTCTGGAAGAAATAGAGAAGGGCTCCCAGGTTGTATGCATTCAGGGAAGACATGTCAATGCGCAGGTTGGGCACACCGCCATCTGTATGGGCCAGCCGCGTCCCCAGCTCTGCCATTTTGTTGCAATGATCTATACGTTTTCCTGCCAGGAAGTTGAGCCCGTCGTTATCCCCTTCATCGGCGGGTATGGCCAGTGAACGGTTGGGTGCGGCAATGCTTATAACCGTTTCAAAAAGATGGCGTTCCCCATCCTGGATATACTGTCCCATGGAATGCAAATCGGTCGTGAAATCAACACCGGCAGGGAAAATGCCTTTATGCTCTTTTCCTTCGCTTTCGCCAAAAAGCTGTTTCCACCACTCGGTCACATAATGAAGTTTGGGATGGTAATTGACCAGCAACTCGATCTTTTTGCCTGTGCTGTATAAGGCATTACGAAGAGCTGCATACCTCACTGCGGGATTATTTCCTGTTTTCAGGGCTGTGATCTTTTCCATATCCCGGGCGCCCTCCATCAGCTCTTGAATATCGATACCTGCCAGGGCTATGGGAAGCAGGCCAACCGGGGTAAACACGGAAAAACGTCCTCCCACGTCGGAAGGGATGATAAAACTTCGGTACTCTTCGCTGTTGACCATCTTGCGCAATGCACCGTGGGATTTATCTGTTATGGCTACAATGCGCCGCCTGGTTTCTTCCTTCCCGTAACGGGACAGGAGGTGTTGCTTGACCAACCGGAAAGCAATGGCCGGTTCGGTGGTTGTCCCGGATTTGGAGATCACCACGCAGGCTGACGACTTGACAGCCATTAGATCTTCCAGCTCGGCCAGGTAATCTTCCCCGATATTCTGCCCGGCAAACACAATATATGGCGTTGAAGACGGCATTAGGGCGGAAAAAGAGTGGGAGAGGGCTTCAATGACGGCCCTGGCACCCAGGTAGGATCCTCCTATGCCAATAACCACAACCAGTTCGATATCTTTCCAATCCAGGCATATGTCCTTAATCTGCTCATAGACAGTCGGTGCAGTCTGCGAGGGAAGGCGAAGCCATCCCAGGAAATCGGATCCCTTTCCTTTGCCTGTCTCAAGGAGGTCCAGGGCCCGCAGTGCTTTCTCCTGCCAGAGGGGATAGGTATCACCGGGAATGAATCCAATGGCAGAGTTTTCTCTAATGGTTATGATTTCTTTCATGGGTTATTTCAACTGTTCGCTAAGTGCCTTGAAAACGATTGCAGGGGAGCGGAATTCATGCAGGATTTTGTACATGGCTTCTGCTATGGGCATATCCACTTTATGCTTTTTATTGATCTCATGGATGCACAAGGCGGCATGATAACCTTCTGCCACCATGTTCATTTCCAGTTGTGCGGCCTTGATGGAGTATCCCTGGCCTATCATGTTCCCGAAGGTCCGGTTGCGGCTGAATTGAGAGTAACAGGTAACCAACAGGTCTCCCAGAAATCCGGAGAGTGACGTGTTCCTGCCTTTATCCGGATAGGTACGGTTCAGAAAAGCCCTGATTTCCTGGTAAGCGCATGAAACCAGCACAGCCTGGAAGTTGTCCCCGTATCCCAGGGAGCGGCTCATTCCGGATGCTATGGCATAAATGTTTTTCAGGACGACGGAGTATTCAAGGCCGTAGATATCTGTGCCAATGCTGGTGCGGATGTAGGGACAGCGGAAAACTCCGGCAAGCTTTTTGGCGGTGCTTTCCTTTTTACAGGTAACACTCAGGTAGGAGAGCCGTTCCATAGCCACCTCTTCCGCATGGACAGGACCTGCTATCACACCCATATTGTCGTAAGGAATTTTGTGGATGCGGTTGAAGTACTCGGTGACAGAGATGTTACGCTCAGGTATTAACCCTTTGATGGCAGTGACTATGAACTTTTCATCCAGCGGGACTGTAAGGGGAATCAACTCGCTGATGAAATAAGTAGATGGAATGCAGAATATCAGAACATCTCCCTGGGAAATGACCTTGTTGATATCACAACTCATAAGCAGCCGGGAAGTATCCAGTTCCACAGCCTGCAGGTAATGTGGATTATGTTTGTCCTGATCTATGAAATTGATCATATTCTGGTCCCTGACAAACCAAAGGACTTCATCCTGAGAGTCGAGCAGAATCTTGACCAGGGCCGTTGCCCAGCTTCCCGAACCAATTATTGCATATTTAGTGTTTTTCTTAAAAAGGCCCTTCATAGTTTTCCGGTTTAAGTCAACAAAGATAAGCTTAATTTGTCTATCTTTACGTTTTAAAAAATCACGATGGTCAATTCCTATTGTTCCGACAAATACCAGTATACCATGGCCAAAACTTTTGTAGATAAAGGTTTGGACAGAACCACCGCCGTTTTTAACATGTTTTACCGTACAGCTCCGGACAACAACAACTGGGCTGTGGTAAGCGGTGTAAACGAAGTGCTGGAGATGATCTCGGGATTTGGAACACAAAACAAATCTTTTTTCAGAAAATTCCTACCTGAAGATAACTATCTGGATTTCTGCAGGATGTTGACAGCCGTACGCTTTACCGGGGATGTCTATGCCATGGAAGAAGGTCAGATAGCTTTTCCCCGTCAGCCCCTTATCACGGTGGTTGCCCCATTGCTCGAGGCCCAGATTCTGGAAACCCCCATGCTGTGCATAATGAACCACCAGATGGCGGTTGCCACCAAAGCATCCCGGGTCACTCGCAGTACGACCCGGCCCGTGAGTGAATTCGGCTCAAGGAGGGCACATGGTCCCTGGGCTGCCCTTCACGGGGCAAAGGCTGCGTATACTGCCGGTTGTGTGAGCACCTCAAATATTCTGGCAACAACGGAATTCGACATTGCCAGCACTGGAACCATGGCCCATAGCTACATTACGGCTTTCGGCTGCAGTGTCAGGAATGAATATGATGCTTTTGATGCATATATCAAAAGCCACAGGGGAGAAGGGATCATTCTGCTTCTGGACACGTATGACACACTCAAGAGCGGTATACCCAATGCCATAAAGGCTTTTAAAGCCAATGGCATAGACAATTCCTACCATCCTTTATACGGAGTACGCCTGGACAGCGGGGATTTGGCCTACCTTTCGCGTAAATGTCGTGAAATGATGGACAGGGAAGGATTCACCAAATGCGTGATCTTTGCCTCCAATGCACTGGACGAATACCTGATCTCGGACCTTGAGCGTCAAAATGCAGCCATCGACAGTTATGGTGTGGGAGATGCCATAGCCACCAGCAAGCACAATCCCTGCTTCGGGAATGTTTACAAAATGGTACAGATGGGAGATACCCCTGTCCTGAAACTTTCCGAAGATAAAGCCAAGGTTATCAATCCGGGTTTCCAGGTCACATACCGGATATACCAGGATAACGAAAGCAAGGCCGATGTCACCTGCCTGCGCGGAGACAGCTTTGCCTGTGCTATTGAAGAAGGCAGGGAAATCCTGCTCAGGGACGAAATCGACCAGACCAGGAAAACAGTGTACGCGGAAGGATCCTATACGGCAGAAAAATTGCAGCACAAGGTGATGGAGAACGGAATAAGGATCAAACCTGATACAACACAGCAAGAAAAACGCGAAAGATACCTTTATGAGTTGTCCCGTATGAATCCCACGGAGCGCAGGATAATCAATCCCCATTATCACAAGGTGGACATATCGGATGACCTGTACGATTTGAAGATGAAACTGATCTATACTATAAAAGAGGAACTGAACCATGTATGAAGAAACCAGAACCCACATAGTGGTGGATATGCTGAATGATTTCATATCCGGGTCCATGGCTTGTCAGAATGCGGAGAATGCCATGACCCACAGCATCAACTACATTAATATGCATCCAGGGGATAAGGTCGTCTACGTTTGCGATACGCATCCTGAGAATCACTGCTCCTTTACGGGATTCGGAGGTCAGTGGCCCCCGCACTGTGTTATCAATACCTCGGGCCAGGAAATCCACCTGTCCTATTACACAAGGGTGAACGATCCCAACATGAGGCCGCATCTGATGCGCATATTCCGCAAAGGTACTTCTCCCAAAAAAGAAGAATACTCAGGATTCAATGCCTTACGCTCAGACGGAAAACCCCTGACGGACATACTGACAAAACAGGTTATTGTGAGCGGTATTGCCACCGAATATTGTGTTCTTGAGACGGTCAAGGACCTGGTGGAAGCCGAATACGATGTTCAGGTACTTATGGAAGGACTCGGTTATGTGAACCAAAAGGACCACCGGGCCGCCATTGAGAACATGAAAAGTCTTGGCGTCAAGTTTGTCTGATAATCCTGGAAAGATATATGCATGCCATAGGTGTAGATCTCGGTGGTACAAAGCTTCATGCTGCTCTCTTTTCCTTTACGGGAGATGTCATAGCTGAACATACCGTGCTTCTGGAAGGCCGTACAGGCAAGCAGGTGGCAGAACTGATAGTAACAGTCTGTGACCTGTTGCTGGAAGAACAGGGTATTTCCGCTGAAGAAGAAAAGAAGGTAGGGATTTGCGTGCCGGGAATTGCAGATACACGTACAGACAAGGTCTGGGCGCCCAACATTCCAGGCTGGGACAGTTTTCCTCTCAAGGAATACATTATCGCTGCAATGCCCGCTACAGAAACTATAATCGCAAGTGACAGAACATGCTACATACTGGGAGAAACATGGCAGGGCGTTGCACAAGGGCATACCGATGCCATTTTTCTGAGTGTGGGCACAGGAATAGGAGCAGGGATCATGGTGGACGGACACGTGTTGCACGGTGCGGCTGACATAGCGGGAGCCATTGGATGGATGGCACTGCAGCCTCCATTTACCGATGAATACAGCAACAGTGGGTGTTTTGAAACGTTTGCATCCGGAACGGGAATTGCCGCACAGGCCCGAAAATTATCCGGCCAGCCCGCTGTATACCTGGACGCCCGCTCGGTTTTTGAAGCGTATATGCGTGGTAATACGGTGGCGATGAGAGTTATAGATAAAGCAGTCGAATGTTGGGGTATGGCTTCGGCAAACCTGGTGAGCCTGTTTAATCCCCGCATGATTGTCTGGGGTGGAGGTGTTTTTGGACCTGCCATGAAATTTCTGGACAGGATCTATTATGAAGCCTGCAAATGGGCACAACCAATCAGTATAAGACAATGCCGGTTTGAAGCTTCGAGCCTGTCCCAGAAAGCGGGGATCCTGGGTGCGGGGCGCCTGGCACTGGAAGCAATGAATGTATTATGAATAAACGTAGTATTCTGGCTGCCGGCTATGCCGGCATCTTTTTTTTCGGAATATCTTTTCTCACCCTGGGATCGGTATTGCCATCCCTTAGGGAGGTACTGCATCTTGACATGGCACAATCTTCTGCCCTGGCCGGGATCCTGCCTTTTGGCGTCCTGGCCGGTTCGGTTGTGTTCGGACCCTGGTGTGACCGCTTCGGGTATAAAATGCCTTTCCAGTTTGCTGCAGCCATGGTGGTGCTGGGATTCATAGGATTGTCCGCCTTTACTTCAGTGTCATGGCTGGGTACCTGTGTGTTCATCACGGGTGCGGGAGGAGGCATTCTTAACGGGGCCTGCAACGGCCTGGTGACCGATGTGTCCGATGACCGCAACAGGAGCTCTAACCTGAGCATTCTGGGTGTTTTTTATGGCCTGGGCGCCCTGGTAATGCCTTTGATACTGGGGATATTTGATTTTGTTCCCTACACAGCCATTCTTCGTTACATGGCTGTTTTCCTGTTCCTGGTATTTGTTTATTTCAGTATAATACGCTTTCCCGAGGCCAAGGTCCGGCAGGGATTTCCCATTAAGGAGGGATTGTCCATGCTTCGACAGCCGGCTTTGTTGTTTTTTAGCTTTATCCTTTTTTTCCAGTCTGCCCTGGAAGGATTGTGCAGCAACTGGATCCCCATTTTTTTACAGGATAGTGCAGGTTACAGGCTGTCACAACAGAATGCGTTATTTCTGCTAACCTTTGTAGTAGTAGGTATGACTGCAGGCAGGATTCTTTTGAGCTGGCTTTCATTCCGCTATAAACCCTGGAAGATCCTTTGGTGGTATCTGATAGTGTTGGCTGCAGGATTTACGGGATTGGCAGCCGGGGTCAAGCCGTTGGTACCTGTGATTCTGATAGGGACAGGACTTGGGGCAACTTTCCCGGTCATTATTTCCTATATCGGGGCCCGCTACAAATCATTGTCCGGGACAGCCATAGGGATAGCCATGGTCATAGCCCTGGCGGGTAATACATTGTTGAATTATTTACTGGGCTTTCTGCCCATTCGCGTTTTTCCCATATATTTGCTTGGGATATGGACCGTAATGACTCTCCTTTATTTTTTGATGACGTATCGTGGAAAGCTTGATAAATCTTAATATTATTGAATATGCTTGCAATAGAATGGCTGGATAAGGTCCGGCACCTTCAGGACAGGATCCAGGAAACACAGATGGATAATATACAAAAATCAGCAACCCTGATGGCTGACAGCATAGAAGCCGGCCGTTGGGTTCATACTTTCGGATGTGGTCACGCCACACTCCCTATTGAGGAGATGTACCCCAGGATAGGGGGATTTGTGGGATTCCACCCGCTGATCGAGCAATCCCTTACCTTTTTTACCCGTATAACGGGAGAGAGCGGTATTCACCAGTTTTTATTCCTGGAAAGGGCAGAAGGATACGGGACAGCCATCATGAGTTCCTGGAATTTTGACTCCCGGGATACACTCTGGATATTTTCCCATACCGGCATCAATGCTGTGAATATTGATGTAGCGCTGGAAGCCAGAAAACGGGGCATGAAAGTGATCGTGTATGGGTCGGCAGCTGAATCTACGGGGAAAGAACCACGTCATTCCTGTGGAAAGAACTTATTTGAACTGGCCGATATTGTGGTGGATTCCTGCGCGCCACTTACAGATGCTTCCGTTACGCTCAAGAACCATTTTGACAAGATAGGCCCTGTTTCCACCATGTGCTTTGTAACATTGGTATGGATGACTGTCACCACCTGCGCCGGCATCCTTGCGGACAGGGGTGTAAAACTGCACATCCATCCTTCACACAACGTCCCTGGTGACACTACAGCAAGGGAACGCCTTGACGGTTGCATAGAGGCCTATAAAACAAGAACTTTCGGATTATAAACTAAATATAGATAGTCTATGAAAAAAGTGATTTTAAGTCTGTTGTTATTGATCTTGACTATTAGTGCCTATGGACAGGACAATAGATCCGCAAATATTAGCTGGTACAGGAATGAATTGTTCCTGGATCCTGCCCGATTCTTTGAAGGAACCTTTGCCCTTGGTTACCAGAGGAATTTTTACAATTCTGCCCTGTCGCTGATGCCATCTGTCACCTTGATGGGAGAGTCCATTTTCCGTAATGAAGATGCATTTTACAGCGAAATAGAAGGATTCGGGATGGAGGGAATATACAAAGTCTACTTCGCACGCATGCCGCGCAAAGCACAAGTTTACCTGGGACCTTATGTAGCCTATCGTTTCCTGAAAGAAAAAAACAGGTTGCCCGATGACGTAGATCCCCAGGACCTGCCCAACATAACCCAAAGCGATTTATATACACGTTATAATACTGTAATGGCAGGGGTTTTATTTGGTATCCATTTCATGTGGGGACGTTTTACCATGGATATCAATGTCGGGGGAGGAATCCGATATCCTACCATTTCAGGTTTCAGGACAAACTATACTTCCATTGTTACAGTGCCAACAGGTTTTGCAGAGTTCGGATATAAGGGTGTGGTCCCCAAAGGTAATTTAACCCTGGGCGTAGCGTTCTAGTCATGAGAAAAGTTCTTTTGTTTTGGCTGGGGACCTTATTGTCTTCGGTTGCTATTGCACAGTATATAGAACAACCGGCCTCGTGGAGCTACAGCGTATTGTCTGTCGAAGAAAACTTATTTGAAATTCGTTTTCAGGCCACATTAAGGGAGCCATGGCACATGTACGATCTGGGGCCTTATCAGGATGGTCCGCAACCCACCCGGTTTACTTTTGATTTGCCGGAAGGTGCCTACCTGGAAGATGTTATGCACATGGAATCGCCTCCGGCCAAAGAATACGACCCTTTGTTCAATATGGAAATCGGTTCGTTCGGAGGGAAAGGGGTATTTATTCAGAAAATACACCTGGAAGTTCCGGCAGCCCTGTTTCGCGCCACTGTTGAATGGCAGGTATGTGACGGGACGTACTGTCTGCCTCCGGAAGAAGAGGAATTCGAGATCCGGCTGGGAGAGGGACCCTTTCTTGCAGGTGTTTCCGGTGATGCAGGTGAGTTAGCAACGGATACTGCTGTTGATACGGCAAAGGAACCATCTCCCTCGCTTTGGGGTATCATTCTGCAGGCGGTCGCATTCGGCCTGGTGGCCCTGTTGACGCCGTGTGTTTTTCCCATGGTTCCCATGACCGTTTCTTTCTTTCTCAGGGGGAGTGAAGACAAGCGCAAAAGCCGGCTGCATGCGGCTTTATATGGGCTTTTCATTGTACTTTTATATACGGTTCCCATTGCCGTGATCATTGGTATCACTTATTTTTCAGGAGGACCTTCGGTAACGGCCAATATCTTTAACTGGCTTGCGACGCACTGGGTGCCGAACATCCTTTTCTTCATGCTGTTCCTGGTATTTGCAGCTTCTTTCTTCGGGGCTTTCGAGCTGGTACTTCCCTCAAAATGGACTACAAAAACAGATGCCAAAGCAGACAAAGGGGGTATTCTGGGGATATTTTTCCTGGCACTCACGCTCGTGCTGGTTTCTTTCTCGTGTACAGGTCCCATAGTCGGGGCGGTTCTGATCAAATCAACCCAGGGAGCGGTCTGGGAACCTATAGTGACAATGTTCGCCTTTTCTACTGCTTTTGCACTGCCATTCACCGTCTTGGCCTTTGTGCCATCCCTGTTGCAACGGCTTCCAAAGTCAGGCGGCTGGCTCAATTCGGTAAAGGTTGTACTGGGCTTCATCATACTGGCGTTTTCCCTCAAATTCCTGAGCACTGCAGACCAGGTATACCAGTGGGGATTACTAAACCGTGACATTTTCCTGGCCATATGGATTGTCATTTTTTCTTTGCTGGGTTTTTACCTGTTGGGCAAGATACGTTTCAGTCATGATTCACCTTCTGACCATGTGGGTGTTTTCCGTTTTTCTCTTGCTATAGCTGTTTTCTCTTTTGTGGTGTACCTGATCCCGGGTATGTGGGGAGCGCCTCTCAGGACCCTCTCAGGTTTCCTTCCACCGCTGCGCACACAAGAGTTCGTACTTGACCGTGCGGCTCCGTCTCCCGTTTCTGCACCTGGAGTGACACAGCCAGAGAGGAAGTACGGTGACCTTTTCGAGCTGCCTTACGGACTTGAAGGATTCTTTCATTACGAACAGGCCATGGCTTATGCAAAAGAAAACAACAAGCCTGTTTTCCTGGATTTCACAGGACTGGGCTGTGTCAATTGCAAGGAAATGGAAGCTCGCGTGTGGAGCGATCCCGGGGTACAGGAATTGCTCAGGGATAAGTTTGTAATACTGGCCCTTCATTCAGATGCCAAGAATCAGGCAGACCAGGACGATTGGGTTATTGACGAACGGGGAAAGGAATTACGTACCCTTGGAAGGATAAACTCCTGGTTTGTACGCACCCGGTATCAGGTAAACGCACAACCTACCTATATCATCCTGGACAGGGACGGGAATCCGCTGCTCCCTCCCCGGAACTATGATCTTGACGTTGAAGAGTATATCAGGTTTCTGCAAAAAGGACTGGAAGTTTACCATAAATAATGCTATATGCAAGGCATACAAATTTTTTTCAACAATCTCAGCAGTGTGTTGTGGGGCTGGCCCATGATTATTCTTTTACTTGGCACCCATATTTTTCTGACCATCCGGTTAAAATTTCCTCAACGTAAACTATTTAAAGGCATTGCCCTATCGGTCAAAAGCGATGGTGATTCCAAGGGTGATGTCAGTCAGTTTGGCGCCCTGGCCACAGCATTGGCCGCTACCATAGGAACAGGGAATATCATCGGGGTAGCCACTGCCGTTTCATTGGGCGGTCCCGGGGCTGTGCTATGGTGCTGGCTTAGCGGGGTTTTCGGCATAGCCACTAAATATTCGGAAGGGCTACTGGCTGTAAAGTACCGGGTTACGACCTCAGACGGCACCATGCTGGGGGGGCCCATGTATGCGCTGGAACGTGGTCTGGGCATGAAGTGGCTGGCCATCCTGTTTTGTGTTTTTACCATTATTGCTGCCTTGGGAATCGGGTGCTCTGTCCAGTCGAATTCCATAGCTACCATGCTTAAGGAGACCTTTAATGTCTCACAATATGTTTCCGGGTGTATTATGGCAGTTTTGGTTGCTCTGGTTATTTTTTTCGGCATCAAGGGAATTGCCAGGGTATGCGGTTTTCTGGTCCCTTTTATGGCTTTTTTTTATGTTGTGGGTTGTATCACTATCCTTATCATGAACGCGCCTTTCCTGGGACGGGCCCTGACCCTGATTTTCAAATCGGCTTTTTCTGTTCAGGCTATCGGGGGTGGCATGGCAGGCGGGGGCCTTATGATTGCCATGCGCTATGGGATCGCAAGGGGATTGTTTTCCAATGAATCGGGCATGGGCTCCGCACCAATTGTTGCCGCAGCTGCAAGAACAAGGAATCCGGTGAGGCAGGCTCTGGTATCATCCACGGGAACTTTCTGGGATACAGTTGTTGTCTGTGCCCTGACAGGTCTTGTTCTGGTCACCAGCATTATCAGGTATCCGGATATTAATTATACAGACGGTGCCTTGCTTACAAAAATGGCTTTCAGCAAGATCTCTTTTTTCGGACCTCTTATCCTTACAATCGGACTTATCACGTTCGCTTTCTCCACCATCCTGGGTTGGTGTTATTATGCAGAAAAGGCCATTGAATACCTGGGAGGCAAGAAGATAATCGTATATTACCGGATACTTTGGATCGTGGGAGTCTTTATGGGATCTGTTGCCAACCTGTCCATGATGTGGGACCTGGCCGATACCATGAATGCGCTCATGGCCATTCCCAACCTGATATCGTTATTGCTGCTTACAAGAGTCCTTGTTAAGGAAACCAATAAATATCTTTGGGGCAACCAACTGGATGCCTTTGACCAGGACATGGTGTCCTAAAAGGCCCACTCCAGTCCAAAGCTCAAGCTGTTAGATACCGCAGATCCTTTTTGTCCCGCCAGGTAAGCCGCGTTCAGGGACAGCCCGCGGTAAGTGAATCCCAGTCCGACGCTCAGATGAGGCGGGATTCCTTTTTCCGGATCGCCATAATGGCCTCCCAGGCGGGCCGAGACCATCCCGTTGTAAACATATTCCAATCCTATACCAGCCGTAAATCCCGAGTTTTTGATCAAATATCCCGTCTGTGCAGCCGCGCAGAGAAAATGCTTTTCCCCGGCATGGAAACCGTAGCCTGCCCCCAGCCTGATCTGTGCCGGAAGTTCATACGGCCCGTAGCCATAATCGATTTTGGAGCCGAGGTTTGTGGCGGTAAGTCCCAGGGAAAAGTTCCCGGGTTTATATATCACACCCAGGTCTGCAGCGAAGGCTCCGCCAGAAGCATCCTCACCCATTCTGGAAATAACATAACGAAGGGTGGCCGCTGTGGAAAAAGTTTCTGTAATCTTAAAGGCATAACCCAGGTCAATGGAAAGTTCCATAGGTCTATAAGTCCCCGTTATGCTTCCATGCTCATTGGTAATGTTGTAGGGAGAATTCAGATGAAAGCGTGACCCTATTAAAAAGGCGCTTTTTTTACCGATTTTAAAAAAACCGGACAAGTTAGCCAGGTTGCTGCCTGTGGCACCGGGTTGCCAAAGGGTATAGGAAGCCGCTAACGCTCCCTTACCGGGAGAAAGTGCAGCGGCAGCATTGTTGTTATACAGAGAAAAAGCATTTGCCGGAGCCACCACACCGGTCCCTCCCATGGACAGTGTTCTGGTGTCCGTGGACAGTGTCAGGAATTGCGCTGTTTGTGCGAATGAGGCGTTGCCGGCAGCCAGGACAGAGACAACAAGGAAAGTATATATGTGTTTCATGATCGGTTTACAGTTTCACTATATTTCTGGTGATTATTTCTCCTTTGATGTTTATGCTGACTGCATATACGCCCCCGCTTTGGGCCGTCATATCTATCTTTGCCGGCTGGAATGGGGATAAATCAAAAGTGCCCCTGAACACCCGGGCTCCGTTGGAAGATGTTATAGTGATTTCTGCCGGCGTTGTTTCTCCCGTTCTGATATTCAGGATATCTGTCACAGGATTCGGATAGAGGTCCACCGGCTGGTTCCCGTCACGGGTCAGCACAAGGATGTCAACACTGCAACTTGCTTTTAAAGCGTCAGTGGCAGTCACGGTAATGGTGGCAAGTCCGTATTTTCTACCTGTCACATTGAGCAATCCGTCGCTGATTGTTCCGGTGGCAAAACCCTGGGGATTGAAAGTAACCGTGAATTCCAGGATCTCTCCGTCGTCGTCTGTAATATAATCGGTCAATTTTAAAGTTTTGCCTGCCCCTGTCCTGTTAAAAATGATATTTTCCGGAGTCGCCAGTACCCTGGGGGTTGTGTTAGGCAGGATGGTATAATTGATCTGTATCTTTGCCTCCCCGCCATAAGGATCATTTACCTTCAGGGATACAACGTAGTCACCAGCTGGTGCAAGCTTTCCATCAAACCTCACAGTCACCAGGGTGTCCTTGAATCCTATGAACAGTTCAGGAGAGGCCGGTTCCACGGCTGCGGTAAGGGTGTGACCGTCAGGGTCAGAGATCCTGAATGAGAGTGTTTTTTCCTGATGGGCCTTGAGAACCAGTTGAGTGCCGTCAAGTGGTTCAATAAGAGGAGGGTTATTCGCTTCGGTTTGTGCGGTTATTGGTTCCGAGGCATCGGCCCGGTTTCCGGCAAAATCACATGCAGTGATTGTGAATATATAGGAGGTATTGAAATCCAGGCCTGAGATCTGGTGCGATACTATTTCTCCCGCCTCGTTGTTTCCTGTTCGCACATGGGACACCTGCAGGCTGTCCCCGGCAATGGAAGAAATCAATACTTCATACCTGTAAGCTTTGACATCGTCCTCGTCCCGTGGTACCAACCAGGTTAAAGTCATGTTGTTGGAATAGGCTACTGCGTCAATATCAGCCACTGCATCCGGAGGAATGGTGCTTAGCGAGGCAATGGAAGCGAATGCGTCAACCACACCACTTCCCATGATGCCTGCATATTGCGGGTAATAGCTGAAGATGACAGGAGATGCGTTTTGTTTAAGGATGCGTTTTAATTCCTCGTTTGTAAAGCCTGGTCCCCCCGCGTAAGAAACAACCAGGGCAGCCACACCGGATACCTGGGGGCATGCCATGGATGTACCCTGCCGGAAGCCGTATTGGCCATTTTTCAAGGTACTGTAGATTTGACCCGATGAATAGTTTGCATCACCGCCCGGAGCGCTTATGCTTACCCAGTCACCGTAATTGGAATAATAAGCCTTTTTATAATCCGGGGCAATAGCGGCCACAGAAAAGACTTTTTCATACATGGCGGGGTAGGATATACTGGTGTTGTCGTTTCCGGCGGCAAAAACTACCAGACCGCCCGCCATGGGGCCTGTCTGGTTGCCGTTTTCATCATAGCCGGCATATGTTATGAAATAATCTATGGCTTCTTTGGTGCTTTGGGGCAAATTGTTGCTCTCAACATAGCTCCAGCTGTTCTGGCATATAACGGCTCCGTTGTCTGCAGCGTATTTGATCCCTCCAGCCGCATCTCCCACGCTGTTATACTCATCCATGATCTGGCATATCATCATACGCACTCCCGTCTGAACACCATTTCCCCCGGCAATCCCGCATGCACCTGTGGCGTTGTTATTGGTTGCCGCTACAATTCCGGCTACATGGGTCCCGTGGTCCTCTGCCCTGATGTATCCATTGTGGGTGATGAAATTTGCCCCATTGATGTCATCCACTATGCCGTTGTTGTCATCGTCCACGCCCTCCACGCCGTTCAGTTCCGCCAGGTTGACCCATAAATTGTTCACCAGGTCGGGATGGGTTATTTCCACCCCGGTATCCACTATGGCTACTACAACCTGGTTGTCGCCCGTTGTATAATATTTCCAGACGTCTGTCACGTTGATGTCTGCCCCGGCAATAAAGTCGGAGTTGATGGACCCATCGTTGTACAGGTGCCATTGTTTTGAAAAATTGGGATCATTGAAGGGGAACAGGCCGGCAGAAGTTTCCTGGAGTTTTATCCTGGGTATGTATTCCACCAGCTGCACTCCGTCAAGTTCCAACAAACTGATGGCTGTTTTCGTCAGCGGCCTGTTCTGATCAAAGGTGACGGTATACCACAAATGAAGGCCCGCTTCCCTTGTCCTGGCTTCGAACTTTCCGGCATAAGGAAAAACGCGGCGGACAGAACGGACTTCCAGTCCTGCAAAGACTTGTTCTGCAGCTGATTTGCTTAAAAGCTCTGCCATCCGGGGGGTGACTTTTATTCGGGCAATTCCCGGATAAACATGGGCGGTATCCTGCAATCGCACATTGTTCTGGTCGCCTGGTTGCGGACAGGTGGCCCTTTTCTCACATCCGGCAATAAGCAAACCAAGGATCAGAAACCAATATAGAGTATTTTTCATAGGAAGTTTCATTACTATGCAAATATAAGAAAAAGCCCCTTTTTCAAGAGGCTTTTTCAAATATTGAGCGCTATGCAAGACTACAGAATGTCGTACAAGTCTGGTCCGCCCGGCAACGAAGCCCAGGAGAAGTTATCACTATTTGCCCATCCGCCTACTCCGTCAATATAGATGGCGGGACGGAACTGCACTACCTTATCCTGTATAAACTTGCATTTCAAAATCTGTGCAGCATAACTTGCTGATAATGCAGTAGGATAGTACCACTTGATGGGACTGGCAGCGTCACCTCCGTAGAGTAAGCCTGCATACCAGTTGGTATCCCATTTAATGTACTTAACTGCAGGATCTCCACCTTCGGGAGTCGGAATAACCCAGAATTCAATATAAGAACTCGTGGGACCACCTATCCATCCTTCCCACTCAGCTTCCAGGAGCAATGCCTTGGTATATGGCTGCATGATCCTCCAGCGCTCGAATCCTTCTGCCTGACGGAATTCTACTGTGGGAATGCTGTACAGTGTCCAGCTATCATAGAACTGCCCGTTTCCGAGAGAAATCCAATTGTAAGCCAGGTTCACCTTTAGATCTATGGTACCAACCCCTCCTACGGAAACATCTTCTTCGCCAATGGTCAGTTTCAGGGTATAGACCAGACCAATGGCGGCTTGGTTTGTCAGGGATATCTGCAGGTCTGCAGCTCCTTGCCCGTCTTCAAAAGTCAAGGCAGAAGGGACTGTGAATACATTCGCAGAAGGTGTGGCAGCAATATTGACTGTAGCAGAACCTTCAGTAGTGCTCCTGAACACCTTTACGGAAAACACAGGATTGGTGGCAGGAAGGGTAAAGCTTCCAGCCTTGTTGATAAAGCTGTAGGCCGGACCATCCGGTTCATAGATTTGTGTGATTTGTTCTGTGTTGCACGATGCCAGAAAGACGGCTGACAGAGTAACTACGGCAAATATGTTAAGTAATTTTTTCATAGTAATAATTTTATGCTTTCAATTAAACACCATCATCCATAGGATTCTGATCAACAGACTGGTCTAAATTTTTATTGCCGTCAAACTCAGCCTGGGGTATGGTCAGCACCCATGCGTAGGAATTCGGATTCTGGGTATTCCTACCGGTAATTAAAGCAGCTGTGGGCCATCCCATGGCGGTGGTTCTTGTGAAACCTTGTTTCAGTCTCCTGATGTCATAAATACGTCCATACTCGCCCCAAAGCTCTATGCGGCGCTGAATTATGATCTCTTCCAGCAGGGATCCGGTCTCATCCGAGGTCAGGGCGCCAAGCGCGGTGCCGGATTTGTTGACGGTGTAGTCAGGGTCACGTTTTGCCATCAACTGCATCAGCAGGTCGCGTGCAGCCTGATCGTTTCCAAGGCGGCATTCAGCTTCTGCCTGGGTAAGGAGCATTTCTTCATTACGCATCCAGAGGTAGTCTCCGGTGTAAACTGTCATGTCCAGCCAACGGAATTTCACTTGCTGGTAAGCACCTGAGGGATGGTTGGGTTCCCACCATTTTCTGCGGATGTCATTGGGTCCCATTTTGGCATACAGTTCTTTGTTGATGCGTTTGAAGGCCGTGTTGCCGTAACCGGGCGACTTGGAATCCATGTGCATCAGGAAAGAAGCATAAATACTTGACTGGTCAGCAATGATCTCACAACCCCACATCACATTCTTGGGAGTCCTTAAGTTCATACCGGAGGTCAGGTCAGCTCCTTCGCCAATCTGCGTGCTTTTGCGTGCTTCAGCAGCAGCATCCCTGGCTTTGGTCCAGTTTTCCATGGTTAGGTATATGCGGGCAGCAATACCCTGGGCAACGTAATAGTCAATGTGTGACTTGTGCATTTGCGGTTTGGCATCTTTGAGCAGGGCAACACCCTTATCAATGTCAGCCACGATCTGGTCGTATACCTGCTGCACCGTGGCGCGTGGCTGCCCTTCTGTTCCTGCAGCGCTGGGTTCCGTGTACAAGGGAACACCCGGGTCGGATTCATGGCCCTTGTAAGTGCGGGCAAATGATTGTATCAGCATGAAGTAACTGTAGGCACGGATAACATAACCCGCCCCAATGACGTAATTCACGTCGCTGGGCAAACCTTCCATGGTTTCTTCTGCTGCTATGATATAGTTGGCATTGGCAACCCATTTGTAGTATGCACTCCATAAGTCATAGGGACGCCATGCTCCCGAAGTATAGCGGGATTTGACGTTATACGTGCAATCGTACCAAAACCAGCCGCTGCCTTGTCCGGACATGATGTGGTCTTCCCCCATCACATCTGCCATCAGGTTGTAGGCGGTGATCCCGAAGCACTGGTGTGTGTTGCCGGTAGTTGACCATCCGGGAGTATACATAGAACGGTATATACCGTTCAGGGGCACCATGGCAGCTGTTGCATTTGTGAACAGGCCGTCCCCGGAAACAGCGGTAGTCGGAGAAGTTTCCAGTGCATCCTTGGAGCAGGAAACAGTGGTTACAGCAACCGCTAACGTTATGATAAGAATACTATATAATTTTTTCATATTCGTTTTCCTCCGTTAATTAAAAGTTAAGATTAAGACCTATTGTGTATGTCTTGTTGGGAGAATATACATAGTCAGTAGAACCGGAGAAATTATACTGCGGGTCCATACCGTTAAGGTAATTGAACATGCTCATGTTGTCCAGGGTTACGTAAAGCCTGAGCAACGATACGCCAAGTTTCCTGGCAGCAGATGCGGGCAGGGTGTAACCCAGGGTGATGTTCTTGATGGCAAAGTAAGAAGCATCAATCAGGTAAGCATCGGATGCAGTGTATTTGGCGTTGATACCGGCACGGGGAACATCTGTCTTGTCACCGGGTTTCTGCCAGCGACGCAAGGCGTTAGAGCTCCAGGTATTTCCTGTGTACATGGGATTCATGGCCCCAACGTACAGGGCGTCATACATTTGACCTCCTATGGAATAGGTAGTCATGATGCTCAGGTCAAGGCTGTTGAAGAATGTTAGTTCCATGCTGGCGCTACCATAGAGTTCGGGGATACGGCTTCCAAAGTACCATCTGCTGACGGCAGCCTTGGCATAGTCGGAACTGATGTAAGGATCAATGGGAACGTCGTTCTCGTCTTTTTCATCATATACCCAGTAGAGTCTTGCTCCTGTGGCGGGGTCCACACCGGCAGATTTTGCCATGTAGAATGTCCTGATGGGCAGCCCTTCCTTGTATATATAGTTCCCACTGACTATTTCAGGAGCGTCTTCTGTCAGTTCCAGGATTTTGTTCCGTACCCTGGATCCCATGAAGGTGACCCTCCATCCGAAGTTGCGGGTATCAATCAATTGAGCAGAAAGTGTCAATTCAAGCCCTTTGTTGACCATGGTTCCCACGTTGGCATCGTATCCGGTGAAACCGGTTGAAAGTGCCATGGGATAACTCAGCAACATGTCCGAGGTCAGACGGTTGAAGTATTCAAAACTCAGGTCCAAACGGCCCCCAAACAAGCGGGCATCCAGCCCGACGTTGAAGTTGGCATTCTTTTCCCACCTGAGCTCTTTGTTTTCCAGTGAAGATATCATGGCTCCGGTATAGCCTGCGTTAGGATAGCCAAGATCATAGAAACTCTGCCATGCATATAAGGTTCCCAGGTCGTCATTACCTTGCACCCCATAACTTACCTTCAGGGCCAGGTTGTTGACCCAGGATACGTTCTGCATGAAATTCTCCTGGGAGATACGCCAGTTGGCACCAACAGACCAGAAATTACCCCAGCGGCTGTCTTTGTAGAAGCGCGATGTCCCGTCTGTACGGAAGGAAGCCGAGAAATAGTACCTATCCTTGAAGTTGTAATTCAAACGGGACAGGTAAGATTCGATCTTGTAATTATTGGAATAGGAGTCAGCATCGGCAATGGTTGTGCCGGGGCGAAGTTCCAGGATTCCGTCCACCAGGTTGGTCTTCTGGGCCGTCAGGTAGCTGTAGGTATAGCTGTAAAACTCGTGGCCGGCAAGCAGATCAACGGTATGGTTGCCAAAGCTGCGGTTCCATGTCAACAGCTGGTTGAAGGTGAAGCTTAAGGTGCGGCCGTTGCTCTTGGTGAGCCGTCCGTTGGAGCTGGCGGCGTTCCCATGATACATATTATAGAATGTTGTATTGTTGGAGCTAACGTAGTCAAAGCCGAAGTTGGCCGTCAGCTTGATGCCTTTGAGCCATCCTGCCTTGTTCTGGTCCGATCCGATGGCCACGTAGGTACGGCCACTCACGTTATCGCCTGTATTAATGAACTTGTCATCATAAAGAGTACCCACACAGCTGAATTGGTTCAGGGAAGGACGGGTCACCCCGTAGTCAAGTTGTCTGTTTCCCAGTTCATCCAGCTGGTCCTGACCACTTAAGTCTTTAAGCCATACAGGGTAAATGGGGGCCATGAACTGGGCGCTGTACCAAACGTTGGCGTAGGCAGATCCTGTGTAACCCGATGAGTTGGATTTTGTCATGGATGCAGACAGGTTCAAGCCTGCCTTTACCCAGTCGTTCACCTGACTGTCCACGTTGGCACGACCGGAAAAGCGCTGGAAAGAAGTGGTTTTCAGAATACCGTTTTCATCCAGGAAACCGAGTGACATCAGGGCTTTGGTCCTGGCGCTGCCACCGGCAACCGTTAACTGGTGTTCGTGGCGGAATGCATTCTGTTGTTCGATCTCGTCCATCCAGTTTTCATCCCATGCTGACACGGCATCTTCCCTTACCGCTCCGGTAGCCGGATCGATGACGGTTGCCCAAGTGTAATTCTTGAAGGGATTGTAAAGCTCTCCCCCCAGGGAATTCGACAGGTCATTCATGGCGTTCTGTGAGGCAACTTCCCACGGCTGACCGTTGTCGAATGCATATGCGTTGCGCAACGATTCATAAGTCATGGTCACGAAGTCCCTTTGGCCTACCATATCATAACGTTTGAGGGCACGGTTGGATATACCGGCGCTGCCGTTATAGGTGATACTTACTTTTTCTGATGTTGCCTTTTTGGTGGTGATCATGATAACACCATTGGCGCCACGTGCACCGTACAGTGCTCCGGAGGAAGCATCTTTCAAAACGGTCATGCTTTCAATGTCAGCAGGGTTGATGGCATTGAGATTTCCATTGAAAGGGATTCCGTCCACAACATACAATGGGGTCTGGCTTGCATTGATAGATCCGTATCCGCGGATGATCACCGAGGCTCCCGAGCCGGGCTGTCCGGAACCGGACGTGGTGATAACACCGGTGGAAAGACCATCCAAAGCCTTGGTTACGTTAGAAACAACGCGTCTTGACAATTTCTGGCTGTCAACAACAGTTGCAGAACCTGTCAGGGATTCTTTCTTTGCTGTACCATAGGCGATCACAACAACGTCTTCCAGTGCAATAGCATCGGGATACATGATAACATCAACAACCGCTCTGCCATTGATGTCCGCAACGACCGTCTGCATACCCACGAAAGTGAAACGAAGGGTATTGCTGCCAGCCGGAACGTTAATAGAGTAGACACCATCCAGATTGGTTTGCGAGGTAATTGTTGTTCCCGCTACAACCACTGTCACATAGGGAATCGGAGCACCATCTTCCGAGGATGTCACCGTCCCGGTAACCCTCTGTTGGGCAAACAATGCTGTGAACCCCATTATGACTGACAAAGTCAATAAAAGGAATTTTTTCATCTGTCTTTTTTTTAGGTTAG
>MWFB01000004.1 GCA_002071385.1 Bacteroidetes bacterium ADurb.Bin013
GGTCGGAACTTACCCGACAAGGAATTTCGCTACCTTAGGACCGTTATAGTTACGGCCGCCGTTTACTGGGGCTTCGATTCAGCGCTTCGCCTTGCGGCTGACGCCCCCTCTTAACCTTCCAGCACCGGGCAGGTGTCAGGCCTTATGCTTCATCTTGCGATTTTGCAAAGCCATGTGTTTTTGTTAAACAGTCGCCTGGGCCATTTCTCTGCGCCCTGTCGCCAGGGACCCCTTTTCCCGAAGTTACGGGGTCATTTTGCCGAGTTCCTTAGCCATGATTCTCTCGAGCACCTGAGGATACTCTCCTCGCCCACCTGTGTCGGTTTACGGTACAGGCTCTATGATAGGTAACGGGTACGAAGCTTTTCTCGGTAGTCTGCTTACTGTAACTATCCGCGCAGCCGAAGCCTTGCGGTACTGTCGCACTTCTGCATCCGTTAACTCTTAATCTTCGGATTTACTTACGTGCTTTAACCAACTATTCCGTCAGTCGGCGTACATGTCACTCCTACGTCACTCCTCCCCTTTATCATACAGGTAATGGAATATTAACCATTTGTCCATCGGGTGCTCCTCTCGGATTCCCCTTAGGTCCTGACTAACCCTGATCTGTCTAACATTGATCAGGAAACCTTGGGCTTGCGGTGTGCGGGTTTTTAACCCGCATTATCGTTACTTATGCCTACATCTGCTTTTCCAGACGCTCCAGATTCCTTCACAGGTTATCCTTCTACGCCCTCTGGAATGCTCCCCTACCACTTCTTTGAAGTCCATGGCTTCGGCAGTGTGTTTGATGCCCGATTATTATCCACGCACAGTCGCTCGACTAGTGAGCTGTTACGCACTCTTTAAATGACTAGCTGCTTCCAAGCTAACATCCTAGCTGTCTCAGCAACCGCACCTCGTTCTGTCAACTTAACACACTTTAGGGGCCTTAGCCGTTGGTCTGGGCTCTTTCCCTCTCGCTACCGGACATTAGCACCCGGCAACTCACTCCCAAGCATCATTTACCGGCATTCGGAGTTTGTCAGGATTTGATAGGCGGTGAAGCCCTCGCATCCTATCAGTAGCTCTACCTCCGGTAAACTCTGTAGCTTGAGGCTGTCCCAAAAGACATTTCGGGGAGTACGAGCTATCTCCCAGTTTGATTAGCCTTTCACCCCTACCCTCAGCTCATCCAAATCCTTTTCAACGGATACTGGTTCGGTCCTCCATATCCTTTTACGGATACTTCAACCTGGCCAAGGGTAGATCACTAGGTTTCGCGTCTACTACTGCTAACTCAACACGCCCTGTTCAGACTCGCTTTCGCTTCGGCTCCGTACCTGAAGTACTTAACCTGGCTAGCAACAGTAACTCGTAGGCTCATTATGCAAAAGGCACGCCGTTACGGACTCTTGCCCGCTCCGACCGCTTGTAGGCGTACGGTTTCAGGTTCTTTTTCACCCCCCTGTCCGGGGTACTTTTCACCTTTCCTTCACAGTACTGGTTCACTATCGGTCTTCCGGTAATATTTAGCCTTACGGGATGGTCCCCGTGGATTCAGACAGGATTCCTCGTGTCCCGCCCTACTTAGGATTCCCTTGTGTTGTTATTCAATTGCATGTACGCGACTTTCACGCCCTGCGGTGTGCCTTTCCAGACAACTTCCACTTCTTTTATAACATCACTAATAGGGTCCTGCAACCCCGCCCTTGCCAAAACAACGGCGGTTTAGGCTCTTCTCCTTTCGATCGCCACTACTCAGAGAATCGATCTTTCTTTCTTTTCCTGCAGGTACTAAGATGTTTCAGTTCCCTGCGTCTGCCCCATCTTGCGATGGTACCAGGCCTTCAGCCTGGTGGGTTGTCCCATTCGGAGTCCGCCGGATCAACTCATGTTTGCTAATCCCCGGCGATTTTCGCAGCTTACCACGTCCTTCTTCGCTCCCGGAAGCCAAGGCATCCCCCATACGCCCTTCGTAACTTTTTCTCGTTCCGAATCTCTTCTGTCTCCAGCCTCCCGGCTGAAAACCCTTGAGCTTCTTTTTGTAGTCCCTAATTTTTACGGTCTTAAAAACCTTCTTATTACAGACTCTTCTTTTTGATTTTTACCTCTATTATCTCTCTTTAATACGTCAATGAACGACCGTTAATTTTCAAACGGGCTGCAAAGGTAACCGAATTTCCAGAATTCACAAATTTTTGTGGGATTATTTCATTATTTTCGCAGAATGAAACTGTTTTTCCTATGTTTTTTCATACAGTTTTTTTTTTCATCCCCAGGCTCCATTACGCAAAACCTACGGGACGGCTATGCTGAAATGGCAGAGGCCGATACCTCTCTGGGTATTCTGATCCTGGTAAACAAACACCATAAGCTTGCCGAAGGCTACCGGCCGCATGATCTTGTTCCTGTTGATGACAGGTACAACAGGGGCATAATGAACCTGTTACGGAGTGAAGCCGCTGCCGCTTTTGCCCAAATGTGCAGCACAGCAGAGAAAGATAGTATCATCTTGTGGAACCATTCGGCTTACCGGTCAGACACGGTGCAGCGCCAGCTGTATGAAAATGCCGTTGAACGGAGGGGGGTTCAGAGGGCAGACCGGTTTTCCGCGCGGCCCGGCCATTCGGAGCACCAGACGGGACTTACCGTGGATTTGAACAGCACACACACCTCCTTTGGAAAAACACCAGAAGCGGCCTGGCTAAGGCAACACGCCCATCTTTTCGGCTTCATAGAACGCTATCCCCGCCATCAGGAAGACATAACGGGTTATGAATATGAACCCTGGCACTACCGTTATGTCGGCATAGAAGCGGCTACCTATATATACAACAACAAACTAACTTTGGAAGAATACCATGGAACAAGCCAAAAACAAACCCGGCACCCTGCCAGATAACGCTTACCGGGAACTAAAACCGGGAGAAACATACGAACCTTTGATGTCTCCCCATAAAAAATACCCCGAAGTTACCTTCTGGTCTGTGTGCATAGGCCTGGTTATGACCGTGCTTTTTTCAGCGGCTGCCGCTTACCTGGGACTTAAAGTGGGACAGGTATTTGAGGCCGCCATTCCCATAGCCATCATTGCCGTAGGCCTTTCCTCAGCACTGAAGCGCAAAAATTCCCTGGGCGAAAACATAATCATCCAGTCCATCGGAGGCTGCTCCGGAGGTGTGGTTGCAGGAGCCATTTTTACGTTGCCCGCAATGTATATCCTTCAGGAAAAATACCCGGAAATGTCGGTGGATTTTATTAAAATCTTCTTCAGCTCCCTGCTTGGAGGCGTCCTGGGAATCCTTTTCATCATTCCCTTCCGCAAGTATTTTGTTAAAGACATGCACGGAAAATTTCCCTTTCCCGAAGCGACCGCATCCACACAGGTCCTGGTAAGCGGGGAAACGGGCGGTAAAGGTGCGCGCTATCTTTTGGTGAGTGGGCTAATTGGCGGGTTGTATGACTTTATTGTATCCTCCTTTGGCTGGTGGAGCGAGGTTTTTACCACCCGGGTTCTTCCCTGGGGGGAAACCATTGCAAACAAAGCCAAACTAGTGGGAAAATTGAATGTTAGTGCCGCTGTGCTGGGATTGGGCTACATAATAGGCCTTAAATATGCTTTTATCATCTGCTGCGGGTCTTTCCTGGTTTGGTTCGGGATCATTCCACTGATGAACCTGATCTGGGGAACACAGATCGTTGACCTGATGGGAAGCGGCATCATGCAGACTGTGGGAGAAATGAGCCCCGAGGTGATTTTTACCACCTACGCAAGACATATCGGCATAGGTGGAATTGCCGTTGCCGGTATCATAGGAATCATAAAGGCCTCCTCCACCCTCAAAGCCGCCCTGGGAATGGCCGGCAAAGAACTCCGGGGCAAGCGCGATCCGCACCAGGAAGTTATGATCCGCACCCAGCGTGACCTTTCCATGAAGATCATAGTGATCGGGACACTGGTCACCCTGGCCCTTGTATTCATCTTCTTTTATTTTGGGGTGCTGAACATGAACCTCTGGCACGCTGTGATAGCGCTTATCGTGGTGGCTGTCATTGCATTTCTCTTTACTACGGTGGCAGCCAATGCCATAGCCATTGTGGGGACCAACCCGGTTAGCGGCATGACACTCATGACCCTGATCCTGGCCTCGGTCATCATGGTTGCCGCAGGGCTCAAGGGAACGGCGGGAATGACAGCTGCGCTGCTCATTGGCGGAGTAGTCTGTACGGCTTTATCCGTTTCGGGCTCATTCATTACCGATCTGAAAATCGGGTACTGGTTGGGAAGCAGTCCCTATAAGCAACAACTCTGGAAGTTTGCAGGTACCTTGGTTGCCGCTGCAACGGTAGGAGGAGTTATCATAGTATTAAACAAAACCTACGGTTTTACCGGGGAAAATGCGCTTGTAGCTCCTCAGGCCAACGCCATGGCTGCGGTCATTGAACCGCTCATGTCCGGAGGAGGTGCTCCGTGGCTCCTTTATGGGATTGGCGGCCTGATTGCCATCCTGCTGACACTTTTCAAGGTTCCCGCGCTTGCCTTTTCACTGGGAATGTTCATTCCCATGGAACTGAACCTGCCTTTGCTCGTAGGTGGAGCTGTAGCCTGGTTTGTTTCGACACGCAGCAAGAAAAGCCTGGTTAACGAAGAACGTAAGGATCGTGGCACCCTGCTCGCTTCTGGCTTTATTGCAGGAGGTGCGCTCATGGGTGTGGTGAGTGCCATCATGCGCTTTGCCGGGATCAATCTGGTCAATGCAGAGTGGCAGCATTCAACGGCCGGTGAGCTCCTTGCACTGGCAGCTTATGCATGCATAATCATATACTTGGCCATCAGCAGCATGAGGGCCGCAAAAGAAAGATAAACACATCTATCATGGAAAAGATACTGGATAAATTTCTCAGATATATCTCCTTTGACACGGCTTCTGACCCTCAGTCAGAAACACAGCCCAGCACGACAAAGCAGTGTGCCCTGCTGGAGGTACTGCTCAAGGAATTGCATCAGATGGGCATTACAGACGCTCATCTGGATGAATACGGGTACGTCATGGCTTCCATTCCTTCAAATTTGGAAAAAGAAGTCCCCGCAATAGGCTTCCTTGCACACGTGGATACCTCCCCCGATGCCAGCGGGAAGGATATCCGGCCGCAGATCATTCCCAAATACGACGGGAAACCCATCCTGTTGAACAAGGAAAAGGAATTGTACCTGGATCCGGCTGAATTTCCGGAACTGCTTTCCTATCAGGGGCAGACCCTGATAACCACCGACGGCAATACCCTGCTGGGAGCAGACGACAAGGCTGGAGTGGCAGCCATCATGTCTGCCGCCGAATATCTTATGACGCATCCCGGTATAAAACACGGACCGGTCAAGATCGCATTTACACCCGACGAAGAAATTGGCCGCGGGGTAGCAAAATTTGATGTGAAAAAATTCGGGGCGGCCTATGCCTACACCATTGACGGAGGCCAGCTGGGAGAAATGGAATATGAAAACTTCAATGCAGCCATGGCCAGCATTCACATCCAGGGACGCAATATCCACCCGGGATATGCCAAAGGCAAGATGGTAAACGCCCTTATCATTGGAACAGAACTGAACAACATGCTACCGGTAGAGCAACGGCCCGAGTTCACAGACCATTACGAGGGATTCTTCCACATTACATCATTCCGGGGAACCGTAGAAGAAGCTTCTTTGATTTACATCATCCGGGAACACGATCACGGGAAATTTGAACAAAAGAAGCAGCTCATGCAGGATGTCGCCGGTTTCCTTAACCTGAAATACGGTAATTGCATTACCCTGGAAATGAAGGACCAGTATTTCAATATGCGCAGGCAGATAGAGCCACACATGCATGTGGTGGAAAAAGCCATAAAAGCCATAAAAGCTGCAGGCATTACTCCCATAGTGCATCCAATTCGCGGCGGGACAGACGGGGCACAGCTTTCCTACAGGGGACTTCCCTGTCCCAACATTTTTGCAGGAGGGCATAATTTTCACGGAAAAATGGAATACCTTCCACTGAAAAGCATGGAGAAAGCTTCCAAGGTGATCCTCCGGATAATAGACGAATATGCTGTTACTTGATTGCCAGATGGAGCAGCAGCCCGGCAAAAGTCTCTACCCCCCAGTCTGCATGTGTTCCGGGGCCTGATTTGTATTGAATATAAGCTCCGGCTTTCCTGAATTGCCTGTACGCATAGTTTGCCGCCTCTTCCGGAACGTACTGGTCTTCCGTTGAATGGTAGAGGTAAACCGGCATATAGGGAACCCACCCGTCAACGGCGGAATTCATATCCAGAACAGGTTGGAGTTTTTGGAATTCGGAATTCCTTTCCTCTGCCGGCTTGAAGAAATCGGGGTGCATGTAATTGCGCATATCTTCTCCTATCAATGAAACCAGCCCGCTGGCAATGCGCGTTCTGTCATACCATAAAGCATAATTATCGGCCAGAGGTCCCTGGAATATCTTGTGGTAATCCAGGCTCAGGTTATAATAATGGTCAAGGGACATGATTATCCCGGGTAAAAGGGGGTAGGTACAGATGGGATTATCGGCAAACCCCTTGAATGTGGCGTTCAGGTCACAGGCACCTCCGCCTATCACTACCCTTTCAACGTATACCTCATGCATGTGATGTTCCTGGTAATAACGGGCTACCGCCAATCCCACACCTCCTCCATAGGAATACCCTGAAATGATCGTGTGCCTGGGAACGTTGTATCCGAGTGTTCTGAAATATTCAGTGGCAGCCATGCGCATATCCCACGCAACCTTGCCCAGGTTGTCACAGATCATGAAAGGATGAGGCATCTCCTTGGTATTGCCGTATTTGCCATAACCTATCATATCCGGCAGGATTACCGCGTAACCGACCAGGACCGGCAAAGCCTCCAGAACCGGAATATTCTCAGAGCTTCCGCCGTCTTTGCTCATATGGGCGATCCCCGACATTTCCACCACGCCCCTGATATCACAATCCAGCGGGTAATACAGCGTTCCGTCTGCAATCACAGGCTCCCCGAAAGGGTCTGTCGTGTGGTATGTGATGACAACTGCACGAAAATTCCTGCTGGAAATAACGTATTCCAGTTTTGAGGTGATCTCGGGATAATCCTCCACTCCAAACGTATTGAACAGCTCATCAAGGTTAAGGTCTATGATCTTATGTATACCGGCAAGGTATTGATCCGGACCTGATGGTGCATCATGGTACGGCTGGCAGGAAGCAAGCAGTAATGCAAAAAAGCAGGTGGAAATTTTCAGGGCCTTTTTCATATTATTTGTATCTTTATTTTTTAAATCAGGCATTATGGAAGTCACGCAGTATATTCATGGCTACTCTCCCAAAGGGGAGGCAATTGTCAGTTACAAAATTACCAATAAAAAAGGTTCTTACGTACAACTTTGTAATATTGGAGCTACGGTCATGGGCATAGGAGTGCCTGACCGCAACGGACTGGTGGAAGATGTGGTACCGGGTTATCAGGACGTCATGCAGTATTTCCTGGATCCTCCGTACCTTGGAAAGACGGTAGGACGCTACGCAAACCGTATTGCCCGGGGCCTTTTCTCCCTGGAAGGAAAACAATACCAGCTGGCCGTCAACAATGGTTCCAACCACCTGCACGGGGGCCCGCAATCCATGTGTGTACAGGTCTGGGTGTCCCGCATCGAGGATGGTGACGATGCCGTATCTTTCACCTATGCAAGTCCCCACGGAGAAGAAAATTATCCTGGAAACATGCAGGTTACAGCCACTTTCCGCTGGAGCGAAAATGATGTCCTGACACTGGAACTGAGAGCCATCTCAGACCTGTCAACCATCATAAACATTACCAGTCATACGTATTTCAACCTGGCGGGCGAAGGCAACGGAACCATCCACAATCATATCCTGCAACTTAATGCCAACAATTACCTGCCCGTGGATCCCACCAGTATTCCCCTGGGAGATCCGGCCCCGGTCAAAGGAACGCCTTTTGATTTCACGGTTCCCAAACCCATAGGTAAAGACATTGCCATGGACAACGAACAGTTACGCATTGGCAACGGATACGACCATTGCTGGTGTCTGCCTTCTTCTGACGGGACTTTGCAGCAGGCAGCCCTGCTGAAAGACCCGGTCAGCGGCAGAACGGTGACTATCAGCACAACGCAGCCAGGGATACAGGTATACACCGGCAACTGGCTGGAAGGTAACGGAAAAGGAAAAAACGGGATACCACACAGAAACCGTCACGCAGTAGCCCTGGAATGCCAGAATTACCCGGACAGCCCCAACCGGTCTCAATATCCTGATTGTATACTCAGGCCGGGAGAATTGTACCTGCAGAAAATAGTATATGCTTTTGGAACGGATTAGTCCACCGGTGGCATGTAATCCAGCAGGACAGCGCGGCAGGGAGAGCCATCCATGCCGGCCATTTTTAAAGGAAGAGATATCAGGTAATAATTACCTTCGGGAACATCCTGCAGCACCAATCCTTCCAGGATCACGATATTGCTCTTCAGCAACTCCCGGTGTACGTCATCTATATAGTTTCCATAACCAACGGTCTGACTTTCGGTACCTACTATAACCACCTCACTTTCAGCCAACGCCCTGGCTGCTTTAACTGATAGCCATCCTTCACCCTTGAATAACAGGCGCTTGGCACCCCTTTTCAATAATGGTGTAATAAGCCCTTCATCAACAGGTCCGTTGACAGAGAGTACCGTGCAGGGGCCGATACAGTGTTCCAGCCTGACCTGGTCTATGGTTAGCCCGTCTTCCAGGTAATGAGAAGGAGCATCAATGTGTGTGGCACTATGCAGACACATGGATACAGAAGATAAATTATAGGGGTCGCCGTTTTGGATGCGATACAGCGGCGTGGCTGCCGGAACAGGGTCTCCTTTAAATATGTTGCCGCTGAAAATTTCCTGTGAAATATCGTATATTCGCATATCAGAATCTCAAATGGACGTGCAATTTACAAAATTATACAACATGTTACGCTATCTCTTTGTTTCCATTATCCTGTCTCTCATCCCTTCTCTCTCCCTTTGGTCGCAACCGGGCATCATAGCCCACCGGGGTTTCTGGAGGGCGGAAGGCTCGGCGCAAAACTCCAGGAGTTCCGTGCAAAATGCCATCGATGCCCGTTGTTACGGAGCCGAAATTGACGTATACCTGACTACCGACGGAAAAGTGGTTCTGGTACACGATCCTGTCTTGAACGGAGTACGTGTGGATGCAAGTTCTTATGCAGAACTATCCGGCTATCGTTTATCAAACGGAGAAACCCTTCCGTTGCTTGACGAAATTCTGGCCTTAATCGCTGCATCGGACCACACCAGACTAATCATAGAAATAAAATCTCACAGGAACCAGGATACAGAAAAGGCAGCGGTTGCCAGGATCCTGGAATTGGTATCACAGGCAGGTGTCCGGAATAAAGTGGAATACATCAGTTTTTCTTTCCACATCTGCGAAACACTGATCCATTCGGATCCGGAAGCCCGGGTGGCTTACCTGGGCGGCAACTTGTCTCCCGACCAGCTCAAGGAAAAGGGATACACCGGACTGGACTATAACATGAGGGTGCTGAAGGCTCATCCGCAGTGGATTCCGCGGGCGCGGGAACTGGGTCTTGACGTGAACGTCTGGACGGTTAACCGGCCCGAGGATTTTCATTATTTCATCCAATCCGGCGTGGATTTCATTACCACTGATTATCCTTTGTATAAAGCCGGGGAAGTCTGGCAGGATCCTGAAGTGAACCAGATCAACCGAGTACCCATGCGTACTTCCTATCATGCCTATGAGTCACGCTCCCTGGCCCTTGACGGCAAAAGGGAATCCTCCCGATACTTCAAGGACCTGAACGGTTTGTGGAAATTTGCATGGACTCATGATGCCAACGGGGGTTACACCGGGTTTGAGCAGTCATGTTACGATGACAGGTCCTGGGAGATTATTCCTGTCCCCGGTCTGTGGGAATTGAACGGATACGGCCACCCTCTTTACCTGAACTTTAATTACGCATGGTACAACCAGTACCGGTCGGCTCCCCCTGTTGTTCCCCTGGAAAATAATCATACAGGGTATTACCGCCACAACTTCTCTCTGCCTGAGGAATGGAACGGCCGGCAGGTTTTTATTCATTTCGGGTCGGTCACTTCCAACATGAGCCTGTGGGTCAACGGGATGTTTGCCGGGTATTCTGAAGATAGCAAACTGGAAGCCGAATTTGACATCACTCCTTTCCTCCGCCCGGGAGATAACCTCATAGCCCTGAAAGTGAACCGCTGGTGTGACGGGACATACCTGGAGGACCAGGATTTCTGGCGACTGAGCGGGATGGGTCGCGAAGTATTTCTCTATGCACGTGAAAAGACACACATGCATGATTTCATATTACATCCTGTACTGGATGACAATTACAGAAACGGCACCCTGGGAATGTCCGTGACCTTGAACAGTCCGTCTGCCGGGACACGTGTACGCGCCGAGCTTATTGACCCGCAGGGTGTCAGCCTGGGACAAAAAACTTTGTCATCAGGTGAAAGCAATACCTATACAGGCTCATTCACTGTAAAAAACACAAAAAACTGGTCGGCAGAACTGCCGCATCTCTACACCCTGCTCCTGTCGCTTGACGACACGGAAACCGGCAAGGAGACAGAATTCATTCCATGGAAGGTGGGCTTCCGGAGCGTTGAGATTAAAAACGCCCAATTGCTGGTCAACGGAAAACCCATACTCATCAAAGGGGTGAACCGGCACGAGATGGATCCCGCAACTGGTTATGTGGTGTCTGAAGAACGCATGATTCAGGATATTGCACTGATGAAAAGATTCAACATCAATGCCGTAAGGACCAGTCATTACCCCAATTCACCCCTATGGTACAGGTTGTGTGATCAGTACGGGATCTACGTGGTGGATGAGGCAAATATAGAATCGCACGGCATGGGTTACGGGGAAAGGACTCTGGCCGCCCGCACCGATTACCAAAGGGCTCATGCAGAGCGCATGGAAAGGATGTACCTGAGGGACAAGAACCACACCAGCGTGATCATCTGGTCCATGGGCAACGAGGCCGGAGACGGGGAAAATTTCACCATGGGTTATGACCTGTTGCGAAAGGCGGATATTCAAAAAAGGCCCATCCAGTACGAACGGGCCACCCGTCCCGAGATATCAGATATTTTCGCCCCCATGTACATGGGCTACGAAAGCTGTATCCGTTACCTGGAAAACAATCCCCAAAGGCCCCTGATACAATGTGAATATGCTCACGCCATGGGTAATTCCATGGGAGGTTTCGATTATTACTGGGAGATCATACGCAAGTACCCCCAATACCAGGGAGGATTCATATGGGATTTTGTAGACCAGGCTCTTTTCCTGGATCGGAAGGAAGGACACTATGTGTATGCCTACGGGGGCGATTTCAATCCTTACGATGCCTCGGATCAGAATTTCAACAACAACGGGCTGTTCAGCCCTGCCCGTGTTCCCAATCCACACGCTTATGAAGTGGGATACCATTACCAGAACGTATGGGTGCAGGATGTGGATGTGGCCAATGGCAGGATTGGTGTGATGAACGAATACTTTTTCCGGGACCTCTCACACCTTTCCCTGGAATGGGAGCTGGTGGCCAACGGGGTTGCCGTGAAGAAAGGTTATGCAGATGACCTGAAAACACCTCCGGGAGAAACAAGCGTGGTGGATCTGGGCTACAGGAAGACCTTCCTTTCATCGTACTCTGACCAGGAGGTGTTCCTGAACGTTTACTTTTCCACCCTTCAGGCCGAGGCCCTTCTCCCGGCGGGCATTGTGCTGGCAAGAGCCCAGCTCCCTGTTCACTCGCCGGAACCGGCAAAGCGGCCGGAGGAAGGACAGGAGGTACAGTCCTTCACCATGGAGCATAACGACAGAAACTGGCTTATCGCCCGCTCCGGGAACATGCGCGTGGAATTCAGCCGTCGCGATGGTTTTGTGTCCCATCTTTCATTCAGTGGCATCAGCATACTGGATGAAAATTCACGGATAACCCCCAATTTCTGGCGTGCCCCGACCGATAACGATTTTGGCGCATTGCTTCAGTTAAAATACGTCGCGTGGCGTGATCCGGTCATGGAATTCAAGGGGTTTGAAACAACGGATGATGCCATTACCGCTGTATATGACCTGCCTCAGCTCAAGTCTAGGCTGACCATGACGTACCGCACGGCGCCACAGGGCGGGCTGCAGGTCACGCAGGAACTGGAAGCGCTGGCAACTGCTGAAGAAGCCGGGAAAATTCCCCCGATGTTCCGCTTCGGGGTCAGGTTCAACACTCCAAAAAAATACAACCGCCTTATTTATTATGGCAGGGGACCCGGTGAAAATTATCCCGACAGGTCGGCCGCTGCTTTTACAGGCCTTTACAGGCAGAGTGTCTCTGAGCAGTTCTATCCGTATATACGTCCTCAGGAAAACGGAACACGGACAGGCCTCCGGTGGTGGGAACTGCTGGACCATACAGGGTCCGGTATCCGTGTAGATTCAGACTCGCTGTTTTCCGCATCGGCGCTTCATTATTCCATAGAAAGCCTAGATTCCGGTCCGGCCAAGCGCAACCTCCATTCCCATGACCTGAAGGAGGAAAATTTCACGCAATGCTGCATTGACCTTCGCCAGATGGGGCTGGGGTGCGTCAACACTTGGGGGGCACTCCCCCGCCCGGTGTACATGCTGCCTTATGGCAACTATGCCTTTACATTTACCATTTCCGAAACCAAAAACAATTACTGATATGAAAACCAAACCGGCTACAGGGATGCTGACCTTGGCAGTATTCACATTCCTCACCTGCGTGACGGGCACCATCCTGCAAGCAAAAGTTAAAGTCCACTCCATTTCGTCTCCGGACGGGAAACTGGAACTTCAGGCGGTAACAGAGCCCAACATCTCTTTTTGCCTGCTGCGGGGAGACCAGGTCCTTGTCTCATCCCCCGCCCTTTCACTCAGCCTGGAAGACGGAACAATCCTGGGGCCAAATGCCAGGCTTTCCAGGGCCAAAACAACCAATGTACGGGAAATCATCCCGTCCCCGCTGTACAGGAAATCAGAAATAATAGCAGTGTATAACCAGTTGGATATCAGTTTTCGTGAAGGATTCGGGATTCGTTTCCGCCTGTATGACCAGGGAGCTGCTTACCAATTCTATACCACTGGAAGGGATTCCCTGCACATAGTGAACGAATCGGCCGGATTTGTGTTCGAAAAAGATTACACCTGTTACGTTCCTTACAGCCGGGGAGTGGAAAGCCCTTTTAATAATTCATTCGAAAACATATACACAGTTACCCCTGTCAGCGGTTTTAATCCTGATAGCCTGGCCTTCCTGCCGCTTCTGGTCTGCCTGGACGACGGCATAAAGATGGTTCTTACAGAATCTGACCTGGAGTCTTATCCCGGCATGTTCCTGCGGGGAGAAAAGACCAGCCGTGGTTTTGAATACCGCGGCGTATTCGCACCCATCCCTTCCGCAACCAGGACCGAGCCGGTACGCGGACAGGTAATCCCCACGGATTATTCCCGGGTGATAGCACGCACCCCGGGAACACGTTCTTTTCCATGGCGCATCATGGCTATAGCTGAAAAAGACACCGAATTGCCTGTCAACGACCTGGTCTATGCGCTGGGTGCTCCCAACAGGACAGGCGCCACAGATTGGATCAAACCAGGCAAGGTAGCCTGGGATTGGTGGAATAACTGGGGTGTCACCGGGGTGGATTTCCCGGTAGGGATCAACACGGAAACCTACAAATATTACATTGACTTTGCTGCCGCCAACGGCATTGAATACGTGGTGCTGGACGAGGGATGGTCGCCTCCCGCAGGTCGGAACATCATGCAGGTGGTCCCGCAGATTGACCTGCAGGAACTGGTTACATACGCCGAAAAAAAGAACGTTGGCCTGATACTCTGGTGTGTAGCCTACGTTCTGGATGAAAAGCTGGAAGAAGCCTGCAGCTTCTATTCCCGAATGGGTTTCAAGGGATTCAAGGTCGACTTCATGGACAGGGATGACCAGCCTGTAGTGGAAATGTTGTACCGGATTGCAGAAACAGCCGCCAGGCACAAGATGCTGATTGACTTCCATGGCATGTACAAGCCCACGGGATTCAACCGCACCTATCCGAACGTGGTCAATTTTGAAGGCATCTTCGGACTGGAACAATCCAAGTGGAGCCGTGAAGACATGGTCCCTCACGAAGTCACTTTCCCTTACATAAGAATGATGGCCGGACCCGTCGACTACACCCAGGGGGCGATGCGCAATGCAACACGCCAGGATTTCCATCCGGTATACAACAACCCCATGGCTGCCGGTACACGGGCCAGGCAGGTAGCCACCTACATTGTCTTTGACAATCCCCTGGTCATGTTATGTGACAACCCTTCCACATATATGAAAGAACAGGAAACGACCAGTTTCATCACCTGCATTCCCGTTGCATGGGATGAAACACGCATCCTGCAGGGAGAACTGGGAAAATACATAGTATCTGCACGCAGAAAGGACTCTCAATGGTTTGTGGGAGGCCTCACAGACTGGACGCCACGCACCATCACCCTGGATTTATCCTTTCTGGAACCGGGACGCACCTACCGGGCGAAAATCTTCAGGGACGGTGTGAACGCACACCGGCATGCAACAGATTACAGGATAGAAGAGCGGGAAGTTACCTCCAAGGATGAGATCAAGGTTTACCTGAGCCCGGGAGGGGGTTTTGCGATAATTTTTTAAGCGTCTGGTAATCTTCCGGATTGAAGATTTTGATTTCCCTGTGCCCGTGTCCTTCGGCTATCAGGGAGGAAGGAGTATCCGAGTTGTTTATAAGCAACCACCTGTCACTCAGGGGTATATATATGTTGAACAGGTTCTGGATGCCGGACCAGTACCTGCGGCGTATAACGTTTTCGGGGATGGTGTGCCCCCCGGCCATCACCCGGCTTTGTACACGTTTCACCGCCAGGTCGGGGCTTTTGAGCCAGAAATAAACCAGCATCACGTCGTATCCCTTTTTCTTTGTTTTTTCTATCAGACTGGCAAAAGAACGTACAGCCAGGGTTGTCTCTATGGCAAAATCCTCCTTGGATTCCGACAATTCCCTGACCCTTTTGAGCATCACCCTTCCCGCATCTATGGCGGCATTTGAAAGGTCAAAAGGAGAAATACCCCTGGCAATTTCGTCTGAATTCACAAAAGCCCTGCACTGAAGCAATTCAGATAAAATGGTATAGGAAGCGGTTGTTTTACCTGATCCGTTGCAGCCGCTTATGACATACATGGTTGGCATAGTACAAATTTACACTAAAATCCTGTACATTTGCCATATGCCGAGAAAAATTCCAAACAGGGAACTCCGTCGTTTATCCCCCGGTGAGTTCCGCAACAGCCCCAGGATGCCCGTAGTGCTGGTTTTGGACAACGTCCGGAGCCAGCATAATATTGGCTCGGCTTTCCGCACTGCCGACGCATTCGCCCTGGAACATGTCTTTTTGTGCGGGATAACCGCCTGTCCGCCCTCCGCAGAGATCCATAAATCGGCCCTTGGGGCCGAAAACACCATGGAGTGGACATACGTTGAAAACACCCTGGATGCCGTCCGCCGGCTGCAGGAGCAGGGATATGCCGTACTGGCCGTGGAACAGGCCGAAGGGGCGGGAAACCTGGCGGCTTTCAGTCCTGGAAAACATCAGAAAACGGCGCTGGTATTCGGGAATGAGGTGCGCGGAGTCAAACAGGAGGTTGTGGATGCCTGTGACGGATGTCTGGAAATTCCCCAGCATGGCACCAAGCACTCGCTGAATGTATCCGTGGCCATTGGAGTGGTGCTCTGGCACTATTACCTGACCATGAGAGTCTGATAGATCTCTACGGTTGCCCTTGACTTATTGAGTGTATAGAAATGAAGACCGGGGGCACCCAGCATGAGCAGGTCCCGGCATTGGCGGATGGCAAAGTCCATTCCGGCTTTGTAAACGGCTTCCGGATTGTAGCGGTTGCTTTCCAGTTGCTCCAGGAAAGCAGGTGGCACCGAGGCACGCGAAAGGTTAACAAAACGCTCCAGCTGAGAATATTTGGTCAGGGGAATGATCCCGGGAATGATCCGGCACTTGATCCCTGCCTTGCGTGCCCGGGAAACGAAATCAAAATACCGTTTATTGTCGAAGAAAAACTGGGTTATCAGGAAATCGCACCCGGCATCGACTTTCTTTTTGAGGTTCCTCATATCTATTTCTGCACTGGGTGATTCGGGATGGACTTCAGGATAGGCTCCTCCTCCTATACAGCAATCATCAATGAACTCGCGGGCAAAAGTGATGAGTTCCGTCGCATTGGCAAAACCGTCGTAACAGGGGATGAAACCATACTTGGAACCCACTTCCGGATCCCCCCGCAACAGCATGAAATTCTGCAGTCCAAGCTTGCGCAGCGTCTTCAGGTCTTCCAGTGTCCTTGACCTTGTGCTGCCCACACATGTATAATGCGCCACGGTATTGAGTCCTACCCTGTTTTTCAAGTAATCGACCAGGTCAAAGGTACGGGACTGTGTGGAGCCTCCGGCTCCGTATGTAACAGAAACAAAGGAAGGACTCAGCTTGATAAGCTGTCCGATGTTCAATCCAAAATCAACGGCTGCGATTTCATCCCTGGGAGGATAGAACTCAAAGGAAAAAGTTTTCTCGGAAACCTTGAATATATCGGTCAGCTTCATAGGCCCGGATCCTTGTGTACAGTGATATAATGAGCCTGCGGGTGGCTGATGTACATGCCGCAAACGGATGCGGCGGGTTGCAGCATGCAGGACGATGTAAGGGCAATGCCCAGTTCATCCGCAGGTTGCAGCATGGTCACAACGCTTTGCTTGAGGGTGTGGTCGGGACAGGAAGGATAACCAAAGGCCGGACGAATCCCGCGAGGTGCACCGCAGGAAAAAACCATAAGCTCCCTGTGCAGGGCTTCGCTGGCAGCTTCTGCCAGCAGGTCCAGCAATGTTCTCAAAATAAGCGCATTGTAGACATCTCCGCGCTTTTGCATGCTTTCCGCAAGTTTTTCCAGCTGCGGGGAGGAGGCAGTCAGCAGGAACAAGCCGGCATGATCCGGAGTGTGTGCGGGATCCGCGGCAGCAATGAAATCGGCAAGGCTTGTATTCGGCGATCCGTCCGCATGGCGCAACAGGTCACGCTCCATGGGTAAATCCAGGACGATATGCAGGGAGGAATCCCCTGCAAAAAACAAGATATGATCATCCGGAGTGGATACGGCAGGCCAGAATCCGGCGGCTGCCCGGACCTTTGCAATGTCCCCGTAATGTCCGCCAATCAGATCATCCAGCAGACGGACGGCATCTTCCACGGCAATCTTTCCCTGTTCCCTGCTTTCACGAACCTCCCATATGTGCAGGAAAGTATCCCAGTCCAAATGCTTGCGGAGTTTTGCAAAGGGAATCTCAACATGCTGTACTCCCATGAAAGGAGGAACAAAATCATCAGGCACCCGGTGCTGCCCGCAACATGGACAGGATTCCTGCCCTGCCAGGGAGAGAGAAGGGACCCATTTGTTGGCACGAGCCTCGGCGGGGGACAGGTATTCCTTCCTGGCTGCGGCCATGCCGTAGGCATCCCTCATCCTTTTCTGGGAAGCGCGCAAATCTGTAAAATAACGTTCGCGTTCCACGGGATCTTTTGAGGTACAAGCGGCCAGGACCGGCACCACACCGGCGGCATCGGGGCAATGGATGACCGGTCCGCTGTAAAGCGGCGCGATCCTCAGGGAGGTGAACAGGGATGAAGTCGTGGCTCCTCCAATGAGCAGGGGTGTTGTCAGTCCTGCCTTTTCCATGGCACCTGCCACATCAACCATTTCGTCCAGCGAGGGAGTGATCAGGGCGCTCAATCCTACAAAGGCAGCCTGCTCACGTATGGCTGCTTCCACTATCTTGTGTGCGGGCACCATGACCCCCAGGTCGCTCACCTTGTAATTGTTACATTCCATTACCAGGATCACCAGGTTTTTCCCAATATCATGCACATCGCCCCTGACTGTGGCAATGATGCCTTTCACAGTTTCCGTTGCTGCATTCCCCGAAGTCTTGCTGTTCTTTTCCGCCTCTATGCGGGGTTGTAATATGGATACTGCCCTTTTCATGGTCCGAGCTGTTCTGACAACCTGGGGAAGGAACATTTTTCCCTCTCCAAAAAGTTTGCCTACCCGTTTCATGCCTTCCATCAGGGTATGTTCCACAATATCAATGGCCGGGGTGGTGCACAGGGCTTCCAGGTCTTCTTCAAGGTATTCTTCTATCCCGTGTGCCAGTGCATGGTGCAGGCGTTCCTCAGCATCCAGGTCCCGCCAGGCTTCGCGGGTCACGGTCCCGGCTTCCTGTTGTCCCGGACCGTTGATGGTTGCTGCCATTTCTATGAGCCGGGATGTGGCCCCTGCATCTGTGTCCAGGATCACATCTTCCACAGCCCGGCGCAAAGGTTCCGGAATTTCAGAATATATGGGCTGTGCTCCGGGTTTGACAATGGCCATATCCAGTCCTGCCGCTATGGCATGATAGAGAAAAACAGCATGCATGGCTTCCCGGATGGTTTCGTTTCCTCGGAACGCAAAAGAAAGGTTGCTTACCCCGGCAATGACCAGGGCTCCTTGCAGGTTTTGTTTCAGATAACGGACTGTATCTATGAAATCCACGGCAAAATGCCGGTGTTCCTCCATCCCTGTGCCCACCGCCAGCACGTTGGGATCCAGAATAATATCATGGGGCTCAAAACCGGCCTGGTCCACAAGAAAACGAAAGGCCCGGGTACATATTTCTATGCGGCGTTCCCGGGTGGATGCCTGCCCCTGCTCATCAAAAGCCATGACAAGCGGAACCGCCCCATATTGTTTTATCAGTTTTGCCTTTCGCAAAAATGCTTCTGGCCCTTCTTTCAGACTGATCGAATTCACAATGGATTTGCCCTGAACACACTGCAGGCCCGCAAGCAGCACTTCCCATCGGGAAGAATCCAGCATAAGCGGCACCCTGGCCACTTCCGGATCGGAGCCCAGCATGAAAAGGAATTCCCTCATGGCTGTGGGTGCATCCAACATGGGATCATCCGTATTGACATCCAGTATATGTGCCCCGTCCCGGACCATTCCCCGCGCTATTTCCAATGCCTGGTCGTATTGCTTTTCTCTTATCAACCGGGCGAACTTCCGGCTTCCAGACACGTTTGTACGTTCTCCGGCTATCAGGAATGCAGGCTCTTCCCTTACTGTGAGCATCTCAAGACCGCTCAGGGTAATCCTTTGCGGCTGGCCTTCTTCTACCCTGACCGGCACTCTTCTCAACGGGGCCTGGTTCTTCCGGACCATCCCGGCCAGTGCTTCAATATGGTCCGGTGTAGTGCCGCAACATCCTCCTATGATATTGACCAGCCCTTCTTCAACATAAGGCTTTACCTGCTGCGCCATAGCTTCAGGAGAAAGGGTGTATTTGCCGAACATATCCGGCAATCCGGCATTGGGGTGTGCGCTGGTGAAACCTGGAGCGAATCTGGACAGTATGCGAACATAGGGAAGCATTTTATCCGGGCCAAAAGAACAATTCAGTCCAACGCTGAACAATCCGGCATGAGCCGTGGAAACAAGGAACGCTTCCAAAGTCTGGCCGGACAGGATGCGCCCCGAGTTGTCTGCTATGGTTGCAGAAAGCATTACAGGCATCCCCGGAGCTTCTTCGGACAGGGCAAAAAGGGCCGCCTTTGCATTGAGTGCATCAAAAACGGTTTCTACCAGGAAGAGGTCGACACCGCCCTCTTTAAGGCCTCGGGCCTGTTCACGGTAAGCTCCTACCAGGGTGGCAAAATCCGTGGCACGCACCCCGGGCCTGTTCATATCGGGTGATATGGAGGCCGATTTGTTCGTCGGGCCCAGGGATCCGGCAACAAACCGTGCATCACTTTCTCTTGCCAGGCGTGCGGCCTGAAAGTTCATTGTGTAAACCTGGTCCTGCATGCCGTAATCCTGCTGGGATATGGCATTTGCGTTGAATGTATTGGTGGTGATGATATCGGCGCCGGCCTGTACGTATTCCCTGTGAATGGACAATATGAGCTCCGGCTGTGTCAGGGTAAGGATATCGTTGTTCCCATCGTTTCCGGGGGGAAAAGACGGAGCAAAACGCTGGATCATTGTCCCCATTGCTCCGTCCAGGATCAATATGCGCCCTGACAAAAGACTCCCGGGCGGGTTATTTTGCCAATTCACTTATTTTTTCAAATAAGGCATCTATCCTGGTCAGAAATTCTTCCTTCAACGCTTTGATATGGGGTTTTGCCGGTTTCTCGCGTATCTTGTTCAGTCGTTCAAACATCTCATCCCTGAGCGCAATGGCCTCGTTTATAACGTCCATGGCCTCTGCCTCTTTTTTATCGGGATTGACATAGACGAACGTACAGCAATCCGAGATCACCTCATCTATCAAATAGTCAAAATCTTTTTTAAGTGTTCTTAAATTTTCAGGCATATGCTTTGGTATGTATTGTTTATAATGGTTCAACCCCTATCCCGGGTTTATCTTCCAGGGTTATGTACCCGTCCACGACTTTCATTCCGGTGAAGATATCGTTGGCAATCAACCAGTTTCCATCCAGATCTGCCCATTCCAGCTGACTTGCGAATTGAGCAGCTGCCGATATGGCTACAGAGGTTTCTGTCATGCAGCCCATCATGATTCGCATATTGAGGGCTTTGGCAAGGGTTATCATCTCCCGGGCTTCACGCATGCCGGTGCATTTCATCAGTTTGATATTGATCCCGTCGTAGGCACCGTAAAGTTTTCGTACATCGGACAGTCGTTGGCAGGCTTCATCTGCCATAATGGGAAGGGGACTCCGGTCACGCAGCCAGGCCGCTTCATCCAGCAGGAGCTTGGGCATGGGTTGTTCAACCATTTCCACACCGCGGGCAGCCAGCCATTCCATCATGGAAAGGGCATATCCTTTCTCTTTCCATCCCTGGTTGGCATCCACCACAATAGGAAGGTCGGTTACCTCTCTGATGGTGTTTATCATGGTTTTATCATTTTCTTCCGTGTTGCCGAGTTTTACCTTGATCAGGTTGTAATCAAGGGTTTCCAGTGTCTTTTTGCGCACCTCTTCCCTGTCAATGCTTCCATCCGGCGCATAGGCCAGTCCCACTGTTACGCAGGTGCTGGGAAGGTTTTTGTTGCTCCATCCCCAGATCTTCCACCAGGGCTGTCCCATAAGTTTTCCGCACAAATCGTGCAGGGCAATGTCCACAGCACACTTGGCTGCAGTATTGTTGGTCGTTATATTGTCCACATAGGTCAATATCTCTTCCAACTGGAAAGGTGAACTGAAACGGCTCAGATCTACTCGACTGAGAAATTCCATCACAGACGCGGTACTTTCTCCCAGATAGGGCGGCATAGAGGCTTCCCCGTAGCCCACATGTCCCTGGTACGTGATCCTGGTCAGGACTATGGGCGTAGTGGAACGGGAGGAACCCGAAATGGTAAAAACATGTTTCATTCTTGCCTCGAAAGGCTCGAAGGTAAGTACCATCTTATCCGATGAGGCGGCTTTTTTTGATTGGAGTGTCTTTTTTGCATTTCCGGCAAACAGTCTGGAGGGGCTGGCAAGAGCAGCCGCTGCGGCCATGGCCATGGATGTTTTCAGAAAATCGCGCCTTGTTGAATTCATTGTTTAGTCAAGGTTATGGTACATTATTGAGTCTTGATCCCGTACCAGGGATGTTCCCTGACAGAAACCACTTGGGTTCCGTCATCAATATGATTCAGGATCCTGGCTGCCCTCAGCAACCTGTCTGAACCTTCATAATAAATGTCACTGGCAGGATCCAGCGAGTTGATCCTGACCCTCCCGGCTGAATGAATAAAACGGCCGTCTCCAATATATATTCCTACGTGGGTAATGCTTTCCTTCCTGTCCTCCGTGGCTTTCCTCCCGAAAAATATCAGGTCACCCATGGTCAGTCGTTGCCAGCCTTCGCTTATGTCAACCTGTTCTCCCATGCGTGCCTGCTGCGATGCATCCCGCAACAGGACAATCCCGTTCAGGTAAAATGCGGTTTTTACAAGACCGCTGCAATCCATTGCCTTGATGGAAGTTCCGGCCCAAAGATAAGGGAAGCCCACAAACTGCATGGCCGTTGCAATGATATCTTCCGGCAGGGGATTTCCCGATCTGGCCCATGCCTCAAAGGGTTCTGCATCATAGCGTGGCAGGTATGCCTGTTTTCCATCCGGTAGCCTTACCTTATAAAACAAAGGTGTTTGCCCTTCCAGCTCCACAATATTGCCCCACACCCCGTCAGACACCACAGGTGCTCCCGGAAGAGGCTTCTCCCTGAATAAGGTATAATGTTTATTTACAATGACTTTGGGTGCTTTCATCCATTGACCGTATGTTTGTTCATCCATCTCCTGCAGGCTGGACGAAGAAACCCAGGCTATATAACCTTCCGGTGTCCTGACCCTGGTCCAGCTTCCTTTCTTGTCCAGAATGCGCAAGGGCATTCCCATGAGTGTCTGCGTGGCTGACTCGGATGAATAGCGTGGTTCATAGCGCAGGTTGGCCACTGACAGGCTGGTAACACCATATATACGGCCTTCCAGGGCAGGATCGGGCAACAAGACAATGCTGTCTGTAAGCTCTATTCCTTGTGATGCAGCGGCAGCAACCAGGGCGGGTACCACGCCGGGTTCGGTGGTAGAGCCTTTCATAACATAAGTTTTTGAACCCTGTAGTTTTACGAACACGATCTCATAAACATTATCGCGCCTGTCCGGAGTGAAAGCAGTTTTCACATTGTCGGAAATGTTGGAAAGTTTTTCCAAGGTCCTTGTTTTCGTGCATCCGGCGAGTACGGCCAGAGCAGCTGAAATTGCGACAAGATAATAGAATTGCTTTTTCATATCTTACAAATTTACGGCAAATCTTTGATTTGACAAGGCATACTTGTTACCTTTGCATGATGCAACGTTACAAATCCTTTACGGGTTATTTCATAAGCCGGTACGGAACCCGCCTTCAGAAAGTAGTCGTTGATGCCGGTTTTTCCTGTCCCAACCGTGACGGTACCACAGGTACAGGAGGTTGTACCTATTGCGACAACCGGGCTTTTCATCCCGGCTACAGCACACCGGATAAAAGCCTGACCCTGCAGATAGATGAGGGCATTGAATTCCATCGTGTGCGCTACTGTAAAGCGGGAGGTTATCTTGCTTATTTCCAGCCTTATTCCAACACACATGCCCCATTGGAGGACCTGCGCAGGATATACAAGCCTGCCCTGGAAGATCCCCGCATCAGCGGAATTGTGGTGGCTACCCGTCCCGATTGTATTGATGCACGAAAGCTGAAGTATTTCAGGGACCTGTCACTTGAAAAAATCGTTATTCTGGAATACGGCGTAGAATCCTGCTATAACAGGACACTGCAGCGCATCAACCGTTGCCACACCTGGGAACAATCTGCCGCTGCAATCCGTGACACCGCTGCCCTGGGGATTCACACCTGTGTTCATATGATATTCGGGTTACCGGGAGAAAGCAGGGAAGAGATGCTTTCGGAAGCCGGAATCCTTAGCCGGTTGCCTCTGACAAGCCTCAAACTCCACCAGTTGCAAATTGTGAAAGGAACTCCCATGGAAAAGGAATTTGCGGAAAAACCCGGAGACTTTGTCACTTTTTCACTCCATCAGTACCTGGACTTTATCATAGATTTTCTGGAAAGGCTGCGCCCCGATATATTCATTGAACGTGTGGCCGGAGAAGTGCCGCCCCGTTTTGTGCATTCCAATCCCTGGGGACTGATCCGCAATGTGGAAATCCTGCGTCTCCTTGAAAAAAGGCTGGAAGAACGCAATACCTTCCAGGGCGCCCTGTACGTCAATCCCACAGAAAGTGCAACTGATGGCAATCCTCAACCGCCTGCAGGTTTGAACGAAAACGCTCCGGCATGAATCCCGCTTTTACCATATGATCCAGCTGGGCCAGCAAAGGATCATAATAGCCGCGAAAATTGAGCATCACAATGGGCTTGTCGATTTTTCCCAGCTGCTTCAGGACCAAAGCCGAGAACAATTCATCCAACGTTCCGTAACTCCCGGGAAAAACCACTATGGCATCGCAGTCTTCTATGAGCTTTTTCTTGCGTTCCTCCAGTGTTGAAACCAATACCATCCGGGTCAGGTGATGATGGGCTATGCGTTTTTCTTCGATCAGCGAAGGCATCACCCCCTCGACGCTGCCCCCACAGGCCAGTACACTGTTGGCCAGAACGCCCATGATGCCAATGTTTGTTCCCCCGTAAACAAGTTCGATTCCTTGCTCTGCCAGGATGGACCCCAGGAGTTCTGCCTGCTGTATTATTCCCGGGTCGTTCCCCGTATGGGAGCCGCAAAAGACACTTACCCTACGCATACATCTTATCCACTATGACGGCAATGGCCCCGTCACCGGTTACATTGCACGCCGTTCCAAAACTATCCATCGCAATATACAGTGATATCATCAATCCTGTTGCCTCGGGGTCAAAACCCAGAACAGACTGAAGTACCCCTATAGCAGCCATGATGGCCCCCCCGGGAACACCGGGTGCTGCTATCATCGTAATAGCCAGCAGGAAAATAAATCCCACAAAGACAGCCGGGTCAACCGGTATGTTCATCATAATCATGACCGCCAGGGCACAGGCGGTTATCTTTAGCATGCTCCCGGACAGGTGCACCGTTGCACACAACGGGATGACAGATCCTGCTATGCGCGGATCTATGCCTAAACTGATGGTCTGGCGCAATGTCACCGGAATGGTTGCCGCAGAGGACTGCGTCCCCAGTGCCGTCACGTAGGCGGTAAGCATGGTGCGCAGCATGGTAAAAGGATTTCTTCTTGCTACCAGGCCGGCAACCGAAAATTGAAACACCAGGAGGATAACGGTCAGGATGAAAATCAATATTACAATCTTAACGAACACTCCCATTACCTGGACGACATGGCCTTCGGCTGCCATTTTCATAAAAATGCCGAAAATAAAGAGAGGCAATAAGGGAATAATCACCCCTGATATGGTCTTGTTCACAATTTCACGGAATCCCAGGAGTGCCTGTTTCAGGACATCCCCGTTGTTGATGATGGTCAGTCCCAGACCCAGTACAAAGGCAAGAACCAGTGCCGGCATCACTCCAAACAGGGGGGAAAAATCCAGGGTGAAATACGGTACAAGCTGCTCTCCGGCAGACAATCCGTTTTCTGCCGGAGATGCCATGGTCATGGCAGTTTCTGCTCCATCCAGCAAGATTGGATATACCAATTTACAGGCTAATAAGGTAAAAAAACCGGTCAATACAGTGGAACCGTACGCCAGTGCCATGGTTGTGCCCAGCATTTTACCGGCACCCTTTCCCAATTCTGCGATTCCCGGGGCAATGAGGCCCACTATAATGAGCGGGACAATAAAATCAAGGAAGTTGCTAAAAAGACCGTTGAATGTCAAAAAGATCCGTAACGCCCAGGTTGGGAAGAACAATCCCGACAGAATTCCGAGTATGATGGCTATGGCAACCCGGGCAAGTAAGCCGATCTTCCATTTCTTCATGGTTACAAAGATAATACATAATCAGTCGTTTTCTTTATCTTTGCAGGATAAAATCTTAGGCCATGAAATCAATAAGTGATCGGATACTCTATGAAGGGCTCACCTTTGACGATGTGCTGCTCCTGCCTGCCGCCTCTGCTGTTCTTCCCCGGGAAGTGGACCTGACTACACGTTTTTCAAGGAATATCATACTCAGTACCCCTATAGTGTCATCTGCGATGGATACTGTGACAGATGCCACCCTTGCCATAGCCATCGCGCGTGAAGGCGGCCTGGGGGTGATCCATAAGAACATGACCATTGAACAACAAATGGAACATGTGAGGAAAGTAAAGCGATCCGAGAGCGGGATGATCTATGATCCCATTGTCATAGGACCGGAAGCTACCGTAGGTGATGCACTCCGGCTGATGGCCGAGAACAGCATTGGAGGAATACCGGTGGTTGACAGTAAGCATAGGCTTATTGGCATAGTGACCAATCGTGACCTCCGTTTTGTGAACAATGACTCCACTCCCATCACAGAAGTCATGACAAAGGAAAACCTGATTACCATCCGTAACGGGGCCGATCTGAGCACTGCCACAGAATTGCTCAAGAAGTACAAGATTGAGAAACTACCGGTAGTAGACGAGAATTATAAACTTATAGGACTGCTGACATTCAGGGATATAAGAAAAATCAAGGATAATCCCAGGGCAACCAAAGACAGCAAAGGACGGCTTCGTACGGCAGCAGCTGTTGGAGTACGGGCCAATACCCTGGAACACATAGAAAAACTCCTGTCAGTAGATATTGATGCGGTAGTCATTGACACAGCGCACGGTCATTCAATCAGCGTTCTGGAAACGTTGCGTAAAGCAAAAAAAGCATTTCCTCACCTTGATATTGTAGCCGGTAATGTGGCCACTGCTACCGGCGCACTCGCCCTTGCCGAATGCGGGGCAGATGCTGTCAAGGTTGGCATTGGCCCCGGTTCTATCTGTACCACACGCGTGGTTGCAGGTGTAGGAGTTCCGCAATTATCGGCAATCATGGGAGCTTATAGCGTGCTTAAGGACAAGGGTGTTCCTGTAATTGCCGACGGCGGCGTGCGGTATTCGGGGGATATGGTCAAGGCTTTGGCGGCAGGGGCCGATACCGTTATGGCCGGATCGCTTTTCGCCGGAGTGGAAGAGTCTCCGGGTGAGACCATCATCCTGAACGGAAGAAAATTCAAGAGCTACCGTGGCATGGGATCCCTGGAAGCCATGCAACAAGGGTCCAAAGACCGTTATTTCCAGGATGCCGAGGAAGATGTGAAAAAACTGGTCCCCGAAGGCATTGTCGCCCAGGTTCCCTACAAGGGAACATTGAGCGAAGTCTTTTACCAGCTGGCGGGAGGACTTCGTGCCGGAATGGGATACTGCGGCACACCGGACCTGGCATCACTGAAAAAAGCAGAATTCGTACGCATCACATCTGCCGGTGTCATAGAAAACCATCCGCACGACGTGACTATTACCCGTGAAGCTCCCAATTATTCCAGATAAAAACGGTCATGAAAAAGTGGATCCTCATACTACTCCTTTTGACAACGCTGACTTCCTGCCACCAGATCAGACGATGGTTGGGGAACGAACCGGAAAGGGTGGCCCAGATTGGAAAAGAGATTCTCTACATTGACGAGGTTGAGGGATTGTTGAAAAGCGCCGCCACTTCTGATGATTCTCTGAACCTTGTCAATCACTATATTGACCTTTGGGCCATCGATAACCTTTTGCTGAAAAAGGCCGAGGCTGATCTATCCAAAGAAGACAAGGATGTGGACCAGGAATTGGCCGATTACAGGAAATCCCTGCTGGTCTTCAGGTACCAGAAAAAATACGTGGAAGAACGTATCGACACGGTCATAGAACAAGAAGAGATCTTGGCCTATTACCAAGACAATCTTGAACTATTCCTGCTGGACGATCCTCTTCTCAAGCTCAGGTTGATAAAAATGAGGCTCCACTCGCCTTACCTTCCCATGGTGCGCAATATTTACCGATCCAACACCATTGAAGACCAGACGCAATTGAGACGTTTGTGCGAAAGCTCTGCAGAAATCGACACGGATTATGAAGGCAAGTGGCTTACCGGTCAGGAATTGGCACAGGATTTGCCGGTTGGCAACATGGACAAGATACAGGCATTGAAAGCAGACGGATACATAGATACGCGTGACAGCCTGTATGCCTACCTTGTAAGGGTATATGACTTTGTTCCGGCCGGTGAACCTGCACCCATAGAACAGACAGAAGCAAGAATACGCCAGATCATCATAATTAAAAGAAAACAGAAATTGCTGGAAGACCTTGAAGTTGAGGTGTTGAAAGAGGGCTGGAACAAACAAATGATAAAAATCTACAGAAAAAATGAAGATTAATAAAATTGCTTCAAGCCTGCTTTTTTTCCTATCAATAACGACTTTCGCATTTGGTCAAAAATACGCCAACGGCCTGGTAGATAAGGTTATCGCACTTGTCGGGAACGAAATGATCCAGCTTTCAGCCATAGAAGAAGAAGTGCAGATGCAAATTATGCAGGGAATCATCACCGACAAGAACCTGCGCTGCGAAATATTGGAGAACATGCTGGTATCCAAGCTCATGCTTAATCAAGCCCGCTTAGACAGCCTGACAGTCAATGAAGAATATGTGGAGCTGGAACTGGAGAACAGGCTTCAGGAGATCAAGACACGTCTGGGCGGAGAAAAAGCAACGGAAGACTATTTTCACAAACCGATTTTCAAACTGAAACAGGAATGGCGGGACCTGTTCCGCGAGCAGAGCCTCACACGTGACATGCAATATGCCATAACCGATAAAATCCCCGACATGACACCCAAGGATATCGAGGATTTTTACGACCGTACCTCAAAAGACAGCATGCCCATAATTCCCACCCAATACCAGCTCAGCCAGATAGTTCTATACCCGCCCAAAGAGGAAGCCATCCTGCTGGTCAAGGAGCGTCTTCTCGAGTTCCGTGAAAGAATTATCAATGGGGAACGTTTCAACACACTGGCCACACTCTATTCACAGGATCCTTATTCGGCCATGCGGGGAGGAGAACTGGGCATGGCGGCCAAGCAAATGTACTGGCCTGCTTTTGGTGATGCAGCCATTGTCTTGAAAGAAGGACAGGTATCACAAATTGTGGAAACCCCTGACGGATTCCATCTGATCCAGATGATTGAACGCGAAGGAGATATGTTCAATGCACGCCATATACTCCTCAAACCCGACGTGCTTACTGCAGACAAGCTGAAATGCCTGGGACGCCTGGACAGTATTGCCACAGCCATCAAATCGGACAGTCTCACATTTGAAAAGGCTGCCATGAAATATTCCGGAGATCCGCCTTCCCGTCTTAATGGGGGACGTATGTCGGACGAAAACTCCGGGTCCATGCTCTTTGACAAAGACCAGCTCAAGACAAATGATTATAATGTGCTCAAAGACATGAAGGAAGGCGATATTTCCTTTGCTTTTGAAAGCCGGGACAATGAAGGACGTGATGGGAATGTCATCTATAAGATAATCCGTCTGGACAAGATCGTTCCCTCCCATGTGGCCAATCTCCAGGATGATTACTACATCATTCAGAATATGTCTAAAGAGAAGGAAAGCCAGAATGCCGTAGAAAGATTCATCAAAGAAAAACAACAGACCACATACATCCGTATTGACCCCCTGTTCAGGGATTGTCCCTTCAAGCGGGAAGGCTGGATCAAATAATGAAAAAACACCGGGTTCTGCTACTTTTCCTTTTTTTGGCCGGGTTGATCACAGCCCGGAGCAATACAGTCCTGACCATAAGACAGGAAAGGACAGAGGAAGACAAAGTACACCTTATCAGTGCCCAGATGGCCGAGATGTATGAACTTTTTGGTGTCAGTTACCGGAAAATCACTGGTCCTGCCCGTTTCCTTCACAATAACACGTATATTCTCTGTGACACAGCTATCTGGAATACAGCAGAAAACATAATAGATGCTGTGGGAAATATTCAAATCATCCAGGAAGGCACGCGGCTGACAGGAGAAACCATTCATTACCTGGGGGACCTCAACACGGCAGAAGTCCGGGGTCGTGTGGTTGAACTCATAGATAAGGAAGAAAACCGGTTGCGTACTCAATACCTGAATTTCAACACGAAAGATAGCATAGCCTATTTTTTCAATGGTGGCAGCGTGGTCGACAACGAAGGAACCATACTGGAAAGCCGCAGGGGTTATTATTATTCAAAGGAAAAACTTTTCTGCCTGTATGAGCACGTGGAAATGGGCACCGACACACTCAGGATAAAAGCCGATTCCCTGTATTATCATTCCGATTCGAATTTGGCAGAATTCTGGGGAAATGTACAGGCCTGGCATACCGATGGTTTCCTCACCTCCCGGGAAGGCACCTATCACAGAGATGAAGAATTGTACCATTTCCTGGACGATGTCTTCATCCGCTCGGACGAACAGGAAATCAGGGCCGAAGATGTGCTGTACAACAAGGGAAGCAATTCCGGCATATTGCGCAATAATGTACAGGTCAGGGACACGACCCAGCAGATCCACATCCTGGGCGACAGGCTGGATTTCCGGAGAGAACCGGATTGGGTCAGGGTAACGGAAGATCCCGTTTTGGTCGTCTGGGAGATTGACAGTGAAACGAACCGCAGGGATTCGCTATTCCTTCGTGCCGACACCCTGCTCGCCTATACATCCACATATGGGAAAATGGACTCCCTGGAGCGTGTGCGTGCCTTTGAAAGGCAGGAGATTCCTGAACGGAAGAGACCGGCAGCTGCCCCTGATTCCATCATACTTCCCGATTCCTCTTCGCATGCAATGCCCGGTTCTGTAAACCTGCCAGGATCCCCTGCCCTGCCCGAAAAGGACTCCCTCCCGCCTGCAAAGGACTCCCTGCCGTCCGGCAGGGATACCATCCCGGATCCCACGGCAGAAGCGGCCGTAAATTACCTCAGGCAAAATCTGCGTGATGTGCAGGTGTTCCTGGTCCGGGCGGACAGCACCCTCCTTGCCGATGTAAAGATTTTGGGTGACAGTCTGTTCAATACTACTGACGTGCACTTTTTATACGGTTACAACAATGTCAGGGTGTACAAAAGTGACATACAGTCTATATGCGACTCCTTGGTATTCAACAGCATAGATTCAGTTGTGCGGCAATATGGAAAGCCTGTACTGTGGAATGAGGAAAGCCAGTTAAGTGCAGACAGCATCCAGTTCCGGTTCAGCAGGGATTCCCTCTACCGGGTTGATTTTCTTTCCGCCGCATTCCTCATTTCCCAGGAAGAACAGGTGTTCTTCCACCAGATCAAGGCAGACCTCATGTACGCTCACATCAGCGATAATGATGTCAACCGGTTCGACGCCCTGAAAAACACTAGGGCTCTTTTCTACATTCCCGAAGACAGCATCATCACTTCCCTGAACATTAAAGAATGTGAAGAAATGAAAGTCATCCTGAAAGACAGGCGGGCTCAGCGCATAACCTATAAAAAATCGGTAAAGAGCGATCTGATACCCCTGTATGACCTGACCAAAGAACAGGAGCGGCTATCGGGTTTCGACTGGAGAGGCGCTGAAAGGCCACTGGACCGCACTTCCATAACTTCACGTACTATAGAGGAGACCTTTTCAGAACCAGGGATCATTTATAAAGAACCCTTGTTCCCCTATACCCTTAAATATTTTCCATTTGTCCACGCCTTGCCTTCAACACTGCGTACCGGTGTAACCACAGATGCCGTGAAGGAACTCAGTCAGAGGGAAAGGGAAAACAAGGTCAATCCTTACATTCCGCTTAAGGAAATACCGGCAGCTCCTGCACAGCAGGACAACATTCCGGCAAAACGGGATACCATTCCGGCTCAGACCAGGAGAATAAGACCTGTTCAGGAGCGCAGGCAGCTACAGATTCAGGAAATTGAATAATTGTAACGCATTCTTTGCGTCATTCAGGTTCAGCTTGTTTTCAGCGATATATTTGTCAATATCGTCTTTTCTGTCGGGAAACATTCTTTTGAAATTCCGGACGTTGGCAATAAACAATTTGCTGCCATCATACAGTAAGCCAAAATGGGTAAGAGTATACGGGACATGCCTCAGGCTCTTCAACCTGATAGCAGTATTACCTTCCACACCATACATCATATCGACGTTGGTGATTGACGATGTGACATCAGTTGTTCCATAAGCTCCGATTTTCACATCCTGGTGAATTTTCAAAACTGATTTCAGGCAGAAGGCAGCTGTTCCGCTTGTAGCCAGGATCCTTACCCATGTTTTGTCATGTCTCAGGTAAGTATCATGGCCAATCGTGAGCAACCGGGCCTCGTCCTGATTTCTCATCACCAGCGTATCCTTATTGGAGTCAATAAAGTAAAGTTGCAATCCGGGCAAATAGATATTCATCACTCCCTCGGCTACGCTCCTGTCCAGGAAATGCACGCTGCCTTTCAGAAATTCCGGATACATGAATATCATATCGTCCGGAAGTATGTCATTGATATCAGTACCTATGACTGCTTCAGTATAACCCCTTTTTTGAACTTGTGCTCCTGATGTTTCGCATAATAGTAAAGCCACAGCAATCAGTAGGGCAATAGTCAGTGTATTTCTTTTCATAAAAATTATATTTACCAGGCGTACAGGGGGAGCCCGCCCATCAGTTCTTTCACTTTTCTTTTTACCCGGTCAATGACTGCCTGATCATCCAGGTTGCTCAACACTTCATCAACAAGCGCCACAATGGTCTCCATGTCCAGTTCCTTAAGACCGCGTGTGGTCACGGCAGGCGTTCCCACGCGAATTCCTGAGGTCTTGAAAGGAGAACGGGAATCGTAAGGCACCATGTTCTTGTTCACGGTAATGTCTGCCCTGACCAGCACATTTTCTGCCTCTTTTCCTGTCAGTTCAGGAAATTTTGACCGCAGGTCTATCAGCAGCAAATGGTTATCTGTGCCACCCGATACGAGTGTGTAGTTTCTCCTGATAAAAGCCGAGGCCAATGCCTGTGCGTTTTTCCGCACCTGAACCTGGTAATCCCTGAACTCGGGCTGCAACGCTTCAAAGAACGACACTGCCTTGGCTGCAATGATGTGTTCCAGCGGACCGCCCTGCACTCCGGGGAACACACTGGAATTGATCAGGGAGGACATTTTCCTTACAACGCCCTTGGGTGTGGTGATGCCCCACGGATTATCAAAATCCTTACCTATAAGAATGATGCCGCCCCTGGGACCCCTGAGTGTCTTGTGGGTGGTTGAAGTGACAATATGAGCATATTTCACGGGGTTATCAAGCAGTCCGGCAGCGATCAGTCCTGCGGGATGGGCCATATCCACCATGAAAATGGCTCCGACCTTGTCTGCGATCCCGCGCATGCGCTCATAATCCCATTCCCTTGGATAGGCAGACCCGCCGCCTATGATCATCCTGGGTTTATGTTCCAGTGCCAGGCGTTCCATCTGATCATAATCTACAACACCTGTTTCAGGGTTCAGTGTATAGGCAACGGGACGGTACAGAATCCCTGAAAAATTGACGGGCGAGCCGTGTGTCAGGTGACCTCCGTGTGCCAGGTCAAGACCCATGAAGGTATCTCCCGGTTGCAGGCATGCAAGGAAAACAGCCATATTGGCCTGTGCGCCCGAATGGGGCTGCACATTGGCATACTCGGCACCAAACAATTCACAGATCCTGTCTATGCAAAGCTGTTCCGATTTGTCAACCACTTCACAACCTCCGTAATAACGTGCGCCGGGGTATCCCTCTGCATATTTGTTGGTCAGTACAGATCCCATGGCACTTAACACCTGGGGGCTGACAAAATTCTCGGAAGCAATCAATTCAATGCCGTTGGTCTGGCGGTTCTCCTCTTTCCTGATAAGATCAAATAGGGTTATATCCTGTTTCATTTCAAAAAAATTAGTCCGTAAAGATACGAAAAAAACCCGGGCTCACCGGGTTCTTACTCATTTCAAGAAGGGATTCATTCCTCGCCAACAACTTCTACCTGAATGGTGGCGATGATATCACGATAAATCTTGATGACTGTTTCATGTACACCCACTTCCTTCAAGGATTCTGCACCGGTGAAAGTGATGTTCCGGCGGTCCACTTCAATTCCCTGGGCTGCAAGGGCTTCAGCTACCTGGATGTTGTTCACCGATCCGAATACTTTGCCGTTGCTGCTTACTTTGGTGGCGATCCTGACCTGGCATGCTGCCAGTTTGGCGGCAAGGGCCTGGGCGTCTTCACGAATCCTGGTTTCCTTATGGGCACGCTGACGCATATTTTCCTGGTGTATTTTCACTGCAGAAGGCGTTGCCAGAACGGCCATCCCTTTAGGAATAAGGTAGTTGGTGGCATATCCATTGCGGACTTTCACAATGTCATCCTTATGTCCCAGTTTTTCAACATCTTGTTTTAATATGATTTCCATAGCCTCTCTCCTTATTTAAGTAAATCGGTGACATAGGGCAGCAAAGCAAGGTGGCGGGCACGTTTAACGGCCTGGGCCACTTTACGCTGGTATTTCAAAGATGTTCCGGTAAGCCTGCGGGGCAGGATCTTGCCCTGTTCATTCAGAAATCGTTTCAGGAACTCGGGGTCTTTATAGTCGATATATTTGATCCCTGCTTTTTTGAAACGACAGTATTTTTTCTTTTTTACCTCAACTGTAGGGGGGTTCAGAAAACGAATCTCATTGTTTTGTGCCATGTTCTAGTCCTCCTCGTCAATTTCAATATCATCATCCACAACCGGCTTCGTTACCCTGGGGGCAGGTTTTTCTTCCTTTTCCACTACAGGGGCGGCATCTTTGACCTGGCCGTGTTTTTTCTCTGCATAGGCAACGGCATGTTTGTCCATTGCAAAGGTCAAGTACCGGATCACACGCTCATCCCTGCGAAACTGGAGTTCCAGCCTGGCAATGAAATCGGGATTTGCCTTGAATCCTATCAAATGGTAAAAACCGGTGGTTTTTTTCTGGATGGGGTAAGCCAGCTTTTTCAGCCCCCAATCCTCTTCGTAAACAATCTCACCTTCGTTGGCAAGGATCGTATCACGAAACTTGGTTACCGTTTCCTTCATCTGGGCGTCAGACAAAACGGGAGTTAAAATGAAAACGGTTTCGTACTGTTGCAACATAGTGATTGGTTATTATTATAAAATTATAAAGGGCTGCAAAGATAGGAAATTCCTGCAGCCCTGCAAATTTTTTATTTATTAGAGAAACAGGCTTACTGTTTTTCCGGGATGTTTTGCAATGTTTCAACTATCAGGTCCCAGAATTTCTGGACAGTCGGTATCAGGCAGCGTTCTTCGGGTGAGTGCGGTGAACGCAATGTGGGTCCAAACGAGATCATATCCCAGTGCGGATAGGTTCCACCCAGTATGCCACATTCCAGTCCTGCATGGATAGCTTTGACTTTTGCTTCCTGTTTGTACATCTTTTTGTATGTATCCAGCATCACTTTCAGGATGGGGGAATCCATATCGGGCCTCCAGCCCGGATAAGCTCCGGAGAATGAAACACTGGCACCAATGTTCGCAAAGCAGCAGGCCAAGGCCGTTCCCATATCCTGTTTTGCTGTATCTGCCAGGCTGCGGATCAGGCAATGAACGGCCATTTTCCCGTCTTTTGCCTTGAAAATAGCCAGGTTGGACGATGTCTCCACCAGTCCCGGCATGGATGCGCTCATCCCCCACACCCCGTTGGGAGCAGCGTATACTGCACGGATGATCTTAAGGGCAATTTCCGACGGGATCACATGGGCAGGGATGTCACACATGGTAACATTCACTTCCAGTCCCGGATCCACCTGTTTAAGTTCATTTCCAATGATTCCGGCCATGTTTTCAACCTTGCCTTTGACGCAAGCTGCATCGTCGGAAGGAAAGCATATCACGGCATCTGCCTCCCGCGGGATCGCATTGCGCAGATTCCCGCCTTCAGCCCAGGCAATGCAGATGTTGCATTCCTGCAACAGATGGTACAGGATCCGTGTCATGATCTTGTTGGCATTCCCCCGCCCCAGTATGATATCCATTCCCGAGTGTCCTCCCTTGAGCCCCGTAACATTGATGCGGGCAGCTTTCCATCCGGCAGGAACAGGAGAAGGCTGGTACTCCATTTCAAATGAGCCGTCTTCGCCTCCGGCACATCCCACGTAAAGCTCACCCTCATCCTCCGAGTCCAGGTTCAGCAGAATGTCACCCTGCAATACGCCCGGTTTGAGTCCCCTGGCACCGGTCATTCCCGTTTCTTCATCTGTTGTGATCAGCACTTCCACAGGGCCATGCTTCAGATCGCGGGCCTCCAGGACAGCCATGGCTGCGGCTATGCCCATGCCGTTGTCGGCACCCAGTGTCGTCCCGGTTGCATATACCCATTCACCTTCAATTCTGGGAATAATGGGATCCTTTTCGAAATCGTGTTCTGTAGCATTGTTTTTTTGCGGCACCATGTCCATGTGTGCCTGAAGGATGACACCCTTGTGGTTTTCCATACCGGGGGTGGCCGGCTTACGTATGATCACGTTCCCGGTCTCATCCACAATGGTTTCCAGTCCCAGGTTCCTGCCAAATTCAGCCAGGAAAGCACGGATTTTTTCTTCTTTTTTTGAGGGACGCGGAATTTGCGTCAGAGAATAAAAATGCTTCCAGACTCTTTGGGGTTTGAGGTTGATAATGTCCATAAATGTTTTTTTTAATTAATGATAAAATTCAGTACTGGTCCTTTCTGGTATACGGGAATACGGGCCTGGAGCAGTTCTTTCTGACCGTCGGTAAGCCGCACCAGGGTTATGACCGGCTGCCTGTAGTACAGGCGCAAACCGGTTCTGATACGGCTTTCATCTGCCAGGAGCCGGGGTATGGTCTCTTCCGCACTGGTGTCTATTTCCAGCAGGATAGGCCGGCCACCCACATTGCCGAAAGGCAGCAATCCCTCAGTCTCCGAGAAACGGAAGGCCACATAGCGTGTATTATCCGGATCGGGCAGCACATCTGTGGAAAGATGTGTTTTTCCTGTAGTAGTTTCACCTAGAAACAATTTCAGGTACTCTTCTTCCATGCGCCGCATCTCTTCCACCGCAGCTCCCATGGCCTCCCCGCTGTAAACAGCATCGGTGTCCCCCGTGATGATGGCAAAACGCATATTGCGCAGCTCGAAAATCTTTCTGGCGGCCTCTTCGGCTCTCTGTTCCAGTGTTTTTTCAACCAGTTGTGTCTGTTGCACGGGGATGGCAGACACTTCGCGACCCCTTACCTGTGAACGGTAAAGGGTAGTCCGTTCTTCTTTCAGGTTTTCAATGATCCCTGCATCTGAAACATCCGGCGACACGTCCAGCGAAGGGAATCTCCAGTTGTTCTCTTTCGATGCGTAGGCATCGGATAAAAGAACCAGACCCTGGGATGTCAGTTGAAGGAACCACGGCTGGGCATTGGCAGTAGACAGGTTGACCACATAAAGCTGGTGGGGGTCGGCCTCCAGCATGGGTGTCATTTCCACGCGCGAAAGTTCATAGGTGGTGGTTTTTGCCTGGCCGGCGTCTATGCCAAGGAATTTCCTTGCATAACGCGCATAAGGTCCGGGGTTGAAATTGACATAGACAGCCTCGGCCACAATACGCATGCATGTGCGGGGCAGGCTGTAGACAACAGCCCCCGGGGGGATCTGCTGCCCTTCCGTTACGGGCTGTCCCTGCAAGGGCACCCATAGGCTTATGGTCAGTAATAGAATGATCAGCTGTTTCATAACGGTTAATTTTATTTGTTTTATGCAAATATCGAGCCTTGCCCCGGTGTCCTTTTCCAGCGTTTATGGCTCCAAAGCCAAAGGTGGGGATTTTTCCTGATATCCTGCTCCAGCAGCTGGGCAAAACGGCGGGTCACATAACCTTCTTCATGCATGGCCGCATTCTCGCTTATCAGGGTAAAATGAAGCATATAATGTCCCTTTGCCGATGGTCGGATCACTCCGTACACCACCGCAAAATTGAATTTTCGCGCCAAGGTTTCGGGTCCTGCTATCATCAGTGTGGGTTGTCCCATGAAACTTACGGCATAACTTTTCCCTGCCGGGCCCGGGCACTGATCGGCTATCATGGTATAGATACCCTGGACATCCCTGTGCCTTGCCATATGCGAGCCTGCTCTCCTGCTTTCCAGAAGATGCCATCCCGTCTTGTACCTGTTGCGAAGGGTGTACATCAGTTTATCAAACAGGGGTGAGTTTACCTGCTGATAGACCATATGCACCTGATCCTGGTCAAATCCGCAGACACTTCCAAAGCCAGGACAACTACATGCCCTGAGGTACTCCCAGTTCCCGATGTGCGGAAGCATCACGACCACACTTTTACCCATTCTTTTCAATGATTCCGGCACTTCACAGCCTTCCAGGGAAAAACGCTTCATAACACTTTGTTGCGAGGCGGTAAAGAGCCAGATAGTTTCTGCACACAATCGTCCCAGGTACCGGTAAAAATCCCGCGCAATGATAAGTATCTCCCGTTTTGTTTTTTCAGGAAAGGACCTGGTCAGGTTGGAAATTACAACGGTCCTGCGATAACCCGCAAGGTTCACGGACAACACCACCAGAACCCGGGAAAGGCCATAGAGGACAGGCAGTGGAAGCAGACTTAACAGGAAAACAATCGTGTAAAGGGCAAAATATCCAAGCTGCGAAAATAGTGCCTTCATAGGCAGACAAAGTTACCAAATTTATCGTACTTTTACTGGATATAAACCAAAAATAATCACCTGCTATGTTCAAAGGACAACCCAAAGGATTGATAGCCGCTGCGCTGGCCAACATGGGCGAACGCTTCGGTTTCTACACCATGATGGCCATCCTGTCTCTGTTTTTATCAGCAAAATTTGGCCTGAGCGAAACTACGACCGGACTTATTTACTCCATTTTCTATGCACTCATTTATATTTTAGCTCTTGTCGGAGGTGTCATTGCCGATAAAACAAAAAACTACAAGGGAACCATCCTTACCGGTATCATCATGATGGCCGTTGGATACCTGCTTATAGGGTTGCCCACACCCACACCCGTTCCCAACCTGCCCCTTTACCTGACCATTACCTGCGTGGGCCTGTTTACCATAGCTTTTGGTAACGGCCTGTTCAAAGGTAACCTGCAGGCTGTTGTAGGACAAATGTACGACAACCCCAAATATGCAGACAAACGGGACACCGGGTTTCAGATCTTTTACATGTTCATCAATATTGGAGCAATTTTTGCCCCGTTCTTTGCTATTGCGGTAAGAAACTGGTGGCTGCAGTCGCACGGCCTGTTCTACAATGCTGAACTGCCTGCCCTTTGTCACCAGTTCCGTGCAGGAGAACTGACCGGGGAAGCCATGGATAAATTCGCCCTTGCAGCCACCGAGGCCACCCAAGGTCCCATAACCGACCTGGCCGCCTTCGCAGACAGGTACCTGAACGTATTCAGCACCGGGTTCCATTATGCATTTTTCGTAGCCATTGTGGCCATGGTCATTTCTCTAGTGATATTCATAACCACCAAAAAAAGACTGCCTGATGTTAAAAAAGACGGAGCTGCAAAAGATAAAACCGCCTCTACTGTAACCAAAATGGATGTTGCCGAGGTCAAACAACGACTTCTTGCACTGTTTGCCGTGTTCGCGGTTGTGATCTTCTTCTGGTTTTCCTTCCACCAGAACGGCCTCTCTCTGACTTTCTTTGCGCGCGACTACACAGACCTGAGCATGATAGACATCGACCTTGGATTTACACGCATAGAAGGGGCAGAAATTTTCCAATCTGTAAATCCTTTGTTTGTAGTGTTACTGACCCTGCTTATCGTCCCGTTCTTCTCCTGGCTGAACAAAAAAGGAATGGAACCTTCCACACCAAAAAAGATCGCCATTGGTATGGGAATTGCCGCCGCCGCTTACCTGATCATGACCATTGCATCAATCAACCTTCCCCTTTTCAGTGAAGTCAAGGCAGCCGGAGGGCTGGAGCAATCTGCCAAAGTAGGCCCTTTTATCCTGATATCAACATATTTTGTTTTGACTATTGCCGAGCTGTTCATCAGTCCGCTCGGATTGTCATTCGTGTCCAAGGTCGCCCCGCCTCATATGCAGGGATTGATGCAGGGGGGATGGCTTGCCGCCACCGCTGTAGGAAACCAGTTGCTATTCATAGGAGGCCTGATGTATTCACATATTCCCTTATGGGCTACCTGGACGGTATTTGTTGTAGTATGTCTCATATCTATGATTACTATGCTGTCTATGGTTAAATGGCTGGAAAGGGTAGCAAAATAGCAAAAAAACTTCGCGGGTCAGCCGGTTTTTATGCCGCCATTGCCATAGCATGCTGGTCTACTGTGGCCACGGCATTCAAATGGGCGCTGGAAGGACTGACCCCTGCATCCATGCTATTCATAGCCACCACGGCTGCTATCGCCACGTTATTCATCCTGTTGCGTGCAGGAGGATACCGTGGCGATTTTTTTGCAATACCCTGGAAGGCCTGGAAAAGGAGTGCCTTTCTGGGACTTGTGAATCCATTCCTCTATTACCTTATCCTTTTCAAAGCTTACAGCGTGCTGCCGGCACAAGTGGCCCAGGCACTGAACATGATCTGGCCGCTCATCCTGGTCCTGTTATCCATTCCCATCCTGGGGCAGAAGATCCGCTGGGCAGGCATACTGGCCATGGTCATAAGTTTTGCGGGAGCACTGGTGATTGCACTGCAGGGAGACCCGCTTACTGTTTTCCGGGAAGGGCTGCTCATAAAAAATCCCTGGGGTGTTGTACTGGCTTTGGGCAGTGCTTTCCTTTGGGCCGTGTATTTTTTGATCAATATGAAAAACACATTGCCCGATGAGATATCATTGCTCATGAATTTTCTCTTTGCCTGGGTTTACATTGCCCTGTTTTTATTGCTAAGCGGGCTGGTTTCGTTGCGAAACGGCACGGGCCCTGCTTCACCCGCTCTCCTGAAAAGTATCCTGTCGGGGATTTATATCGGGATCTTTGAAATGGCCGTTCCGTTTGTTGTCTGGCTCAAAGCTCTCAAACTGGCAAAAAACACCGCTGTGGTAAGTTCCCTGATCTATCTGTTCCCCTTCCTTTCACTCATTCTTATCCACTATGTGCTGGGCGAACCCATATTTCCATCTACCGTCATAGGACTGATCCTGATAATTACAGGCGTACTGTTATCCCGTTTTTCTAACAGGTCTGCCCCAAAATCCATTTAAAACTCCTGATGTGAAAAACCTGTTGAAGAGAATACTGCTTGCTGCCCTGCTCTTTGTTATGGCCGGATCCAGTGCCCTGTACGGTCAACGCTCCCTGAAAACAATAGAGGACCTGGATAATCCGGATATCCGCATTGGGGTTCTCATAGCCACATGGCAGGAGAGCTATGCAAGAGAACGTTTCCCTAAAGCAAGAATTTTACCGCTTGCCAATACAACCGACCTGCTTTCCCTGTTAAGGAGCGGGGGCTGTGATGTTGTCTTTCTGGCACAACCGCCCTGTATATACATCCTGGAAGAGGCCCCGGACCTGGCATTCTTGGATGAACGGGTCGCTCCTACCGCCGTCTCGGCCGGGTTCCCGTTGAATGACACTGTTTTTCTGCCCCGCTTTAATGAATTCCTGCAAGAACTACAGGATAATGGCATCCACAGGCAAATGGAAGAACGGTGGCTGGCAGAATCCGGCAACACCATGCCTGACTTTCCTGAAAGCACAACAAGTCAGAAGGTGCTACGGATAGGCACCACCTGTATGGATGTTCCCTTCTCTTTTTACCAGAACAATCAACCGGCAGGGTTCGATATAGAATTGATCCGGAGGTTTGCTGCCTGGATGGGAAGAAAACCGGTCTTTGTGATCTCGGATTTTAGCGGCATGCTGGCAGGCATGTTGGCCGGTAAAATGGACATCATGGTCAATTACATCATGGTAACACCGGAAAGGACTCTTAAATATTCCTTTTCAGAAACCTACCTTACAACCTATTCATCCATGATAACGCTGCGTTCCAGGCTGGAACAGGGTATGGCGGTTGATAAGCCCCGCCAGGGATTGAAGGAACGTTTCTACAACAATATCATCCTGGAGAAACGATATATTCTTTTATGGGTCGGCCTGAAGATCACCCTGCTCATAGCCTTCCTGTCTACGCTGGGAGGCACCCTGACCGGGGCCGTCATTTGTTACCTGCGCATGAGCCGCAGAAAGATCCTTCGCCTGATGGCTTCCGGCTATATTTCATTTTTCAGGGGCATTCCACAGGTTGTTCTTTTGATGCTGATGTATTACGTGGTCTTTGCTTCAACAAAAATGACCGGTGTTACTGTATCGGTAATCACTTTTTCCATGATCTTCGGGGCTTACGTGTCGGAAATGTTCCGTTCTGCCATTCAATCCGTTCCCCGGGGGCAGACAGAAGCGGGAATCGCCCTGGGATTCAGCAAGATAAACACCTTCATACATATAGTCCTTCCTCAAGCTATCAGGCAGGTGTATCCCATATACAAAGGCGAACTCATTGCTCTTACCAAGCTCACTTCCATTGTAGGATACATAGCAGTGCAGGATCTGACCAAAGCCAGCGATTTGATACGCAGTCGTACTTTTGATGCCTTTTTTCCCCTGATCGTGATTTCTGTCATTTACTTTTTCATTTCCTGGGGTCTGGCTCGCTTGCTCGATGCGGCCCTTCCCACCAGCATAAGACACTCCTGACAGTCAAAGGAGACAGGAAAACGTTTTTGCCCCCTGACCAGGAAAAGAGGTTCCCGCAAGGTTCCCGGTGTATTCTTTTTTTCTCGCGGACAATATCCCAGGGCCTGTTTCAGGCAATACCGGCAGGTCATCAGGGGGGTATGTTCTCCAATGGGTGTAGCCGCTGTCAGGTATGATCCGGGCGGATAATTCTTTTGCAAGGCCGTTAAAGGATCCTGTTCAGGCAGTTCGTGCGGGGTAACATGAAAACCACGTGCATTTGACTGGACCAGTAGTTCCATTCTTTCCAGGGCCTCTTTTTTGGCCAGGGCCAGTACAGAGGCAGGAACGAACCAGGGAAAGTCCACGGGCGAAAAAAACACCTTGCGTATCCTGTACGGAGTATCTCCCATCCGGGAGACCGTTGCTGACAGGAAATCCCTGGCCTGAGAGGGGTCCTTAGCCTCATCATAAGGACAGTCTATCGGTACGGTAACCCGGGCAGGCGGCTCCCCCGGGAGAGATTCCCTGATCAGGGAAAGAAATAATCCCCCGTTCCGGGCTGCTATCTCTATATCCATATCCATCCGGCGCTCAGCCGTTTTTCCTCTCAGTTGCTTTTCGAACAGCCGGTCGTGGTTCCTGTATATTTCCATTCCCTTTTCCAGGGGAGTGCCTTCCCGGAAAATGCGTTTTCCTTCCACCCTGTTGACGGAAAAACCGGAAAAGGTACCGTCAGGGAGTGTAAAACAAAGTCCGTCACCTGTATTCACCACCGCATTGGTCTCAAATCCTCCGGGAAAGACACGGTTGATTTTTCCCAGGTATTCGCCGGTGGATTTTGGGGTGTACCACTGATGGACAGGCTCGGTAAAACGACCGTTTTCGGGGAAATATCCGGTCTGGTCGCGGTGAAATGTTTTTTGGGGATCGGGTCTGAAAAAGAACGTACATGTTCCCAGTGAGGTTTTTTGCCCCTGCAGCCGGTCCAGTTGCTGCCTGTAATAGGCCGTGATGTTTTTCACGTAAGAGACATCCTTCAGGCGGCCTTCGATCTTGAACGAATGCACTCCCGCGTCAATCAATTCCTGTAAACGTTCCGAGCGATCCATATCCTTGAGGGAGAGCAGGTGCTTGTTCCTGAGAAGCACATTTCCCGCCGCATCTTCCAGGTCATAGGACAGACGGCAATACTGCGCACATTCTCCCCGGTTGGCACTGCGGCCGCAATCTTCCTGACTGATATAGCACTTGCCGCTGTAGCTCACACATAACGCACCGTGGACAAAGCATTCCAGTTCAACAGATGTTCTTTCCCTGATCCGGCGTATTTGTTCAGGAGCCAGTTCCCGGGCCAGCACTACTCTGTCAAACCCTTCCTTCTCCAGGTACAGCACTTTTTCCGCAGAAGCATTGTCCATTTGCGTGCTGGCATGTATGGGCAACGGAGGAAACACATTGTGCCGGCGCAGGTACAACAGGCTGATGTCCTGGATGATCAGCGCATCGGCCCCCGCGTCATAAAGTCTGCGGGCCATCCGGACCGCCTCTTCAAGTTCGCTGTCGAACAACAGCGTATTCATGGTAATATATATACGGGCTCCGTAACGATGCGCATAAAGGACCGCCTGCCCGATTTCGCTGAGTGAATTGCCTGCCGCCGCACGGGCTCCGAACCTGTCTGCCCCCATGTAAACGGCATCGGCTCCATGGTTGACCGCTTCCACGGCACATTCCAGGTTCCTGGCAGGTGCCAGCAATTCCACCTTCGGTTTCATGAAGCGAATTTACGAAAAACCCTTACATTTGTCTTATGATGCCGAAAGTGGCCATAGTGATCCTAAACTGGAACGGAAAATATTTTCTGGAACGCTTCCTGCAATTGCTGGTCACACGTACACCCGAGCCCTGGGCGCGCATATATGTGGCAGACAATGGTTCAACAGACGGTTCAGTCGCCTGGCTCCGGGACAACTTCCCCGGCATGCACCTGATCTCATTCGATCGCAACCTGGGCTATACGGGCGGGTACAACAAAGCATTGGAACAAATTGAAGCAGAATACTACATACTGCTCAACTCAGACGTAGAGGTTACTCACGGATGGCTACAGCCCCTGGTCACATATATGGACAGCCAAACCGGTTGCGGAGTGTGCATGCCCAAGATACTTTCCTGGACAAACCCCGACAGGTTCGAATACGCGGGGGCTTGCGGAGGATTCATAGACCGCCTTGGGTTTCCCTTTTGCAGGGGACGAATCCTTACTTCCATTGAAACCGATCACGGGCAGTATGATAAGCCGGCCGACATTTTCTGGGCAAGTGGCACTTGCCTGGTGGTACGTTCCGTTTTGTTTCACAGCCTGAAAGGTCTTGATGACCATTTTTTTGCCCACATGGAAGAGATTGATTTCTGCTGGCGTGCGCAATGGGCAGGTTATACCATTGCCGTGGTTCCGGAATCAAAGATCCTTCACGTGGGCGGGGGCACCCTGCCCAACGATTCCCCGCACAAACTCTATCTGAATTACAGGAACAACCTGCTCATGATGTACAAAAACCTTGACAACGGCGAGGTTGTACCCATCATAGCCCTGAGGCTGTTTGTAGATCATCTGTCGGCCATTGCCTATCTGTTCCAGGGCAAATGGTCTTTTACCGGTTCTGTGTGGAAAGCGCACCGTCATTTCTGGGCAATACGCCGCTCAGTGGAACGGACAAAAAAAGAGAGCGCCCGGAACTTTTCAGGCGTGGTGTACAGGGGCAGTATTGTTTTGCGGTTTTTCCTTTCCCTGAAAAAGGTGACTTTCAGCAAACTCCGGATGCAATAAATTTTGAAAGACCCATCCCGTTGGATCCTTTGACCAAAACCGTAGCTCCTTCCAGGGGTCTGGTAGCCAGGTGCAGGATCAGGTCTTCCACTTTGGAAAAACACATTCCCGCCGCCCCAAGTTCCTGCACGGCTTTTGAAAATAGCGGTCCTACCCAGAACACCTGCTCAAGTCCCATCTGTTCTACCTGCTTTACAATGCCCAGATGGAACTGATGCGCATAAGCCCCCAGCTCAAGCATATCTGCCAGGATGGCGCATTTTTTCCCTTCCCGGATCGAATCCAGGTTTTTCAAAGCCAATGACATGCTCACGGGATTGGCATTGTATGCATCGGCTATGAGAGCATTGCGCCCGGTATTGATCCACTGTGAACGGTTGTTGGAAGGAATGTAGCCGGCAACGGCTTCTGCGGCCTTTGTGTTTTCAATTCCGTAATACCGGGCTACTGCCAGTGCTGCCAGGACATTGGGTGTGTTGTATAACCCGGCCAGGTGCGTTCTGATTTGCGGATAACCCGACACTGTGATGACCAATACACCATCTTCCAGTGAGGTCTGTACGGGCTGTTTGCTTATTCCGTAAGGTATGAGGTGATCGCGGATCGTTCTTTGCTCCAGCATTTCCGTTAATTCGGGATCATCTGCGTTATGGAAAATGGTTCCCTCATGGGCATGCAGGTAATCATACAAAGCCCCTTTACATTGCTTTACCCCGTCCAGGTTCCCAAATCCTTCCAGGTGAGCCCCGGAAATGTTGGTTATCAGGCCGGCATTGGGTTTTACCATGTCTGTAAGAAAGGCTATTTCTCCCGGATGGCTCGCTCCCATCTCAAACAGTCCGGCTTCTGTTGCGGGGCCCATCTTAAGAAGGCTCAGCGGAACCCCTATATGGTTGTTCAGATTCCCTTGCGTGGCTGTTACATTATAGCGTACAGAAAGCACGGCGTGAATGAGTTCCTTGGTGGTGGTTTTTCCGTTGGATCCGGTCAGGGCCAGGACCGGACCGGCAAACCGGCTGCGATGCACTGCGGCCAGTTGCTGTAAAGCCTGCAACACATCGGGTACCAAAATACAGCGCGGATCGGTTCCGTGGTATTGATCCACCACAGCATAGGCGGCTCCGTTCTCCAGGGCCTGGGAAGCAAACATGTTCCCATCAAAATGTTCTCCCTTTAGGGCAAAAAACAGGCAACCCGGACGGATTTGCCGGGTGTCGGTGCATATATCGGGATGCTTTTCAAACAGTGCGACCAGACGATTCATAGGTTAATGATTACTGATGACCGGTAGATCCAAAACCACCTTTTCCCCTTTCTGTTTCTTCCAGTTGCTCCACGGGTTCCCATACCACCCTCTGGTGTGAAGCCACTACCAGTTGTGCAATTCGTTCACCGGGCGCGATCTCCGCAGCCTGGCCGGAAAAATTGACCAGTATGATGCCAATTTCTCCGCGGTAATCGGCATCTATGGTCCCCGGACTGTTTAGAATGCCTATTCCCTTGCGGGCGGCCATGCCGCTGCGCGGTCTGATCTGTGCTTCATAGCCCGCAGGCAATTCAATGAACAAACCGGTGGGAACCAGACTCCTTTCCAGCGGCTGCAAGGTAATGACTCCCGGAATATGTGCCCGCAGATCCATCCCTGCAGAGAGGGGAGTTGCATACTCAGGCAGGGGATAGGGAGAATGGTTGATTATCTTGATTTTCATGAATGCAAATATAAAAAAAAACGCTACCTTCGCCCTCCGGAAATCTTAGAAATAATCATGTTCATCTATATGAAAAAATCAACATTAATCATTCTGATCGGTATGAGTGCACTCTTCATGGGGTCCTGTAACAACACGGGTAAAAAAGCAAAAGAAGCGGCTGCTGTGACAGCAAATGAAATATCCACAGAAGCTGCCACGGAACAGGCTTTTGATCCGGCCACACTGCCCGAAGAACCTGTTTTTGAAATCAAGACCACAGAAGGTTCCATGATCATCAGACTTTACAGCGAGACACCACAACACCGGGATAATTTTGTTAAGCTGGCTGCAGGCCACTACTATGACAACATCCTGTTCCATCGTGTGATCAATGGTTTCATGATACAGTGCGGAGATCCAGAGTCACGTACAGCCACTCCGGAACAACGTCTTGGTTCTGGTGGGCCCGGTTATACCGTTCCCGCAGAATTCGTAACAGGACTGACCCATAAGAAAGGAGCCATTGCTGCTGCCAGGACGGGAGATGCCGTCAATCCGGAAAAGGCTTCTTCCGGGTCACAGTTCTATATAGTGCATAACCCCGAAACATGCCGCCAGCTGGACGGTAATTATACGGTATTCGGGGAAGTGACCGAAGGACTGGAGATCATAGACAGGATAGCATCGGTGCCCACAGGCACGGCCGACAGACCGGTCACGGACGTGCGCATCATCAGCGTGCTTCCCGTACTCTAGTAGGATTCGTTCTTACCCCGGCATTCGAAGGTATACGTTTTGGAAACTGCCAGGGGCATTTCATATGCCTCTGCTATGATTTCTTCTGCAGTCAGGTATAAGTGCACCGTAAACGAAACCGAACCCGTTTCACCTGACAAAGCATGTGATAATTCCTTTTTTTTGGCGGAAAACTCATCGGCAAAACTTTGCATGTCCAGGTCAAAGTTGATTGTCATGCTGGAAGTGAAACTGGCAATAGCCTTTCCAATAGCATTTTGTACAGCCGTTTCCCGGGTGCTGCCCGAGCTTGTCACCGTCCAGTCAAATTGATAATCCTTTTGAATTTCGTCACGCTTCTGGGTGAGCATTTCAGCCAGCTCCCTAAGACCGGGCGTAAGAGTTGATGTCACTTTGCTAAAGGCCATATTGGCTCGTGATCCGAAATAATAGGACGCTGTATATCCCTCTTCTCCCTGGCACGAAACCGCCAGGATGGCTGCCGCCAATACGGGGATGAGTATTCTGATCTTTTGTTTCATGGTAAAAGAGTTACTGTGATATGAGGTTCGCTTCCATCCCAAAGGGGTGAAAGCTGTAATAGGGCAAAAGCGTTTCCGGCACGCAATGGTGCCTCTGTCCGGAGTGTCCTGGAAACGCTCCCGTCAGGCTCTTCCCCGATGAGACACATTTCTTTCCCATCCAGGGTGAATAAGACCCGGCCCTTTGCCGATGGCACCGGGTAACCCTGGCGGTCGACAGCTTTTGCGTAGACAAAGAGCAGATCGTTGGGAGCGGGAGGGATGTTACCTGTATCCAGCCACCATTCAACCGCAACCGCTTCACCCGGGGTATGAACGCTGTCCCGGGCACAAACCTTATCTGCACAGTATGCCTCGGCTTTCAGCCAGCCTTTTTCAAAGCGGGGTACGACAAAGGTGAACGGCGGGTCCCTGCGCTCCAGCAGGTTCCCGTTCAGCCACAATGCCACCTGCTCTGCGTTGCTTAACACCTGCACTTCCACATTAGCGGTATCGGTTCCTTCCCAGTAATCGGCAATAAAAACCATGGGGTGCTCCAGGGGAGAACGCAGTGAGCGGAAGTAGTGCCAGGAGAATTTGGGGAGCCTTTCCAGGGACATGAGCCCCGAGGCTTCCAGGTCATCGGCATACCCCCTGTTGTAATCGAACATGATCCAGTAATTGTCGGCACAGGCATCCACATGGTAATTGCTGCTGTGCGCTTCCCTGATATTGGTGACCTGCTGAAGCAGTCGTTTCTGTCCGTGTTCCCTGAGCTGGCGGCTGGACCGCTCGGCCGGTTGCAGGTTTTCCCAGTTTTGCTGGGCAAATCCGGCATTCAACGCATAATATTCCCAGTCCCCGTATTCAGAAACAATCAGGGGCTTGGGTGTTTTGACGGGCGGGTGTCCCAGGCGGTGCTGTCTGGCCTGCAGGAAGATGTCGTATTCGTATTCCTGCCAGCCGGCGGTATGGATGGGAACGGGCATTTCATGACGGGAAGCTTCCAGTATCCTGTCTATGAAATCTTCACTCATCCACGATTCATTCAGTGAGACTTCCCAGGCCAGCACACACGGGTGGTTGCGGTCCCTGCGTATCATATCCCTGGCTGTTCCTATGACCTGTTCCTGGAAAGCCGGGTCGTCAGAAAAATACTGCCAGCCCGGGATGGCATCCAGCACAAATAATCCCAGCCGGTTGCAGGCTTCCATGAAATCGGGAGATTGCGGATAGTGGGACAGACGTACCAGGTTGAATCCGGCTTCTTTGATCTTTAGGGCATCCCGCCATTGCGCGTTCCGGGGTACGGCATACCCCACATAAGGATACTCCTGGTGGCGGTTTACCCCGCGCAGAAAAGTCTTGCTCCCGTTAACAAAAAGTTCCTTGCCCTGAAAAACCACTTCCCTGATCCCCACGGTGGTGCGCTGTCTGTCAACGACCACGGTACGTCCCCCCGGGCCGGTCATAATGATCCGCGTTTCCAGATTATAGCAATAAGGATGTTCCGGGCTCCAGAGTGCAGGCTGCTCCACCCTGAGCAAATCTAGGGCAGTACAGGCCTGACCGCTTTCCAGGCGGATCTCCTGTCGGGAAAAGGCACACAGGCTGTCTTCGGCCAGGAGTGCCTGTTCCAGGAGGAAGGTTTGTGCTTCGGCCTGGTCATCATTCAGTGGGCTAAACCTGATATGAGTCCGGACCTCAACCAGGGCAGAGTCCTGTGAAACAGCAGGGAAGGTAACCAGAATACCGCCGCCTGCAGGCACGTTTTCCAGGATGGGGTCGGTAATGTGAAGCGGAGATTTGATGATCAGCCGGGCATCCCGGTACAGTCCTCCGTACATGTTGAAATCAAGCAATTCAAGGGGTTTGGGCCCTGTTATGGGATTATCGTGGTTGTCCAAACGGAGTTTCAGTTCCGCCTGTCCCGAAAAAACCCCGTTTTCTTTCATCACACGGGTAATATCACAGACAAAAGGCAGGTATCCTCCCATGTGCCTTCCGGCATAATGGCCGTTCACCCATAGTTCAGCCACATTCATGGCTCCTTCAAAACGCACCAGTACGTGCCTTCCCGGTGGAATATCCACCACCTTCCGGTACCAGCAGATCCCCTGCCACTGATCGTTCACCACATAAGGTTCCAGCCGGGGTGTATGGGGAAGAAAAACGTCCTGAATAGCTTCAGGCTCCTGGTCATTCCAGAATTCCCATCCCGTATTCAGGTCCTGAACCACGGAATAATCGGGAGAACTGCAGGATATGGCTGTCAATAATGCAATCCAGGTCAACTTTTTCATAAAACAAAGGTAATGGAATTTTACCTACTTTTGATTCCATGAAATTCTATCTGTCTGCCCTGCTATCAGTCCTGCTGCTGGTCTTCACAGCCTGTGAAAAACAGCCCCTTCCCAATCCCGAACCAGACCCCGACAAACCGGTATCCCTGGGTTTGAGCTGCCAGGGTGCGATAGTCATAGATGCAGCGAGCGGGGAAGCGTTGTACTCCCTGAGCCCCGATTTTCCGCTTGTCCCGGCCAGTATGACCAAAGTGATGACCATGTACATTGTCTTTGATCACATTGAAAAAGGCTACCTGTCACTGGATTCCATGATCCCCATCAGTGTCAACGCGGCGGCACGTTCGGTCAATCCCGGAGAATCAAACGTCCCGCTTAACCAAAACCTCACCTATTCTGTCCATGAAATGATAGGGGCTCTATGTGTAGTGTCGGCCAATGCCTGTGCCGTTGCTTTGGGTGAATACCTGTCCGGGGGAACAGAATCGGATTTTTCCGTGATTATGAACCGGTACGCAGATTCCCTGAAACTGGAAGCCCGTTACTACGATGCAGCCGGGATGTCTTCACAGAACGGCATCACTCCTCGTTCCATGGCGTTGCTTACCAGGGAGTTCATCAGAAGGTTTCCGGTCATCCTGCAGTATACTTCACTCACCAGCCTGGATTTCAGGGGAGTCACTTATGGGGCCACCAATAACATGTTGCCCGGAAAAACTTATTATTACAATGGATGTGACGGATTCAAGACCGGGTATACGTCAGCGGCCGGCCTTTGCATAACGGCCACTGCAACCCTGGCAGACAAACGTGTTATTGCGGTTGTCATGAAAGCCCCGTCTTCTTTTGCCCGGGCCCAGGATGCTACCCGTCTTATGGATTATGGTTTTACCGTCCTTATGAACAGGGTCTCTGTCTACGGCATCCAATCCTCATTCCTGTAATCCAGGATGCGCTTGATGGCTTCTGTCGCTTCGCGTGCAGCGTTGGATGCGCCCAGTTCCATACACCTGGCATAGGCATTGAGTGCCTTGCCCCAGTTTTCCTGCTGACGGTACAAGCTTCCCAGCTTATACCATGCATTCTGGTCCCGGGAACCCTCTGTTGTTTTGACGTATTTTTCCAGTTCTTCTATTGTTTCCACAACTTTCTTTATTACACAATTCCTGAAAAACCCATAAAGGCAAGGGACAATATCCCTGCCGTGATGAGTGATATGGGAACGCCGCGGAATGGTTTGGGAACCCCTACAAGGTCCATCTGCTCACGCATGCCGGCAAATATGATGAGGGCCAGGCCAAAGCCAAACGCCATGGAGGCCGTGTAAACAAGTGATTGTGGCAGGTCCAGCATATGTGGTGTCCCCCCGAAACTGAATTCTTTTGTGACAACCAGGATGGCCACCCCCAAAACCGCACAGTTGGTAGTGATCAGCGGCAGGAAAATGCCCAATGCCTGGTATAAGGCCGGAGAAATTTTCTTCAGAATGATTTCCACCATCTGAACAAGTGCTGCAATAACCAGGATATAGGTCACCGTCTGCATGAAGGATATGTTGAGCGGATCCAGGATATAATACTGGACCAGGTAGGTGAACAGGGTGGAGAGTGTCATTACAAACACCACGGCTGCAGCCATGCCCGTAGCCGTTGATATCCGGTTGGACACGCCCAGGAACGGGCATATGCCCAAAAACTGGTTCAGCACAATATTGTTTACAAAGACAGCAGATATGATGATGATGATGTATTCCATAACATTAAGCCTTTTTTAACTTGTTGAACAACACCATTAGGTATCCCAAAGCCATGAAGGCGCCGGGGGCAAGTATGAAGACAAGTATGCCATCTCCCTCCAGGAGTTTGAACCCAAAGAAAGAGCCTGAACCCAGCAGTTCACGGATAGTCCCCAGCACGGTTAGCGACAGGGTAAAACCCAGACCTGAACCCAAACCGTCCAGAAAGGAATCAAAGGGTGTATTCTTGCTGGCATAAGCTTCTGCCCTTCCCAGCACAATACAGTTCACCACTATCAGGGGAATGAACAGCCCGAGAGTTTCGTACAGCGCTGGAACGTAAGCCTGCATGACCAATTGCACCACGGTGACAAAAACGGCTATCACTACCACGAAAGCGGGAATCCGGACCTTTGACGGGACCAGGCCCGATACCAGGGAAATCACCATATTGGACAACATGAGCACAAAAGTGGTGGCCAGGCCCATGCTCATCCCGTTTATGGCAGAAGTGGTCGTCCCCAGTGTGGGACACATGCCCAGGACAAGCACAAATGTTGGATTTTCCTTTATAATGCCGTTCACTAAAGTTTTCATCCTGCTCATTGGTCACCTCCTTCTTGTTGAATTGATTTCCTGAAAACCTGGAAAGCCAGGTCCACCACATCGCAAAAAGCCCTTGAACTGATGGTGGCCGCTGTTATGGCGTCAACATCCCCTCCGTCCTTTTTAACGGCAAGCCGGAAAGATTCAGGGTTTTTCTGGTTGAATTGCAAAGGAAATTTACTTTTTTTGGGATTAATCTTATCTCCCAGTCCAGGGGTTTCGGTGTGCGATATGATGGCCGTGTTGTTGATAGTGCCATCGGGCAGAAAGCCCACCATCACCTTGATCTGGCCTCCAAAACCTTTGGTAGTGGTTGCCTCTACGGCCACCCCGGTAAGTTCTCCATTCTTGGTGCCCGGGTAAACGGTCGCTTTTCGTCCTCCCACTTCCACTTCATACGCTTCCTGGGCAGGCAGATTGTCAAATTGGGGTAATACACCGCCCAGTGCCTGGTTGACCTTAGCAACCTGAGCTGCCTCAATGGGCTCGTACGTGATCAGGTATACACCTCCCAGCAGTGCCGATCCGCCAAAGCAGATTATCAGCAGGCACAGGAACATGTTTTTGAAATTCGATTCCCTAGCCACGGCTCACCTCCTTTTTGTATGGGATTGGTTTGATTTTGTTTAATAGGGGCGTTAAAGCATTCATGAACAATATGGCAAAAGAGACACCTTCCGGATAGACTCCCCAGACACGGATGATCATGGTCATCACCCCTATACCCACCCCATAGATGAGCATTCCCGGCGGCGACATGGGTGAAGTGGTGTAGTCTGTTGCCATGAATACCGCGCCCAGGAGCAATCCCCCGGTAAGCAGGTGGAAGAGGGGGTCGGCGTTCATGGATGGATCCAGCAGCCACAATATGGCTGAAAAAACAGCCACGGTGAAAAGTATGGAAACGGGGATAAGGGGTTTGATGACTTTCCTGAAGAGCAGGTACGCAAACCCCACTAAAACAGCCAGTGCAGATGCCTCACCCAAAGACCCGTCTATATGTCCGAAGAGCATTTGCCAGTAAGAAAAATCGTATTGCTGGCTCAATGTTTCCATCGTCAGGCCGTTGGCCAGCCCTTCCTTGATGATTCCCAGGGGTGTGGCCCCGGAAACCGCATCGGGCAATTGCCCCTGGGCACCCAGCAGTATTTTGGGCAGATTCCATGTCTCGGAGCTGAAAATGCTGTTGTTCACAGACCAGTTGGTCATCTGTACAGGGAAAGAGATCAACAGGAAAACACGGCCGACCAGGGCAGGATTGAATAAGTTGTGGCCCAATCCGCCGAAGGTCATTTTTGCGATCCCGATGGCAGCAATACATCCTATCAGTACCATCCACCATGGGGAGGATACAGGCAGGTTTACAGCCAGTATCAATCCGGTGACCACAGCGGAGAGGTCATGTACTGTTGTTTTTTTCCTCATCAGGTACCGGACAATCAGGTGTTCCACGAGAACACAGCCGGCAACCGAAACAACAACCACCAGCAAAGCACTGAGGCCTGCAAAATAAACGCTGACAAGAACAGAAGGCATTAGTGCGATGATCACATCGCGCATGATCCTGCGTGTATTCTCTTTGCTGTGCAAGTGCGGAGCCGGTGAAACAAGTAATTTGTCCATATTATTTCTTGCGTTTATTCTTCAAAGAAGCATTCCTGGCAAGCCGTATCTGATCCAACAGCGGCAGGTGTGCCGGGCAGGTGTAGAGACAACATCCGCATTCTATGCAGTCAAAAACGCGGTGTTCTTCCAACTCTTCGGTACGCCCGGCCAGCGCCAGCTGGTATAAAAGATAGGGTTGAAGGCGCATGGGGCAGGCCTCAAAACACTTGGCACAGCGGATACATTCACCGGGTTCCTTGCGTTTTGTCTCTTTTTCTGTAAAGAGCAGGAGTCCCGATGTACTTTTCATCACCGGTCCTTCCAGGTTGGAAACAGGTTTGCCCATCATGGGCCCTCCGTTAACCACTTTGGCAAACTGGGGGGAGAGGCCACCGTCCTTTTCCATAGCCCCGGCATGCGAGAGGATATCCATAATGGGAGTACCTACCCTGAAGCGGTAATTCTTTTGGATTGAACTATCAGAACTGCTAACAGTCAACACTTTGGATATAAGGGGCTTGTTTTTTTGCACTGCTTCATATACAGCGTAGGCTGTGCTCACATTCTGTACTATGGCCCCTGTGGAAACGGGCAGGGCAAACGAGGCAACCCTACGTCCCAGGACAGCATCGATCAATTGCTTTTCACCTCCCTGGGGATACCTTTTTTTCAGGGGTACAACCTTCCATTGAAGGGATTTCGAAGTCAGTTCCCGCATTAGTTCTATCGCCCGGGGTTTGTTCGCCTCAATGCCAATGATCCCGTTCACACCGGCTCCCAGGGTACGGCGCATCAATTCACCTCCCAGGAGGATTTCCTGGCCATGTTCCAACATCAGGCGGTAATCGGCTGTCAGATAAGGTTCGCATTCTGCACCGTTAAGTATCAGGTATTCAGGCTTCATGCCTTCAGGCGGAGTCAGTTTCACATGGGTGGGAAAGGCAGCGCCGCCCAGGCCGACTATCCCTGATTCGGAAATCCTTTTGAAAACATCCTCCGGAGAGCTGGTGATTTCATGACGGATCTCGGGGGACCGGTCAATTCCTTCCTCCCACTGATCCCCGTCTGTGTCAATCACCACGGTCAATACTTTTTTCCCCAGGAAATCGGGATATGGCGTCACATCAGAGACGGTTCCGCTCACAGAGGCATGAACAGGAGCCGAGACAAATCCCGCAGGTTCTGCAATCAGTTGTCCCACCCTGACCGGATCGCCTTTCTTGACAACCGGGACTGCAGGCATTCCCAGGTGCTGGTTCATGGATATATAAACACGTTTGGGTATGGGGAAATCTTCTATGGGACAATCCCTGGAGAACTTACAATCATCGGGATGTATTCCTCCAATTGAAAATGTTTTACTCATTTCCGGTCTCTTGTTTTTTTGGTGGAAAATTGATCTCTGCAATGCATCCGGCAGGGCAAACAGGAGCACATTTCCGGCACAGGCGGCACTTCGCCGGATCAATGTACGCCAGGTTGTCGGTAATGGTAATTGCTTCGAACGGACAGGCTTTCATACATAATTGACAACCGATGCACCCCACGGAGCAAACCTTCCGGGTAACCGCCCCTTTGTCCTTGTTGGCACATGTCACATAGATCCTGCGATTCTTTGGTCCTTTCGGCCTCAATTCGATTATGTTCCGCGGGCAGGCTTTCACGCAGGCTCCACAGGAGGTGCATTTGTCTTCCAGCACCACCGGCAGGCATGTGTCCGGATCCATCACAAGGGCATCAAACTGACATGCTTTCACACAATCTCCCATGCCAAGACATCCGTATGAACAGCCCGTCTGGCCTCCGTACAGGTCGGCAGCTACTGTACAACTAGGGCTACCGTCGTATTTGTTCAGCCGGGGCAGTATCTCACAGGAACCATTACAGCGGAGCACCGCGACCTTGGGAGCCTGCTCCCTGGCGTCCCTGCCAAGCATTTGCGCAACACGCAACATAACTTCATTCCCTCCCACCGGACAGAGATAATCAGTCGCTTCCGGGTTGTTTACGTAAAACTCGGCGAAGGCCCGGCAACCGGCAAAGCCGCATCCGCCGCAATTGGCCCCTGGCAGGGCCTCAACGACCTGGTCAATACGGGGATCTTCCTGTACCTTGAATTTTTGCGCCACAAAAAACAATATGACAGCCAGGAGCCCCCCCAATATGCTAAGGCTCAATACGGTGTACAGTAAAGTAGAAGTCATGCTGGATGCGATCTTTTAACAAATATAGAACAAAATAATAGATTCCAACACCAGATAATGCTACTGATCCCAACAGCCAATCGGGCAAATGAAGTAGCGCGGAAACAGCAACCAAGACTCCCAAAATGATTGATGGCAAACCCATGGCGTACCACAGGGCTTTGAATCCCATCCGGGTATGCATCTCAATAAACACCTCCTGTCCCAAGACTGGCACCCATCCCTCAGGTTCTTTCAACCGTGTTATCTCTCTTATACTGGTCTGGCCTAGTGAACAATATCCTTTGGCATGACAGGCCTCACATGCTCCGCTGGTGGTGATTTCTGCCCTGAGCGGGTTAATCCCTGTGATGATTCCCCTGTGTCTGACGCACTGAACGGGAGGCATTGCTATTTTATTTTACTGGTCAATGGGAACCGCAGGTTTTCATAACTGCCCAGCCTGCCGGTTACCCGCCCCATTACAACGGGGGTTTCAATTAATAAAGGTATCCTGTTACGATCGTCACTGATCCAGAACCGCAATTCTTCCTTGCCGTCAAACACCACTCCTGCCACCGTCTGTGCACTGAATTTCAGGCAGCGGAATGTCCCGAGTCCCTGTATGCGGATTTCATCCCTGCCGTCGAACCTGAGGTAAAGGTCAAATATTTCCTCGTCAATGGCAAAGGATATGGGTGACACATCACCCGGTTTCATATTTTTGAATTCCAGGTTTCTCAGAAAATAGAAGATGGTGATAAAATCAAAAGTACAGACCCTTCCAGGCAACAAGGTATCCTGCACAGAGCCATCCTTGCGGACAATCCTGGCATTGATGGAATGATCAGCATTGTAATGGTAATAATTCTGGATGGTGTACTTGCCTTCTTTTATATCACGCATGAAATACGTGGGACGCAAGTTTGACTTTTTGAAATGGCTTTCATAATAATCATCCACCCGGAAAAAGGCATTGAAAAAACGTGCTGTCTGGATGCGGCCCTTGGCAACGAATTGCGGTGCCCTCTCTTCGTTTTTTTCAGAAATCTCAAGCGTGACAGTACCTACGTCTGTATTAAGCACACCCCAGGTATAACTGGCAATGACGGTCAGTTTCTCTCCGTCACCAAAGGCCAGCTGGGATTCCGGTATATCTCTGACTGAAAGGCATGGTTTTTCAACTTCCTGCGCGGGAGAAAGCCACGATACTGTGAGCAAAAAAGATGTAAGGATGAAAAACCTAAAAGCCGCCAAAGTTGTCATTCAGATCATTCATTTGATTCATCCGCGAGGCATAAGTAATGCTCTCTCCGGGTGCAAAATCCGGACCACCTTCGTTGATATCCATGAAACGTATCTCGCTGCTGCGGAAACGCATCTGAAATTCTCCCACGGCCCCGTTCCGGTGTTTAGCCATAATCACCTCGGCTATCCCTTCCAGGGAACGCCCGGCATCATCTTCCTTGAACCCGTAATATTCAGGACGGTAAAGGAATATGACAATATCGGCGTCCTGTTCAATAGCGCCGGACTCTCTCAGGTCGCTTAGCTGCGGCCGGCGGTTGCCACCCCTTGTTTCTGAAGAACGGTTCATCTGGGAAAGGGCTACCACAGGCACGTTCAGTTCCTTGGCAATGGCTTTCAGCGAGCGTGATATGGAGGCAACTTCCTGTTCACGCATCCCCCGTAATTCGGGTGGACCTGACATCAGCTGCATATAGTCGATTATGATGAGCTTGATCCCCTTGTGCGCCACCAGGCGCCTTGCCTTAGCCCGGAACTCGAATATGGAAAGTGACGGGGTATCGTCTATGTACAGCGGGGCTTTGGTCAGGTTTATAATACGCTGGTTGAGCTGTTCCCATTCAAAGCTTTTAAGCTTCTTGCCACCCCTGATCTTTTCGGAAGACAAACCCGTTTCGCTCACCAGCAATCGCTTTACCAGCTGTGCATCGGGCATTTCCAGGGAAAAGAAGGCCACCGGGATATTATGGTTCACCGTCATGTTCCTTGCCATGCTCAGGACAAAAGCCGTTTTTCCCATGGAAGGCCTTGCTGCAATGACTATCAGATCGGCCTTTTGCCACCCCAGGGTCATCCTGTCAAGGGAAGTAAAACCGGAGGGAAGTCCGCTCAATCCGTCATCCCTGGTTTGTACGTCGGACAGTTCGTCCAGCACTTCCCCCAGGACGGAGCGCACGGGACGCGTGTCCCGGCGAAGGTTCATTTCCCCCAGCTGAAAGAGTTTTTGCTGCGAGGCATCCAATAATTCGTCGGCCGGTATGGTGTCGTCGAAAGCATCGCGCAGGATGCCGTAAGACGTGGTGATCAATTCACGCTGGATGAATTTTTGTGTCAAAACCTTGGAGTGATACTCCAGGTGCGAGGCGGCAGCAACCCTCATTGTAAGCTGGCTCAGGTAATAGGGACCTCCTACTTCATCAAGCTGGTTATGTTTTTTCAATTCTTCCGCTACCGTATAGATATCTACAGGGTTATGTTCGGTAACCAGGTCCGTTATGGCCGAGAAGATCTTCTGGTGGCTTTCCTTATAGAAATATTCCGGCTTGACCACCCCCACAATATCGAGCGACGCATTCGGCTCCAGCAACAATGCGCCAAGAACGGCTTCTTCCATATCAATGGCCTGGGGCGGAACCTTTCCCATATCCAGCCCTACCGTCTCCACCTGGGCTTGGCCCTTTCCTTTCGCAGTACTTGTATCAGGTGCTCGTTTTGCCATAATTCATCTCCTTTTTATTTCAATTTATCCAAAGCTCTGCTGATGATTCCTGCTGCCAGGTACAATTCTTCCCGGTTGATACATAGGGGTGGAGCTATGCGAAATGCTGTATCACAGTATAAAAACCAATCTGCGATTGCGCCTTCTTCCAGCAACAGGCGGATCATATCCTGTACTTTCCGCGCACATCCCAGTTCCACGGCCAGCAGCAATCCATCCCCCCTTATCTCCGTTATGGCCGGATGGCCGGCAAGGGCCTTCCTGAGAAAAGATGCCTTTTCCTGAACCTGCTGTGTCCATCCTTCGCGCAACAACACCTGCAAGGCTGCAAAACCGGCAGCACAACTGACAGGGTGTCCTCCAAAAGTAGTAATATGTCCCAGGACAGGTTCGGATTTCCAGGCTTCCATCAGCTCCTTGCCACATACCAATGCTCCCAGAGGCATTCCCCCGCCCAGGGCTTTGGCCAATGTAACCATATCTGGCGTCACGCCATACTTTTGCATGGCAAAGAGACTGCCGGTCCTCCCGAAACCTGTCTGTACCTCATCAAAGATAAGCAAAGTTCCCGTATCATTACACCGCTGGCGGAGGGATTGCAGGAAACCCTGCTCAGGAAGCCGGACGCCGGCTTCTGCCTGAACCGGTTCCGCGATGACACAGGCAGTACCCTTGTCAATCAAACCCAGGTCCGGGAGGTGGTTGAACCGCAATTCTGTTACACCGGGCAACAAAGGCCTGAAAGAACGCCGGTATGTTTCATTTCCCATAACGCTCAGGGCACCATGTGTGCTTCCATGGTATGCATTGCGGAAACAGGCGATCTTATGCCTTCCGGTGATGCGCTTGGCCAGCTTCAGGGCTGCCTCGTTTGCCTCGGACCCGGAATTAACGAAGTAAACCGCGTTCAGCGTTGCGGGAAGGTTTTCTGTCAGGAGGGCGGCAAGAAGGACCTGAGGCCGTTGAATAAGCTCACCGTATACCATCAGGTGGAGGTGGTTGGCAGCCTGGTCCGCTATAGCCTGGATGACTTCTCTGCGGGCATGGCCCACATTGCTTACAGACACTCCGGAAATGAGATCCAAGTAGCGTTTACCCGAAGTTGACAGAAGAAACACCCCCTCTGCTTTTTGAATTTCTATACCTAAGGGAGAGGGGGAGGTTTGGCCTAGAAGGGCGTAAAATTGTTCTCGTATGGAAGGGTTATTCTTCAAAAGCAGGATCAACCAAAATTCTTCCGCAGTATTCGCATACGATGATCTTTTTGCTCATCTTTATGTCAAGCTGGCGCTGAGGCGGAATTTTATTGAAACAGCCGCCGCAGGCATCGCGCTTAACGGTCACAACGGCAAGACCGTTGTGTGCATTTTTCCGGACCTTGCGGTATGCAGAGAGGACGCGCGCATCTATCTGGCTTTCTAAATGTTCCACCTTGCGGAGCAGGGCTTCTTCTTCCTTGGCCGTTTCACTGATAATGCTTTCCAGTTCTTTTTTCTTGGCCTCCAGGTCTTTCTGCCTTTCCAGGTGGTCGTTCTTTGTTTTTTCCAGCGTCTCCTTCCTGTCCTTGAGCAGGATTGAAAACTCCCGGATATACTTTTCTGCCATCTCGGCATCCAATACCTGGTTTTCAATTTCCTTGGCCAGGGAATCAAACTCGCGGCTATTCTTTACATTAGCCTGCTGGGCCTCATACCTGGCAACCATGCCACGGGCATTGTCAGCATCGATCCTGCGAAATGCAATGTCTTTTTCAATATCACGGATCTCCTTGAGCAGATTCTCCATTCTGGTGGCAAGGCCTTTAATGTCATCCTCCAGGTCCTGGACTTCCAGGGGGAGTTCGCCACGTAACAGGTGTATTTTGTCTATCTGTGAGTCTGTTGTCTGAAGTTGAAAAAGAAGACGCAATTTTTCCTCCATGGTCAGCGTACCTTCCTGTTCTGCTTTTTGCAGGGCTGTAAATGATCCGGCATCTGTTCCTGCAGTTTTTGTCGTTTTCTTTGTCATAATCTAATTGATAATTAATAATACCTGATGGGATTTGTGTAGACCTGTGTTTTGCGGACGGCAAAGTTAGGGAATTTTTTCATAAGCTGGTTGACTATCTGGTCCTGCACCCCGGCTTCTGATTCATAATGCCCTATGTCTGCGAGCATTAATTGCGGAACTGTCTCGAAATAGGTGTGATAACTGAAATCTGCACTTACAAAGATATCTGCACCGGAACGTAATGCATAAGGAATCAGGGAAGACCCGTTTCCACCACAAAGGGCCACCCTTTTCACTTGACTGTGAAAGGATTCGGAGGCCTTACAATGTTTCAGGGCAAAGGTGGATTTGAGCATCGCAAAAAAATCTTTGGTTGCCATAGGGTACTCGAGATCCCCCACCACGCCAAGACCGCATGGGGCGGCATCCTGTTCCTGGCATGATTCCGGGGCCAGAATGGAAAGGTTCTTTAGTTTCAGAGCCCGGGCCATAGCCCCGCTGACACCGTCCATGATCTTGTCGGCATTGGTATGCATGGAATAAACCACCATGTTGCCCCGGACTGCAGCGGCAACGGTACGTTCCACGGGAGTACTGTCCTTCAGGCTTTTCAAGCCTTTGAATATGAGCGGATGATGCGATATGACCATGTTCAGACCATCTGCCAGGGCTTCTTCCAACACTTCCGGGGTGCAATCAAGGCATACCAGGACTCCCCTGACTATTGTGGTGGAATTGCCTATGCAAAGCCCGGAATTATCCCATTCTTCCTGTAATCCCTGCGGGGCCCAATGTTCAAGTACTTCTATGATGTCAGCTACCGTGGTTTTCATCCCATCATGTCCTTGATTTCTGCCAATTGTGACTTGATGCTGTTGAGTGAAGCAATGATGTCCACTGTCCTGTCCTCGCCTTCTTTGTTGTCCTTCAGGCGTTTTTTCGTGCCTTCCAGGGTAAGCCCGCGTTCTTTCACCAGGTGGTGGATGGTTTTATACGTAGCCAGGTCTTCTGCCGTGAATAGCCTGTTCCCTTTTTTATTGCGTACGGGTTTAATAAAATCGCTGAATGTGGTGGACCAGAAACGTACCAGGGAAGTGCTTTCTCCCAGTATTTGCGCCACTTCTCCTATAGAGTAATACATTTTTTCCATATTCCTTAATCTAAAGATTGTCCTGTATTGTAAGCTGTAAGCATGATCTGCCGGTACTCACGTGGCATAACATCCATGAAGTAATAGTGGACCGGGTCCATGACCAGGTCGTTCTGCCACACTTCATAATGGAGATGAGGCATGAAGGACATGCCCGTAGACCCTACCCGTGCTATTGTCATTCCCCTGGTTACATATTGACCTTCCCTGACAAAAATATCACTCAGATGTGCATAAACGGTGGAATAACCCCTGTAAGGATGCCTGATTTCCACAACATTTCCCTTGCCTCTTGCAGAACGTGCCACATTGACAACCTGGCCATCGGCCGTTGCCAGCACATCTGTCCCCAGTCCCACCAGGAAATCCATGCCTGTATGATCCATGGGTATTTTATAAAAAGGATGAATGCGGCGCCCCGTCGTTGCTCCCATGGCTTCCATGGATGGGGTTCGAAGCGGAAAGGCAGCCGGGAGGTATTTCAGGCTGTCCAGTTTATCATATATACTGTTTGTTACCTGGTAAAGAATGCCGGTTACCCACAATGCCCGTAGTTCCAGGCCGGTGATCACAGAATCTGCATGGTAGGCCAGCGCAAAGGAAGGGTCTTCCATCAGCTGGCGGTAATGTGAAATATCGGCATCTTCTGTCACATCCAGCGGTCTTGAATGCAGTACGGTCCCGTAAATGCTCTTATCCCTGACCTCCAGTTCTTCCAGCACTTTGTTAAGGGGGCCCATTTCACCGCTAAGCCTCTTATATTCGCTTTGCATGATCTGTGTTTCACGGATGAGTTCTCTTTCGGCAGGCGACAGAATAAACAACCCGAAGATCAGATAATAGATCAGTGCAAGTCCGATGCTGGCAAGAAAAAACCAGAAAATGCGCTTTAGGATGGTTTTAACATTGTAACGCACCCTGGTGAATTCCAATTTTTCCTTATTGAACTGATACCGGTTCATTTCAGAAACTATTGGCGTCCGCCCAGGATTACCGCATGGTAATCGTCCGTTGCAATATTATTGTCGAAATAATTATAAGGATTGACCGGACGTCCCATATATATTACCTCGTAATGTATATGAGGGCCTGTTGATTTCCCTGTTGCTCCCAGGAGGCCTATCTGCTCTCCGCGCTTGACCAGCTGTCCTTCATATACGGTGGTCTTGTTCAGGTGAGCGTAACGAGTCTTATAGCCAAATCCGTGGTCAATCAGTAAATAACGTCCGTAACCGTTGTATTCGAAACGTATCGCTTCAACTTTCCCGTCACCCGTTGCATACACAGGTGAATTGGGTGCCCCCGTAAGGTCGATTCCCTCATGCATCCTGATATCACCGTACACGGGATCCTTCCTGTAACCAAAACCTCCTGACCACCTGAAATTTCTTGTATCCTCAGGAATAGGCAATATCGATGGAATGCACTTGGCCACTTCTCCTACCTGGCCGGCCACACGTTCCACGTCATCAAAAGATTTTGACTGTATATAGGCCTTCTTCATGATCCTGTCATAACTCAGGGCCGTTGTCAATAGCAATTTGGAGTTCTGGACATACTCCAGATGGGGATAACGGTTGGACCCCCCGAATCCGGCATTTCTGACCTCCCCGGGGATCTGTTCCATCCCAAATATATTCCTGTAGATGTTGTTGTCCCGGAGTTGCAGGTTTTCCAGCCTTTTTTCAGCCTGGGTCATCTGTTTATTAAGAAGTTCCAAACCTGACTGTGCGTTTTCATACTCCCTTTCCAGCTTGACCAGCCTGGGAGTTTTCAGTTTGAATCCCTCTGTGTAGACCAGGTAATAACCCAACGCCACCACCAGGCTAATGGGCAGGAGAACGAAAACCCTTATCAGGTAAAAGCGCAATGAGTTCTTTTGCAGCTCGTAAGAAAGTGTTTTGGGATTATATTTGTATTTTCTTTTTCCTGCCATAAGTGATGTAAACAGGTTATTAACGAGCAAAGATAAGTATTTTTCCAAAAAGCGGTATATTTGTCCCTTATTATTGTAGCTATTATGACTTCAGGCGATATTCGGAAGACCTTCCTGAATTTTTTTGAGAAGAAAGGACATACTATAGTTCCCTCTGCACCCATGGTAATAAAGAACGATCCCACCCTCATGTTTACCAATGCGGGGATGAACCAGTTCAAGGATTGGTTCCTGGGTAATGAGCCTGCTGCGCACAGGCGCGTGGCCAACACCCAGAAATGTCTCAGGGTGAGCGGAAAGCACAATGATCTGGAAGAAGTGGGACACGACACGTACCATCATACCATGTTCGAGATGCTGGGCAACTGGAGTTTCGGCGATTATTTCAAGAAAGAATCCATAACCTGGGCCTGGGAACTCCTTCACCAGGTATTCAAACTGGATGCAGACCGTCTTTATGCCACTGTGTTTGAAGGTTCGGACGAGGACAGCCTGGGCCCCGATGATGAATCGCGTGCCATCTGGGAGGAATTCCTTCCCCCGGAACGGATCCTGGCGGGCAGCAAAAAGGATAATTTCTGGGAAATGGGAGAGACAGGGCCATGCGGACCCTGCAGCGAAATCCATGTTGACCTCAGAAGTCCCGGTGAGCGAGCCGAGGTCAAGGGAGTATCCCTGGTCAACAAGGGGCACCCCCTGGTCGTGGAAATCTGGAATCTTGTTTTTATACAGTTCAACCGTAAAACCGACGGGAAACTGGTAGCACTGGAGCAAAAACACGTAGATACGGGCATGGGGCTGGAACGGTTGTGCATGGCAATCCAGGGAAAAACAAGCAATTACGACACCGACCTGTTCCAGGGACTGATAAGGTCCATTGGGTTGTTATGCAACAAGGAATATGGAAAGGATGACCAGGTGGATGTGGCCATGCGTGTAATCTCAGACCACCTCAGAGCCATATGCTTTTCCATAGCCGACGGACAGCTGCCCTCGAACGTGAAAGCCGGTTATGTAATCAGGCGCATCCTGCGCAGGGCGGTTCGTTACGGACATTCTTTCCTGGGTTTTGACAAGCCATTCCTTTGTGAACTGGTTCCCTCCCTGATACAACAGATGGGAGAAGCGTTCCCGGAGCTTATTCAGCAACAGGGCCTGATCCAGAACATTATCCGCCAGGAAGAAGAAGCTTTTTTACGGGCCCTGGAAAAGGGGACCCGTTTATTTGAATATTTTGTCCGTGACAAGACACTGAAAGAGTTCAGCGGCAAGGACGCCTTCCTCCTGTACGACACCTATGGGTTCCCGCTTGACCTTACCATCCTTATGGCCAGGGAAAAGGGACTGGCAGTGAATATTGCTGAATTCGAGGAAGAATTGCAGGCACAGAAAGACAGGGCACGTAAGGCCACCCTTGTAAAAGAAGGAGACTGGGTTGAGGTACGCCCGTTCATACAACCTTCATTCCTCGGATATGAGACCACGGAGACTTTTTCCCGTATCACCCGCTACAGGAAAGTCAGGTCAAAAAACCGTGAATTCTACCATATTGTATTGGACCAGACGCCTTTTTATGCCCAGAGCGGAGGACAGGTGGGCGATTCAGGCTACCTGGAAAACACCCAGGGAGAGAAAATCCCTGTTACTGACACCATCAAGGAAAACAACCTGATTCTGCATATTTCGCCAAATGCCCCGGAAAATCCGGAGACGGAATTCCGTGCTGTCGTTGACCGGGAACGCAGGCAGACCATTGCCAATAACCATACTGCCACCCACCTGCTTCATTATGCGCTCAGACAGGTGCTCGGGCCGCAGGTTGAACAGAAAGGGTCTCAGGTGTCGGCCGAGGGATTGCGTTTCGATTTTTCTCATTATGCCCGGATGGAACCGGAAGAAATCCGGAAAACCGAACGTATTGTGAATGATCTGATCCGCAAAAACATAGTCCAGGATGCGTTGCAGGACATTCCCCTGGAAGAAGCAGGACAGATGGGTGCCATTGCCCTGTTTGGGGAAAAATACGGAGCAAAGGTCCGGGTGATCCGCTTTGGTGAATCCATAGAACTGTGTGGCGGAACACATACTTCGGCCACAGGCAATATCGGGATATTCAAGATAGCGAGTGAAGGCGCCATTGCAGCCGGCGTACGCAGAATAGAGGCTATCACAGGCCTTGCCGTGGAACGGAAAATTGAAGAAATGGAAACCATGCTCCTGGGTGTCAAGAACCTGATGAATGACCATCCCGATATCATTGCCTCGGTGCAAAAAATGTTGCATGAAAACGAAGACCTGCATAAAGTGGTGGAAGAAAACAGGCGTGAACGGGCTGTATCCCTGGGAAAATCACTCTGGGAACAACGCTCCAGCCTGAACGGCATTCAATTTGTACACCTGCGGGGTGTATACATGCCCGAAATGATAAAAGACATGGCGTTCTCTTTCCGCGAAGGCAACTACGATAACATGGCTTTTGCCGCAGCCTATGAACATAACGGCAAGGCCAACCTGACCCTGCTTCTTTCCAAGGACCTTGTCAGCCAGGGTTTGCATGCGGCAGAGATTGTCCGTAATGCAGCCAGGCATATAGGAGGAGGCGGGGGAGGACAAGATTTTTATGCAACTGCCGGGGGGAAAGATACGGGAGGACTGCAGGCAGCCCTTGATGCCATAGCCGAAGCATTGAAGAACCATTAAACCCACTGGCGGTGAAAATATTCGACCGTTTCCTGGTCCGCTCTTTCCTTGGGCCCTTGTTCCTGACTATTTTCATAGTCCTGTTCGTGCTTGTGTTGCAGTTTCTCTGGGTATACATAGACGAACTGGTGGGAAAAGGGCTGGGATTGAAGGTTATCCTGGAATTCCTCTTCTGGGGAACCTGCACCGTCATTCCCATGGCGCTTCCCCTGGCCACCCTGCTGGCTTCCATCATGACCATGGGGAACCTTGGAGAATTCAACGAATTGCTGGCCATGAAAGCGGCAGGAATTTCATTGCAGCGCATTATGCGTCCTCTCATTATTCTTTCTTTTCTTGTTTCTGTGGTTGCTTTTTTTTCTGCCAACAACCTGATGCCACTGGCTTACAAGAATATTTTCGCATTACGGGATGACATATCCCGTACCAAGGAGGAAATCCGTATTCCTACCGGTATCTTTTACAACGGGATAGACAATTACAGCCTCCGGGTTGAACACAGGGACAAGGCAACCGATATGCTGTATGATGTAATGGTTTACAACCACAGCTCCAGAAGGGGAAACAGCAGTGTGACCCTGGCCGATTCCGGATCCATCCGGCTTACCGAAGACAAGAAAAATATTCTTTTCACCCTGTTCAGCGGAGAAACATATGAGGAGGGCGAAAGGAAATCAGTTGCCGATACTTCTTTTGCCATGCAACGGATTAAATTTGAAAAACAGGAGATCGTCATTGAACTGACCAATTATGCCTTTCAAAGACGTGACGGAGATCGCTTTGGAAGCGACGTGATGGCACAGGGGGTCCGTAATCTGGGCCACCGGCGTGACTCGCTGGACTCTCTCTATACCATTTCCCTGGACCTGTTTCAAAAACGAATGCTCATAGCCGGGGGACTGGCTTTTGCACGTCAGATGGACACTTCAGACAGGCAACAGTATAAGGGGGATTTCCCCATTGAACAGCTTCCCGATCCCTCAAAAAGCACGCAGTATCCCGACCTGTTGAACCGGGCCATAGGCAAGGTGGACCAAATGATAAACCAGGTGGACAATTACATGATAGAAGAAGTCCAGATACACCTTCCCCTGAGAAGAACAAAAGTTGAGTGGTACCGTAAATTCACAGTGGCTTTTGCCTGTTTTATCTTCTTTTTCATAGGAGCCCCCCTGGGAGCCATCATCCGTAAAGGAGGACTGGGCACACCGGTGATTGTTTCCATGCTGTTTTTTGTGGTCTATTACGTGATTGACATATCCGGAAAAAAGCTGGCCACAGACGGATCGGTAACGGCTGCCATGGGCACCCTCATATCATCGCTGGTCTTGCTTCCCCTGGGGGTGTTCCTGACTTATAAAGCCACAACCGACTCGGCTTTATTCAACAAAGATGCGTATCTTGTGATGATCAGGAAAATCAGGAAGCATTTACCACTTCGCCATGATAAAGAAAACGAACAAGCCTGACATTGTTTTTATGGGAACTCCCGGTTTTGCAGCCGGGGTATTGCTGGAGCTCCTGCGGCAGGGATATCCTGTAAAGGGCGTTGTGACCGCTCCCGATAAACCCTCCGGCAGGGGTCTTGTCATGCGCCCTTCGGCCGTGAAAATGACAGCACTGGAACACAACCTGCCGGTGCTGCAGCCCGTTTCGCTGAAAGACGAAGGTTTTCTGGAAAGTCTTGCCCTATGGGACGCTCCTGTTTTCGTGGTTGTGGCTTTCAGGATGTTACCTCCCCAGGTTTGGCAAATGCCATCTCACGGATGTCTGAACCTGCATGCTTCCCTGCTTCCCATGTACCGGGGCGCGGCCCCTATTAACCACGCCCTGATCAATGGGGAAAAAGAAACCGGGTTGACAACCTTTCTAATTGATGAACAAATAGATACGGGAGCAATACTCCTGCAGCACCCCATCCCCGTGGAAGAGCGTGACAATGCAGGATCCCTCCATGATAAAATGATGGAAGCCGGTGGTCCCCTGGTGGCAAGAACCATTGACGGCCTCTGGTCGGGCAGCCTAAAACCGGTGCCACAACCATTCGTTGCGCCAGAAGAGGTGAAGCCGGCACCCCGGATAAGCAGGGAAACCTGCCGTATTGACTGGAACCGTGAACCCGGACAGATCGTGAATCTTGTCAGGGGGCTGAGTCCCTATCCCTGTGCTTTCTCAACCTTGAAGAAAGGGGATACCCTGATGGACATCAAGGTGTATGAAGCCCGGGCCGAAATTGTCCTGCATGGCGATTCCCCGGGCGAAGTTGTCTCGGACTGGAAAACAACCATAAAAATCGCCTGCTGCGGAGGATATGTCCATTTGCTGGAAGTCCAGGCTCCGGGTAAAAAACGGCTGGCTGCCGGTGCCTTTCTTGCAGGATTCAGGAACACAGAAGAACTGACTTTTCTATGAAAATGAAAGAAGCCGTTATTCTGGCCCAGGGGGCATATCCTTCACACCCTTACCCGTTACACCTGCTGGAGACGGCCGGGACCCTCATTTGTACTGACGGGGCCGTGAATAAACTGCAGGGACGGGAACCCGACCGGGTTGTGGGTGACCTTGATTCCTTGTCGGAAACGTTACGGGAAAAATACAGCTCACGGCTTGTGCAGGATATATCCCAGGAGACAAATGATTTGACAAAAGCCGTGCAATATTGCTTCCGGGAAGGTTTCCGGAGCATTGTCATCCTGGGGGCCACCGGTCTCAGGGAAGACCACACACTGGGAAACATCTCCCTTTTGGGTACTTACGCACAGATGATGGATACAGTGCGCATGGTGACAGATCATGGTGTATTCTTTGTTTTTGCCCGGGGAACACAAAAGGCCGATGGCTTCATGGAGGTGAATATCCCCTGCCCGGCGGGAAATCCCGTCTCATTCTTTGCCATCAACCCCGCAATGAGGTTACGCGCGAAGGGTGTGCATTATCCGGTGGAAAGCGTGGTCTTTGACTCCTGGTGGAAAGCCACGCTCAATCGTTGTACGGGAAGCAGCCTGGAGTTGTCCTTTCTGAACGGGCCTTTACTGGTTTACCTTCCCTATCCCCCTACCTGGACGGAAGTCCCGGACATTCCGGCAGGGTAACCGACTTGCGGCTGGACGCATACGATCCGAATATTCCCAGCGCACCACCTGTGATATTTCCTGTAACATTGCCCCTGGGACCTGAAAAAAGCGGGAATTGCTGGTTCTTTTCTATTTTAGCTTCTTCAAGGAACTTATAATATTCCCTGCTCAAGGTTTGCAACTCAAGGGTCAGCACATCGCCGGCATACAGATCGAAGGTCTCCCCGTTATCCCATACCAGTGACTTAGTGATGAACCATTCCGGAACGGGATACCGCAGGAATTCCCCATCCTGCGTGTAATCGTTCAAGGTATGGATGTAATACCTCAGGATACGGTTGCTGTACAACACGTTATTGATCCATAGTGCGCCTCCGTAGTAATCTTCTCCCGGCGTGTCCTGGAAACCGGCTATAAGAACAAAAGGTGTGTCATTTCCTGAAGGTATCAGTGACCTGAGTACAAGGGATTCCAAAGTATGCACATAGGGTACGGTGGTAGTTGCCGTGTAATACTCATCCTGACCGTCCCGGTCATAATCTATCCAGACTTCCAGAAGATATGTTTCTCCCTCCAGTGCTGCAAACTCCTGTCCCATGGAATAAATACCCGGGGCATCATTTGCCAGTTTTTCTCCATTCAGACGCACCTCCGTGGCATTCAGATTCACAGGCATATCCTTACCAAAGTAAGGGGCTGTGGAAGAAATCTCTATTACCTGGTACTCCGTGACAGTGGACAAGGTTCCGGTAATCACCAGTCTGGGTTCCATGTCTTCACTTCTGAGCGTTATAGCTTCGGTACAGCCAGCCAGCAAGGGCAGCAGGATCAAAACCAGTATAGCAGATCTTTTGTTCTTCATGACTAAAAAGTGAAATTCCATGTTATTGAGGGGACTACGCTGAAAAGATAGGTCATTTCAAGGTACTGCTCCCCTAAGGTATTCATCCGGTAATTGATAGCCCAGGGGTTTTTGCGGCCGTAAAGGTTGTATATGGAGATATTCAGTGAATTTTTCCAGCGCTTTCCTGGTTTTCCCAGGCGGATGTTCAGCGAGGCGTCCATGCGGTGGTAATCGGCTATTCTATAGGAATTCCGTTCTGTATATACAGGGATCAGTTCATTGTAGAACCAGTAACGGCCTTCCGGCAGGGTAATGGGCATGCCGGTCGCATAGATCCAATTGAGCGAAGCCTGCAAGCGTGGCGAAATGTCATAAAAGAGGACAATGTTAACATTGTGCGGACGATCCGAAGGAGCGCGGTATGTCTGACCGTTGTTGACTCCGGGTATGGTCCTGAAAGAGCGGGACCATGTATAGCTGATCCATCCGCTCAGCTTCCCGGTATTTCTCTTGAGCAACAATTCAATCCCGTAACTCTTTCCTTTTCCAAAACGGAGTTCGGTCTCGATCTTGTCGTACAGTAGGAGGTCTGGATGCTCCTTGAAGTCAAGCACATTGTCCAGGTGCTTGTAGAATACCTCGGCCGAGGCTTCGTATTCTTTGTTGAAAAGGTTGGCAAAGATACCGGCAGATACCTGGTGGGAGGCCTGGGGCAGGATGGAAGGCCCCGACGGGATCCATATCTCCATGGGCGATCCGGCTGAAGAAAAAGACAACAGGTGAACATACTGCAGTGTTCTGGAATAGGCGGCCTTCAATGAAATGGCGGGGGTAACCAGGAATGAGAAACCCAGGCGGGGTTCCCATCCATACTGGTGATGAAAAAATTTTCCCGAAGGTATCTCTGTCCCTTCTTTATTAAGCAGGTTGTGATTTTCATCTACCTGGTACAACGTTGTGGGACCCACATTGTCAAAACGTGTAAAACGAAGGCCATACCGTAGTTCGATCCTTCTCCCGAACAGCTTGTGCTCGTTTGAAAAATACAGCACATTCACAAAACCCTGGCGGGGAGACATGGTTATATCCTGTTGCACCTGTGTTCCCGACCCCAATGTTCCTTTCCCGATAGCTTTTCCGGGCTGAAACCACTGGAAATTTGACGTATATCCGAATTCAAAAACGTTTTCATTGTTGAGTGCATAAGTAAAATCCAGGCGAAGGCCTGCATCCTGGATACGGGATATCCATTCCAGGGCCATCTCGCTGGTGGATGCCTGAAAATCGTAATTGTAATTGCTGTAGGTAGTGAAAACCTGCATTAAGAAACGGTCTGAGATCACATGGTTCCAATTGAGAGATGCTGCGGCATTTCCGAATTTCAAGCCCATATCAGAGATGCTGAATCTGTCACGCCCGTTGTACAGAGTCATGAAGAGGTAATTTTGATCATCAAGCTTCCACTTGAGACGGGCGTTCAAATCGTAAAAGTTGATGGTCGTGTTTTTTATGATCTCATTCTTTGCCAGGGGAAGGAACAGGTCTGCATACGTCCGGCGGGCGGAAGCAAGGTAAGTCAGCCGGTCATTTGCTATACCTCCCTGAACCGAGAGGCGACTGGATATGAGACCTATTCCCCCATCAACAGTAAACCTTCCGGATCCGTCGGAAGGAATGACCTCCAGCAAAGAAGAAAGCCGGCCTCCAAAACGCGCTGGTATATCCCCTTTGTAGAGTGTCATAGTTTTCACTGCATCAGTATTGAATATGGAAAAAAAGCCAAGCATGTGGGACACATTGTACAGTGTGGCGTTGTCAAAGAGTATCATGTTCTGATCGGGGCTGCCTCCGCGAACATGAAAACCGCTGCTTCCTTCCGAGGCGGCCTGTACTCCGGGAAGCATCTGTACCACTTTCAGCAGGTCCACTTCTCCGAACAACGTGGGAACACGCTGAATGACTTCCACATCCAAACGCTCAATGCTCATCTCTGACCTTCTTAGCCTGTTGGCAGGACTATCGGCCAGTACCGTCAGACCCTGCAGGTTGTAGGTCATGGGGGAAAGAAAGAATACCGTGTCTATGTCCCTGTCGAGGACTATTTCCGTATGCTTTGTATTATACCCGATATAGGAGATCTCGAGCCGTACTGTTCCTTCAGGAATGTGCAACAGGAAATGACCCTGTGTGTCGGTAAGTGTCCAGGCCCCCTGTTCTTCAGGCAACCTGATCACGGCACCGGGCAGGGCATCTCCAGATACAGCATCCATCACTTTCCCTGTAAGCGAGTATAGCGTACGGGCCTGTAATCCGGCAACAGACATGACGATGAATCCCAAAAGGAGAGGGAACTTTCTGAACAAGGAAGTGATGTACTGCCTCATGGATCGTTTACATACATAAAAAGGAGAACATGGGTGTCCTCCTTATCTTATCCTGACTAATGTCAAGCTAATGTACCGTGGCTACAATTTAATACTGGGACGGAATTTAACGACTTTTTTAGCCTTAATCTTGATAGTAGCTCCTGTACGAGGATTTCTCCCTGTTCTTTCACCCCTTTTCCCTACAACAAATGAGCCAAACCCAACTAAGGTAACTCTTTCGCCTTTTTTCAAGGCTTTGGTTGTGGCAGCAAGGAAAGCATCCAATGCTTTTTTTGAATCAACTTTTGACAGTCCCGATTCAGCAGCCATTGCGGCAATAAGATCTGCTTTGTTCATGATAATAAATATTAGGTTAAATGAAAGTTTTCTAGTGGTAACAGCGACAAATCTAACATAATTTTCTTTTGTTTCCAATAGTTTGCAGTAATTCAGCCCTTTGTTTTTCAAGTTTTTTTGAAAAAATAAAGTTTTGTTCAGATTTTGGGAAAAGGGGTTTGTGTGCAAGAGAGGCATTCAGTTTCTCCATTTTTTTCACAAGGTCCCTTGTTTCTTCATCTGCAGCCGCTTCCAGAAAACGTTCCAGAATATAACGAATGGTCTCTTCTCCCAGGTGGCACATGTCGGCGGCATAATACCTGTAGTCTCTTAGTTCATCCATAACAAGCTCATAGGAAGGAAAATAGCGCACATTTGGGAAAGAATCCTGCAGCCTTTCAATGGCAAGGAGAAGGGATGCTTTGCTCAATTGGTTACCGTGAGCTCCATCTCCCCAATGGCGGATGGGGCTCACGGTCATGATCCATGTTTTGTTATGGTGCCGCTGCAGCAGTGGTGTCATCAGTTCCGCCGTTTTTTCAGGCGACAGAAAATCGCGATTGAAAAAACGTGCGGGCATTTTATGGCAGTTTGCCACTACCTTGCCCTGATAAGTATACGTCCAGGCTGTTCCAAAGGTTATCACCACCACATCGGCAGTAAGGAAAAAATCCGAGGCTTTTTTCAGTTGAGCATTGGCATGAGCAAGAAAACTGTCAGCATCCTCTCCGGAGAAAGAGGTATGGTGGTTCAGGGATCCGTATGCCCCATAGGGAAAATGCATCACCTCGGCCTGTTCAAAGAAAAGAGGGACCTCAAGGCGTTCCAGTGATGAAGCTATGGATGCAGGATTGAACAGCGTGCCAAAGGCATCGGGAGATACCAGAAAATGCAGATCGCGCATCTTTTGTGCAATATCAATGGCAAAACAGGATCCTGCAAAGAAAAACCGCGTTGCATAGGAAAAACGCTCCGGCAGGGGTTGGACTGTCACTTTTGTTTGCCATTCCATAGTCACAAAGTTAGCATTTTGTTTATCTTTGACACGTTAATCCAAAAACTACCCCTTTGTGAAAAAAATCATACTTCTGCTGTTTTGCATGATATTGCCGATGCATTACATGTTTGCTCAAAACGACTCGATTGCCAGACTCAATACAGGAAATGAAACGCATGTGGTGCAGGGGATGACTCCCCCTGAACAGGCCCTGTCCCAACAAACGGCTGAAACTGAGACATCCGTTGTGGAGGAACCTGTAGTGGAAAAAGTGAATCCTTACAAAGGCATCCTGGAGAGCCGCCAGTTTGTCTTTAGCATCAAATCCATTCTCAGGGGTCTTCTGGGTATTGCCTGCATACTGCTGATTGCCTTTGTTTTCAGCACTAATCGTAAGAAAATCAATTGGAAAACGGTCGGGATAGCTTTATTGATGCAATTGCTCATTGCCATTGGCATTCTTTCTGTCCCCGCAGTGCAGGCAGTCTTTGAAATATTCGGAAAAGCCTTCGTGGTTGTCTTGGACTGGACCAAGGCTGGTTCCAATTTCCTGTTCGGATCATTAATGGATCTGAACAAATTCGGGTACGTGTTCGCCCTGCAGATCCTGCCTACCATCATCTTTTTCTCTGCCCTTACATCCCTGCTGTTTTACTGGGGTATTCTGCAAAAGGTTGTATGGGTCATGGCCTGGGTATTCACCAAGCTGATGAACCTCTCTGGGGCTGAAAGCCTGTCAACAACCGGGAATATTTTCCTGGGACAAACAGAGGCTCCCCTGCTGGTGAAAGCCTATGTCCCCACCATGACCAAATCGGAGATCATGCTGGTGATGACCGCCGGCATGAGTACCATGGCAGGAGGGGTCCTGGCCGCATACATTGGAATGCTGGGTGGAGGGGATCTTCAGATGAGCGTTGCCTTTGCCAAGCACCTGCTTTCTGCTTCGGTCATGGCTGCACCTGGGGCAATTGCCATGGCCAAGATATTGGTCCCACAAACAGAAGAAATTGACAATAAAGTCAAGGTTTCAAAAGAAAAAATGGGAAGAAACATGTTGGATTCCATTTCCAACGGGGCCATTGACGGATTGAAGCTTGCGGCCAACGTAGCTGCCATGTTGCTGGTCTTCTATGCGTTGATTGCCGGTGTCAATTACATTTTCGGAAAAGTGGGGCACTGGACCCACCTGAACGGACTGATTGCCAACTGGACCAATGGAATGTACGACAGCCTCTCGCTGGAGTGTGTCCTGTCTTACCTTTTTGCTCCTGTCATCTGGCTTACCGGTGTTTCAGGACAGGATGTTGCCCTTGTGGGCCGTTTGCTGGGAGAAAAGCTCATCATGACCGAATTTGTGGGTTACAGCAGCCTTGCCCAGATGATACAGGCCGGAATGTTCGTAAACACAAAATCTTTAATTATAGCTACTTATGTGCTTTGCGGCTTTGCCAACTTCGCTTCTATCGGTATTCAGATTGGAGGGATAGGTGGCATTGCACCCAACCAGAAGCATGTGCTGGCAAGATTCGGGTTCCGGTCACTCCTGGGAGCCACCCTGGCCGCGTTGCTGTCAGCTTCCATGATCGGGATGTTCCTGTAGTTATCATTTAGGTGCCAGGCGGTACAACACAAAGGCTATCAGCGCATAAAGGACGTTGGGCAACCAAAGGGCTATGGCCGGGGACAGCGCATCGGCATGGACGAACATTTCAGAAAATCTTAAGAACAAGATATAGGAAAAGCTCAATGCAATGCCTATCCCGATGTTCAATCCTATCCCGCCCCGTCTCTTGCGTGAGGACAAGGCTACACCCATTATGGTCAGTATAAAGGAAGAAAAGGGAATTGCCAGGCGCGAATTTTTCTGGATCAGGGCAAATTTGATGTTTGTATCGCCACGCAGGCGGAGGGTCTCAATGAATTGGTTCAGTTGTCTGAGATTGAATTGTTCCACAGATTCCTTTCTTCTCACCAGGTCGGCTCCGGTGATATCTATCAGGGTGTCCAGCTGTCTTCCCCAGGTGACTGTGTTGGATGTGTCGGAAAAACGGCGGAGGTTGTATTCGTTCAAACGCCATCTCCCTGTGGTGGAATCCCAGCGTGCCGTCTCGGCTGAAAGTTTGGATGCAAGCTTGTTACCCTGGAATGACTCAAGGGTAAAACGGATGGCCGTACTGTTCCAGGAGTTGTAGGACTCCATATAGACATAGGTGTCCGGCTCCACCTGGTAATGGATATTCCTGTTATATTCTGTACGCGTTTTCAGATACTGTTCCTCAAAGACCAGTCGCTGCCTGTTGGCTGGTGGTATCACAAACCAGTTCAGGGCCAGGGATAACAGGGCTATGAACAGCGCAGACAGGATATAGGGGTACATGATCCTGTTGAAACTGATCCCGCCGCTCAGCATGGCAATGATCTCGCTGTGGCCCGCCAGCTTGGATGTGAAAAAGATTACTGAAATGAAGACAAACAGGGGCGAGAACATATTCATGAAATAGGGGATGAAATTCATGTAATAATCGACCACTATGGCCCGCAGAGGGGCTTCCCTGTCTACAAAATCATCAATTTTCTCACTGATGTCAAAAATGATGACTATGCCAATAATGATGAGAATGGCAAAGAAATAAGTCCCCATGAACTTCCGGATAATGTACCGGTCCAGTATGGTTATGCGAAAATTATAGGACCTTTTCTTCAGTTTTCCATCCATTACAACCTCATTTCAAGTTGTGCCACCATCTTGTTTTTCCATGGAGTGTAATCTCCCTGTCTTGTATGTTGTGCAGCTTCCTTTACCAATTGCAAATAAAACGCCAGATTATGCATGCTGGCTATCTGGGGCCCCAGCATTTCCCCCGAAGTGAAAAGATGGCGCAGGTATGCCTTTGAATAGGTTTTATCCACAAATGATGTTCCGTCCGGATCCAGAAGAGACAGGTCATCGGCCCATTTCCTGTTCTTGATATTGATAATCCCTTTCCTGGTGAACAGCATTCCGTTTCGCCCGTTCCTTGTAGGTATCACGCAATCAAACATATCTATTCCCCTGGCGATCGCTTCCAGAATGTTTGCCGGTGTCCCCACCCCCATAAGATACCTGGGTTTATCCTGTGGCAGGTAAGGCTGTACGGTTTCTATCATCTGGTACATGACCTCTGTGGGCTCCCCCACGGAAAGCCCGCCTATGGCATAACCTTCCGCATCTAGCGAAGCTGCATGTTCCGCTGCCTGGCGACGCAGTTCCGGGTACACACATCCCTGTACTATGGGGAAAAAAGATTGTCCGTATCCGTAGAGTCCTTCCGTGGAACGAAAACGCTCCAAACCCCGTTCAAGCCATTGCCGGGTCATGGCTAGTGATTGTTTCGCGTACTCGTAAGAGGCATCACCCGGCGTGCATTCGTCCAGGGCCATCATGATGTCGGCGCCTATGATCCTCTGAATATCAACTGCTTTTTCCGGTGAAAAGAAATGGCTTGACCCGTCTATATGCGATTGGAAATAGTATCCTTCGGGAGTAAGTTTCCTCTTTGCGGCCAGTGAAAAAACCTGGTATCCTCCACTATCGGTAAGTACCGGCCTGTCCCAACTGCAAAATTTATGAAATCCTCCTGCCCTCTTGATAACATCAAGACCCGGCCTCAAATACAAATGATATGTATTGCCCAGGATGATCTGCGCTTTCACATCTTCAACCAGATCTCTGTGAAACAGGCCTCTTACGGTTGCCAACGTGCCTACAGGCATAAAAATTGGTGTATCTATCTCTCCGTGATCCGTGACCAGCTTCCCGGCACGGGCGCCACTGGCCGGATCCTTATGCAACACCGTAAAATTCATCTCACAAATATAATCCTTTTACTTTTTCTTTCTATCTCCAGGTTGCTAATGCGGATGGTTGCTTCACTGCTAGAACGAAGCGCAATAATTTAAGCCGAGGCGCTCTGTTCTAACAGTGAAGCGACCTGTATAGTTCTCTGTGCTTTTGTGGAATTGCGACCGACACAAGAAAAAGAGACTGACCAATCATTTGTGTTGGTCAGTCTCTTTTTGGTCATGCTGCAGCTTCTGTTGCCGGTAGTCCTGTGTGTTCGCCTGCAAGTTAGCCGGCAGTACTGCCTTGTTATTCAGCAGCAGGCTCAGCAGCAGGCTCAGCAGCAGGCTCAGCAGCAGGCTCAGCAGCAGGTTCAGCATCAACTTCTTCTGCAGGTTCTGTGACAGCTTCAGCAACCGTTTCAGCAGCTGCAGGTTTTGCCTTTGCTTTTGCTGTTTTGGCTTTCGGCTTGGGTTGAGTCTTTTCTTCTTCCGTCTGCTCCTGTTCTGATGCCTGTCCAACGGCTGCAGTTACCTTGTCCGTTGTTCCTGTTTTTTCTTTGGAACCTCTGGGGCGGCCGCGACGTGTTGTTTTCTTTTCTTCTTTTTTGGTTGACCCGGCAAGAGCCAGTTCATTGAAATCTACCAGTTCAATCAGGGCCATGTCAGCAGCGTCGCCTTCGCGGAATCCTGTTTTCAAAACGCGGGTATACCCTCCGGGACGGTCCGCAATCTTGGGCCCTACAACACGAAACAATTCGTTTACAGCATTTTTGTCTTTGAGGTAAGCAAAAACCGTACGGCGTGAATGTGTAGTATCGAATTTTGACTTGGTGATCAGCGGCTCTACATAAACTCTCAGTGCCTTTGCTTTAGCTACAGTGGTTTCAATGCGCTTATGAACGATCAGGGACGATGCCATGTTGGCCAACATTGCCTTACGGTGTCCTTCTTTGCGTCCCAGGTGATTAACTTTCTTTCTGTGTCTCATTTTTCCTTACTTTCTTTTCAATGTTGTACTTCGTTACGTCTATTCCAAAAGAGAGATCCAGACGCTCAATAAGCATATCTATCTCGGCGAGTGACTTTTTACCGAAATTGCGGAATTTCATCAACTCGTGGCGGGGTATCGATACCAAATCGGAAAACGTTTCAATTTCAGCGGCTTTAAGGCAGTTCAATGCCCTTACTGAAATCTCCATATCTGAGAGTTTGGTCAGGAGCAGCTGGCGCATGCGTAACGATTCTTCATCCAGCTCCGAGCTGATATCTTCCTGGGGAAGTTCCAGGCTGATACGTTCATCGGAGAAAAGCATGAAATGGTGAATCAATATTTTTGCAGCTTCTTTAAGGGCTTCTTTTGGATGAATGGACCCGTCTGTCGTTACTTCCAGAGTAAGTTTTTCATAGTCTGTCTTCTGTTCAACACGCCAGTATTCCATGGAATAATTGACATTCTTGATGGGGGTGTAAATAGCATCCATGGCAATCAGCCCAAAGGGGGCGTTTTCTATGCGGTTCTCCTCTGCGGGAACATAACCGCGACCTTTACCTATATGGAGCTCCATGGACAGGATGACCGAGGGATCCATGTTGCATATGACTAAGTCCGGGTTAAGCACTTTAAAGGAAGACAATTGCCTGGAAATGTCGTTGGCAAGAAAAATCTCTTTTCCCTTAACCGAGACCTTGACCGTTTCTTCGTCCACACCTTCGATCATTCTTTTGAAGCGCACCTGTTTGAGGTTAAGAATAATATCCACAACGTTCTCGATGACGCCGGGGATGGTTGCAAATTCATGCTCAACACCGTCAATCTTAACGTATGTGAGTGCGTATCCTTCCAAAGAAGACAACAATATCCTGCGGAGCGCATTGCCGATGGTCGTGGCGTATCCGGGCTCCAGGGGGCGGAACTCAAAACGTCCGTATGTATCGGTTGCCTCGAGCATTATTACTTTATCGGGTTTCTGAAATGCTAAAATGGCCATGGTAAAAATTTAAAATTACTTGGAGTACAACTCCACAATTAATTGTTCATTAATGGGCTCAGGAATTTCTGTCCTGTCGGGATAATTCAGAAACTTACCTGAGACCGAGGCTGCATCCCATTCTATCCAGGGATATTTGCTTACCGAACGTGAAATATTATCCTGAATGACCTCGAGATTCTTTGAACGTTCGCGCACGGCGACAATAGCTCCGGGGTTTACCAGGGCAGAAGGTATGCTGCATACCTTTCCGTCAATGGTAATATGACGGTGTGTGACCAGCTGACGGGCAGCTGCTCTTGTAGGTGCAATCCCCATACGGAAAACCACGTTGTCCAGCCTGCTTTCCAGTAAAAGCAAGAGGTTTTCACCTTTACGTCCTTTCATGGAAGATGCCCGCTTGAACAAATTGTGAAACTGGCGTTCCAAAACTCCGTACGTATATTTCACTTTTTGTTTTTCTTTCAGCTGGGTGCCGTATTCAGATGTTTTTTTACGCTTTTTGGTCATCCCGTGATGTCCGGGAGGATGGTTTTTGCGTTCATAATTCTTATCAGGGCCATAAATTGGTTCCCCGAATTTACGTGCGATCTTTGTCTTTGGGCCTGTATATCTTGCCATCTTATTTCAATTTTTTAGATCAACAATTATACCCTGCGGCGTCCTTTGGGACGGCATCCGTTATGGGGAAGCGGGGTAACATCAACTATTTCGGTAACTTCTATACCAGCCCCGTGGATAGTGCGGATGGCAGATTCACGTCCTGACCCTGGTCCCTTAACATAGGCTTTGACTTTACGTAATCCCAGGTCATAGGCGACTTTAGCGCATTCGGCTGCCGCAGTCTGGGCTGCATACGGGGTGTTCTTCTTGGAGCCGCGGAACCCCATTTTCCCGGCTGAAGACCAACTGATAACCTGTCCCTCGCTGTTTGTCAGGGTAACAATCACGTTGTTGAATGTTGAAGAAATGTGTGCTTGTCCGTAAGCATCCACTTTAACCACTTTCTTCTTGTTGGTAGTATTTGATTTCTTTGCCATAATCTGAGTTCTTATTTGGTCGCTTTCTTCTTATTGGCTACCGTTTTCTTGCGGCCCTTGCGTGTACGCGCGTTGTTTTTAGTGGTTTGTCCGCGCACAGGCAATCCTATACGATGACGAATGCCCCTGTAGCAACCAATATCCATCAGGCGTTTGATGTTCATTTGCACGGAAGAACGCAGTTCACCTTCAATTTTGTATTCCTCCGTAATAAGCGAACGGATGGCTGCGATCTGATCGTCATTCCAATCCTTCACTTTGGTGTCATAGTCGATCCCCGCCTTGGCCAGGATTGTCCTGGCAGAGCTTCGACCGATTCCGAAGATATAGGTAAGGCCTATTTCTCCGCGTTTGTTATTGGGTAAGTCAACACCGGCTATACGTGCCATAATTTATAATCCTTTATTAATTAACTGTTTTATCCCTGACGCATTTTGAACTTGGGGTTCTTTTTACAGATAACATAAAGACGGCCTTTGCGCCTTACTATTTTACAATCTGCACTGCGTTTCTTAATGGATGCTTTTACTTTCATTGTAGTAATCTTAAAAAATAATTACTTGTATCTAAAGGTTATCCTTCCTTTTGTAAGATCATAGGGAGACATTTCAACCCTGACCCTGTCGCCGGGCAGTATGCGGATGTAGTGCATCCTCATCTTACCTGAGATGTGCGCGATTATCACATGTCCGTTATCAAGTTCCACACGGAACATGGCATTGGACAATGCTTCAATAATTACACCTTCTTTTTCAATTGCAGACTGTTTGGGCATGTGTGTTAATCCTTAATCACTTACTTTATTAATATCCTCTCCTTCAATGAAGGCAAAGGTAGACAGGAGTTCTGCTTTTCCTTTGCGAACAACAACTGTTAGTTCGTAATGGGCGGAATTCCTGTTGTCTGCTGTCCTGAGTGTCCATCCGTCTCTTTCCAGATATACGCCCCTTCCTCCCTGGTTTATCATGGGTTCAATACACAGCACCATTCCTTCCTCCAAATGCTTTCCCTGGCCTGAGCGGCCATAATTGGGTACATCCGGTTTTTCATGAAGGTGGGTGCCAATCCCATGTCCAACCATTTCTCTCACTACTGAAAAACCACGTTTTTCCACATGTCGCTGGACAACTTCGCCGATATCGCCAATTCGGTTACCGGCAGTGGCTTTCTCGATTCCCCTGAAAAGCGATTCACGGGTCGTTTGCATAAGCAGTTCAGCCGCTTGGGAAACCTTACCCACGCCAAAGGTGTAAGCCGAGTCCCCAAAATAACCCTTATACCTTGTCCCGCAATCGATGGACACTATGTCTCCTTCTTCCAGCCTGTAATCACCGGGGAACCCGTGGACCACCACTGAATTCACAGAGATGCAGAGGGAATTGGGAAAACCGTTGAAGCCGAGAAAAGCGGGAACCGCTCCGTGGTCGCGTATGAAAGCCTCGGCAATCGAATCCAGTTGCCTGGTGGCAATACCGGGAGAGATATGCCTGCCTACTTCCGCAAGGGTCCTGGAAACCAGCATCCCGTTTTCACGCAAAAGCGCTATTTCTTCTTCGGTTTTCGTAATATTCATTAAACAAAAAACAATCTCTAATCCGTATCTTACAAATTGGAGCGGCCTTTAAGCCTTCCTGTCTTCATAAGACCATCGTAATGTCGCATCAGAAGATGACTTTCAATCTGCTGTAGCGTGTCTAACACAACACCTACAAGGATCAGCAGAGAAGTACCTCCGTAAAACTGTGCAAATTGTGCATTAACTCCCAGCATCCTTGCGAATACAGGCATAATGGCCACCAATCCCAGGAAAATGGAACCCGGAAGTGTTATGCGGGACATCACACTGTCAATGTACTCGGCTGTTTTCTTACCCGGTTTGATCCCGGGAATGAATCCGCCGTTCTTCTTAATGTCATCAGCCATATTGGTGGGATTGACGGTAATAGCCGTATAAAAATACGTAAAGGCAACCACCAATATGAAAAATATAAAGTTATACCAAAAACCCTGCATATTACTCATGACTGCTGCAAAGCCCCGTGTTGCATCAAAGCTGGCAAAAATCATGGGGAAAAGCATCAGAGCCTGGGCAAAAATAATGGGCATAACTCCGGCTGCATTGATCTTCAGGGGTATATATTGTCTTACGCCCCCGTATTGCTTGTTGCCTACAATGCGCTTTGCATATTGTACAGGAATCTTGCGCACTCCCTGTACCAAAGCGATGGATGCAACAAAGATGAAAAACAGGACAACCAGTTCAACCACAAGCATAAGCATGCCGCCCGATGACTGGGAAAGCCTGTCACCTGCCTCGGCCACAAAGGCAAAAGGCAAACGTGCCACGATCCCAACCATGATGATCAGGGAAATCCCGTTCCCCAAACCGCGGTCTGTAATCCTTTCTCCAAGCCACATAATGAACATGGTACCTCCAATGAGCACTACCGTGGCAAAGATGTTGAATGAAAAACCTTCTATCAAAAAAGCCGATGCCGGAAGTTGTGTGTGCAGGTTGGTAAGATAGACAGGACCCTGCAGGGCCAGTATCACAATGGTCAGGTAACGTGTCCACTGGTTCATCTTCCTTTGGCCGCTTTCTCCTTCCCTTTGCATCCTTTGAAAATAAGGGATCATGATCCCAAGAAGCTGTATAACAATGGATGCCGAGATATAAGGCATTACCCCCAGGGCAAAAATGGAAGCATTTCCAAAGGCGCCTCCAGAAAACATATTCAGCAAACCCACCAGACCTCCGGAAGCCTGTGCCTGCAGATTGCTCAGCTGCATGGGATCAATTCCCGGCAGGACAACAAAGCTGCCCAGCCTGTAGATCAGAAGAAGCAACACTGTATAGACAATCCGCTTGCGCAGTTCTTCAATCTTGAAAATGTTCTTAATGGTTTCTATCAGTTTTTTCATTGGTCAGGCGTATTCTGGATTATTCAATAACTGCAATCTTCCCTTCCTTTGCCTCAATAGCTTCTTTCGCCTTTTGGGAAAAACCGTGAGCGGTAACGTTCAATTTAACTTTAAGTTCACCATTCCCCAGGATTTTTACCAGGTCATCCTTGGATACCAGACCTGCATTACATAAAACATTCACATCGATATCGACGATCCCTGTTTTTTCATGAAGTATCTGTAAAGTGGAAAGGTTTATGGCCTTATACTCTACACGGTTCACGTTCTTGAATCCGAATTTCGGAAGACGGCGTTGTAAGGGCATCTGCCCCCCTTCAAATCCGGGTTTGCGGGAATATCCGGAACGTGACTGTGCTCCTTTATGTCCGCGTGTAGATGTTCCTCCCCTGCCCGATCCTTCGCCGCGACCTATGCGTTTTCTCTTGGAAACTGACCCTTTGGCGGGTTTTAAATTAGATAAGTTCATTATGTTTCCTCCTTTACTTTACTTCTTCAACTGACACCAAATGACGGACCTTTTCTACCATGCCCCTGATAACAGGGGTTGCTGCTTTCTCAACACTATGGTTAATCCTGCGGATGCCTAAAGCGGCAAGGGTATCCAGCTGGCGTTTGGTAGCAGAATTACTGCTTTTTTTCTGTGTTATTTTCCATACTTCCATGATCTCTCCTCCTTATCCGTTAAAAACTTTATCCATTTTGACACCCCTGAGACCGGCGACCTGGTATGCATCGCGCATTTCCAGCAAAGCATGAACAGTGGCTTTCACCAGATTGTGGGGATTGGACGATCCTTTTGATTTTGCCAGGACATCGTGTACTCCCACCGATTCAAAGACAGCCCTCATGGCACCACCGGCTATCACTCCGGATCCGGGTGCGGCGGGTTTCATGAATACGCGGGCACCGCCAAACTTGGCTTCCATTTCGTGAGGAATAGTTTCTCCGTTCAGTGGAATGCGGTACAGATTCTTTTTGGCATCTTCAATACCTTTTGCTATGGCCGAGGTTACTTCTCCGGCTTTACCCAGTCCGTATCCGACCACCCCTTTTTCATCCCCGACAACCACAATGGCTGCAAAACTGAAATTACGGCCGCCTTTGGTAACTTTAGTAACACGCTGAATGGCCACAAGACGGTCTTTCAATTCAAGATCCGTGGCTTTTACTTTTTTTGCTCTACTATTTGCCATATCCGTATTAGAATATTAGACCGCCTTCCCTGGCGGCATCTGCTAAACTTTTAACTCGTCCGTGATAGAGATACCCTCCACGGTCAAAAGAGATTGTGGTTATCCCCTTTTCGCGGGCACGCTCTGCTGCCAGCTTTCCAACAAGGGCTGCAACCTGAACAGGTGTTTTGCCTTTTATCTCTTCTTTCAGGGAAGCATCTTTAGATGAAGCCTGTGTCAGGGTGATACCTTCAAGGTCGTCTATCAGTTGAACATATATTTGCTTATTACTCCTGTATACGGCCATCCTGGGACGTTCAGAAGTTCCGGAAACACGCTTGCGGATGCGGTATTTGATCCGTTGTTTTCTTGCTTGTTTTGTTAAAGCCATGATTTCACCTCCTACTATTTAGCTGCTGCCGATTTACCGGTTTTCCGGCGAATTTGTTCACCCTCGAATTTAATACCCTTTCCTTTATATGGTTCGGGCACACGCAGTGAGCGGATCTTGGCGGCAACGGTGCCAAGCAGCTGTTTGTCGTGGCTTGTCAGGGTCAGGACCGGATTGGCGCCTTTTCGGGCGATCTCAACGGTTGCCTTTACTTCTTTGGGCAGCATGAAATGGATATCATGGGAGTAACCCAGATTGAATTCCAGCATCTGTCCTTTTACATCAACGCGGTATCCCACGCCTACCAGTTCCTGCTTAATGGAGAAACCCGTTGAGACACCAACCACCATGTTGTGGATCAGGGCGCGGTACAAACCGTGCATAGACCTGTGACGGGGTTGGTCCGTAGGACGTTCCACTTTAAGCTCTGTTCCCTCTATCGACACCTTGATGTCCGGATCCACTTTCTGTTTCAGTTCTCCGAGAGGGCCTTTAACCACAACCAAATTGCCCGCGCCTACAGATACGCTCACGCCTTTTGGCAGGTTTACAGGGAGTTTTCCTATTCGTGACATTTTTTCTATTGATTAATATACGTAACACATGATTTCACCACCGACATTCAATGTTTTGGCTTCCTTGTCGGTGATAATGCCTTTGGATGTGGATATGATGGCAATGCCCAGTCCGTTCAGAACGCGGGGCATTTTATCCACATTGGTATAACGCCTCAAACCGGGACTTGAAACGCGTATGAGCTTTTTAATGGCCGGGCGCTTTGTCTCGGGATGGTACTTAAGGGCTATTTTAATGGTGTTTGAGGGTTTCCCTTCTTCAATTTTATAACTGAGAATATATCCCTTCTCGTGTAAAATACGGGTGAGTTCCGTTTTTACTTTTGATGCGGGAATCTCCACGATCTTGTGTCCTGCGTTCACCGCATTACGAATCCTTGTCAGATAATCTGCTATTGGATCAGTCATGATAAAAGTTTTTAAATTGTGTGTTCGGCAATAAATTGCCCGATATCCAATAATTATATATGTATGGCCGGCCCGCGGAGGGCCTTTTTTACCAGCTTGCCTTACGTACGCCGGGGATCAGGCCGTTGCTTGCCATTTCGCGGAACTGGATACGGGAAATGCCAAATTCCCGCATATAGCCTTTAGGCCTGCCCGTAATGGAACAACGGTTGTGCAGACGTACCGGGCTGGAGTTTCTGGGCAGTTTTGCCAACCCACCCCAATCACCGGCCTCTTTCAGGGCTTTCCTCTTCTCTGCATATCTGGCTACCATCCGGGCCCGCTTCACCTCGCGCGCTTTCATTGATTCTTTTGCCATCTATTATCCTTTTTTAATGTTTTTAAACGGTAATCCAAATTCCCTGAGCAAGGCGAATGCTTCCTCGTCCTTACCGGTAGATGTAACGAAAGTGATCTCGATCCCCAAAATTTTGGAAATCTTGTCAATGTCTATCTCCGGGAATATGATCTGTTCTTTGATCCCCAGGGTATAATTGCCCCGGCCGTCAAATTTTTCAGCAATCCCCTTGAAGTCGCGAATACGCGGCAAAGCTATGGAGATCAAACGATCCAGGAATTCATACATTTTTGCCGAGCGTAGTGTTACTTTTACGCCAATGGGCATTCCCCTGCGGAGTTTGAAGTTTGAAATATCCTTTTTGGAAAATGTCTGAACCGCCTTCTGGCCTGCAATAAGCGTAAGTTCGCTCATTGCTACTTCAATAAGTTTCTTGTCAGCCGTTGCCGAGCCCACGCCTTCGTTCAAAACGATCTTTTCGAGCCTGGGAACCTGCATAACCGAGGTGAAACCAAATTCTTTCATGAGCCTGGGAACAATTTCTTCCCTGTACTTTTTCTGCAGTGCCGGCACATAGCCTTTTACCACCACAGGGGCCTGTTGCTGTTTTTTAACTGCTTTTGCCATTATTTGATCTCCTCTCCCGATTTTTTTGCATAACGTACCAATTTGCCCTTGCTGTTGAGCCGGCGTCCAATGCGTGTGGGACCACCCTTGACGGGGTCCACCACCTGCAGATTGGATATGTGTATGGCAGCTTCCTTCTTAATGATTCCCCCCTGGGGGCTTTTTGCCGATGGTTTGGTGTGCTTGCTGATCATGTTGATCCCTTCAACTATGGCCCGCTGTTCCTGGGGCCTTACCTCCAGCACCCTTCCCGTCTTTCCCTTATCTTCCCCGGTATTCACAAATACCGTGTCGCCTTTCTTTATGTGCAATTTTTTACTCATAACTCAATTCCTATAATACCTCCGGGGCTAGTGATACAATTTTCATATAACTGTCTCTGAGTTCCCTGGCTACCGGACCAAATATGCGCGTGCCGCGCAATTCTCCGGCATTGTTAAGTAAAACACAGGCGTTATCATCAAAACGGATATAAGAACCGTCGGGACGACGGATTTCTTTTTTGGTCCTCACCACCACGGCTTTGGAGACGGAGCCTTTTTTGGCTTCCCCTCCGCCGGGTATGGCACTTTTGACCGAGACTACTATGGTATCACCAATGCGGGCATACCGGCGTTTTGTGCCGCCCAGGACACGGATACAAAGGACTTCCTTTGCTCCGCTGTTGTCAGCCACTAGTAAACGTGATTCTTGCTGTATCATGGCTATTTCACTTTTTCAACGATTTCTACCAAACGCCAACACTTGGTTTTACTCAGGGGCCGCGTTTCCATAATACGTACGGTGTCACCTTCGCTGCATTCGTTGTTTGGATCGTGCGCAACGAATTTGGTGGTTTTATTCACAAACTTACCGTATATGGGATGTTTTACCTTCCGGTTTACAGCAACTATTATGGACTTATCCATTTTATTGCTGACCACCAATCCCGTTCTTTCTTTTCTAAGATTTCTTTCCATGAATCAATGATTATAGATTCTGTTTGGTTTGTGTTTCACTCAAAATAGTAAGCATCCGTGCAATATTGCGGCGTGCTTTCTTTATTTGTGATAAATCATCTACGGGAGAGATGGTATGGTTCATTTTAAGACGAAGCAAATTGGCTTTTTCCGCCTCAATACGAGCACTAAGATCTTTCACAGATAACTCGCGTATTTCAGGTGCTTTCATTGTTGTTAAACTAATTTTGTTCTACATAATCCTTGCGGACCACAAATTTGGTGTTGACAGGCAACTTCTGGGCGCCCAAACGGAGGGCTTCCTTAGCAACTTCAAAAGGAACGCCTTCCACTTCTATCAGGAGTCTGCCGGGTGTAACAGGGCAGACAAATCCTTCCGGAGCACCTTTCCCTTTTCCCATACGGACTTCAGCAGGTTTCTTTGTAAAGGGCTTGTCCGGAAATATACGAATCCATATCTGTCCTTCACGTTTCATGTAACGTGTCACTGCCTGACGGGCGGCTTCAATCTGGTTACCAGTCAGCCAGCAGGACTCCATAGTCTTGATCCCGAACGACCCGAAGGCTAGTTGATTTCCCCTCTGGGCAATCCCTTTCATACGGCCTTTCTGTTGCCTTCTGAACTTGGTTTTTTTAGGTTGTAACATTGCTTTTTCTAAACGTTTAACGTAACGTAAATATGTATTGTTGCTTCGGTGCTAATTTGGTGGGGGTGTACTTTGTAACCCCTTGTTTTGCAATTTATTAGGAACAAACTACCCTGAAATTGCGGGTTGCAAAGATAGAACTTAATTTCTGATTTACAAAAATTTATGAACAAAAGAAAGTGAAAAATGTTAGAAACCATCGGCATTCCGGGCAACTTCCTCCATCACCCGCAAAACATTGCCTCCCCACAATTTGCCAATTTCACCTTCTGTATATCCCTGTTCAAGCAGTGCCCTGGTTATGGCCTTCATCTTTCCCATGTCTTCAACACCCACAATGCCTCCCCCTCCGTCAAAATCACTACCTATACCCACATGGTCAATTCCCACAAGGTCCACAACATAATTGATGTGTTCAAGCAAGTGCTCCATGCCCACCTCGGCTTTAGGCAGGTTTGAAAGAAAATACCGGCCTATGGAAATCTGTATCAGGCCTCCCCTGGAGGCGATGGCAATAATTTCCTCGTCTGTGAGGTTCCTGGGTATTTTTTTCAGGTTATAAACCCCTGAATGGCTTGCCATAACAGGAGTTTTGCTTGCCTGTACTGCCTGCAGGCAAGTCTTGCGGGAGGCGTGGGATACATCTACTATCATCCCCAGACGGTTCATTTCCTGTATGACCTGGTAACCAAAAGGTGAAAGCCCTCCGTGGGTTTCCAGGCTGTCCATGGCGGCGTCAGCGACACAATTGTTGCCGTTGTGGGTAAGGCATATCATCCTTACACCCATCCTGTAGTAGTGCTCTACCAGGGAAATGTCCCTGCCCAGACAATAGGCATTTTCTATAGATAGCAACAGGGAAGCCTTCCCCTGCTTTTTCAGTGTCCTCACATCGGCTGCACTGTAGGCCACAGCGCCCAGTTGCCTGTGCTCCCGGGCATACCTGTGCAGGGCCATCAGCATGCTGTCAGCCAGGTATTTCGCTCTTCCATGGTCTTCCCCGGTACAAGGTCCCTGTCCCTGGTAGGCAGCGAAAAAGGCGGCGTCCAGACGGCCGGTTTTCATCAACTCAAAGGAAACCTGTCCCTTTGTCACGGTAGCACGTTGTTCAGGAAAAGCCAGCTGCATGGAAAAATCGTTATGTGTATCGATAGAGATCATGGAATCATGCACCCGCTCAACCAGAAGATCCAGTGAATCAGTGACGGGAACTTGTGTCAACAAGCATAAAAGAAATAACACCTTCATTGTACAAATATAGAGGGTGAATTCTAATTTTGTTACATTTGTGTCTATAAAATGCTCGCCGGCCGTATGAAACGTTTTCTATTATCCTTCCTTTTACTGTTTACCTTCACTCTGCCGGCTGTTGCCCAAAAAAACACGTACAGGTTACTGCTACACTGGTATCCTCAAGCTCAGTTTGCGGGATATTACTATGCCCTTGAGAAAGGATTTTACAAGGACGCAGACCTGGACATACAGATAATCTACGGCACCGTCACGACCCCTTCCTCCCAGATCCTCAAGTCAGGAGATTTCGATTTTGCCACCTTATGGCTCTCCACGGCCATGCAACTCAAGGCTTCCAAGGTTCCCTTGCAACTCCTGGCGCAGACCAACCAGAGTTCTGCGCTGATGCTTGTAAGCCACAAGGGGCGGGGCGTGGACAGACTGGAAGATTTCGCAGGCAAGAAAATCGGCATATGGAGCGGGGATTTTGAATTGCAGCCATTGAGCCTTCTCAGCAGGAACAACATAAATATGCAGGTCATCATCATCAACAACTCCATCAACCTGTTCCTGCGGGGTGCCATTGATGTATGTATGGCCATGTGGTACAACGAGTACCATGAAATACTCAGTGCCGGTCTCAGGGAAGAAGACCTGAATATATTCCGGATGAGCGATTATGGGATGAATTTCCCTGAAGATGGTATTTATGTACACGAAAAGCTTGCCTGGAACCGGCCCGGTGTCTGCAAAAAGTTCGTTGAAGCCTCTCTGCGTGGATGGATGGCCGCCTTTGAGGACGTGGAAGGAACGCTGGATATTCTGGAAAAAGCCTGCAACAATGCAGGGGTACCATTCAGCCGCGCCCATCAGCGCTGGATGCTCAACTGTTTCCGGGAACTCCTCATCCACCCCCGCACCAATAAAATCGAGCCTACACTTCCTGTACATGCCTATAATTTTGTGGGGTCTGTGCTTCTGGAACGCAATTTCATCAAATCCATCCCTCCTTATGAAACATTCGTCGCAAACCTTTAAGAAAAGGAAAAGCATTTCCTATACTATTGCAAGGTATGTATTTGCAGGGACGGTCCTGATCCTGGTCGTTATCCTGGGTTTGAATTATAGTTCTTCCAAAAAGCACATGACGGCCGTGATCCTTGAAAAGGCGCAAAACCAGGCCGAAAATTTTGCGGGAAGGATCAACCAGGTTTTTGCCTCGGCTCAAAGGATTCCCACGGTGATGGCTTCACAGCTTAACCAGATGGAAGACTTTTCTTCCCAGGACCTTAGCCGGATGCTGGAATCCATGCTCCTTGAGAATCCCGACATATTTGGAGCCACCATTGCCTTTGAACCCGGCATGTACCAAGGCAAGCCGCACTGGGCTCCTTACGTTTACAGGGAAGATTCCGTGCTGAAATCCACGCTTCTGTATGATGGCGAGAACAACTATTTCATGGATGACTGGTACATAGTTCCCATGCAGTTGCAGGAACCATTCTGGTCCGATCCCTATTACGAAACTTCCACCAATAACGAAGATGTGCTTATGATAACATATTCCGTCCCATTTTTTAAAGAAAGGGACGGAAAAAGAGTGGTTGCGGGCATTACGACTGTTGATATTTCTCTCCTCTGGATAAACAACCTGATGGAATCCCTTGATGTTTACGAGACCGGTTATGGTTTCCTTATCACCAACAGCGGCCGGTACGTATACCACCCCGACCAGCGCCTGAGGATGAATGAAACCACCTTTTCCGCCATGGATGAATGGCTCGTGAACAATAAAAACCTTTCCACGGCAGAAGCAGACACCATCCGCAACCAGCAATTCAGTGTCTACCGTAAAATGCTCGCCGGCGAAAGCGGTCTTTTCATGGATTCCTTCATGTTTCCCGATTGGGAAGAAAAAGCCTGGTTCGCTTATGTGCCCATCCGTTCAAACCACTGGTCGCTAGCCCTGGTTTATCCTCGGGACGAGGCCCTTGCAGAGGTGCGAAGCCTGAACACCATCCTGATCCTGGTGGGTTTCTTTTCGCTTTTTGTTTTATTAGGATTTATCTTTATTGTAACCAGGGTGCTGACATTGCCCATTGTTAACCTTACACGCTATACAAAATCAGTTGCCGAAAGTGGAGATTACACCCGCTCGGTACCTGAATTGTCTTCGAAAGACGAAATTGGCGAGCTGGCCTATTCCTTCTCCATCTTGATGAAGGAAATTGACCAGGCTCAAAAAACATTGGAAGACCGGGTGAGGGAACGTACCGCACAGCTGGTAGAGGCACAGGATTTATTGGTCCAGTCGGAAAAAATGGCTTCCCTGGGACAGCTGACTGCCGGCGTTGCGCATGAGATCAAGAATCCGCTCAATTTCATAAATAACTTCTCGGAATTATCGGTAGATCTTACCAAAGAACTCAAGGAAGCACTTGCGTCTGTAGACATGAATGAAAACGACAAATCCTATGTCAACGAGATCCTGGGAGATTTGTCCATGAACGCCGCCAAGATTCTGGAACACGGCAAACGCGCAGACAGCATAGTCAAGGGAATGCTACTCCACTCCAGGGGCAAAAGCGGGGAATTCCAGCTCACTGATATCAACAACATGCTGACAGAAGATATTGCTTTGGGTTACCACGGCATGAGAGCACAGGACAACACGTTCAATATCAACATTGAGCAAGACCTGGACAAAGACCTGCCTCTAATAAGCGTGGTTCCACAGGATTTGAGCAGGGTATTCCTGAACATGATCAATAATGCCTGCTATGCTGTTAAGGATGCCGGCCCCTCCAAGCCTTCCGGGTGGACACCTACGCTACGGATAAGCAGCCGCAAAGCGGGTAATTTCCTGGAAGTGCGTATCCGCGATAACGGAAAAGGCATATCTCCCGAAAACATCAAAAAGATATTCGATCCTTTCTTTACCACAAAGCCTGCAGGTAAAGGAACAGGACTCGGCCTGTCGCTCAGTTACGATATTGTTGTTAAGGTCCACGGAGGGCAAATACAAGTTGAATCGGAACCGGGCGAATATGCAGAGTTCATAGTGACAATCCCCATAAAACAATAAGAATCCATGGCAGCAGAAAAGATTTTAGTGGTAGATGACGAAACAGATCTCCAATATGTAATCAACCAGAAATTCAGGCGACAGATCCGTAACGACCAGTATGAGTTTCATTTTGCTTTCAATGGGCTGGAAGCCTTGGCCAAACTCATAGAGGTACCCGATATAGGGGTTATCCTGAGCGATATCAATATGCCCGAGATGGATGGCCTGACCCTGTTGAGCAAGGTGCGTGAATTGAAAAACCCGCTGCTCAAGACTGTGATTTGTTCTGCTTACGGCGATATGGATAATATCCGTACGGCCATGAACCGGGGTGCCTTTGATTTCGTAACCAAACCGGTCGATTTCAACGATTTGGAAATCACCCTGGAAAAAACCATCGGGGAATTGAACATTGTCAGGGAAGGACTTGCCTACCATGACAAACTCCTCTCGATTGAGCATGACCTGATGGTGGCACGTGAAATTCAAAGGGCCATCATGCCCAAGGCTATACCCGGTCTGGAATGGGCTGATATTGACGGATCCATGGAAGCTGCCAGACAGATAGGGGGCGATTTCTATGATTATTTCATGATGGATGACCACCGACTGGGATTTGTCATAGGTGACGTGTCGGGGAAAGGCATCCCGGCCGCTATCTTCATGGCCGTCAGCAGGACCCTTATCAGGGCAACGGGGCTCAAGGGCATGTCCCCCAGGGATTGCATGAACTATGTCAACCACCTGTTGTGTACAGAAAGCGTAAATTCCATGTTCGTAACCGTGTTCTACGGAATGCTGGACCTGGAAACAGATACGCTTCATTATGTAAATGCGGGGCACAATCCACCCATACTGCTGCGTCACAACGGTAGCACAGAGGTATTTCCCATGACCGATAACATTGTACTTGGCGTTTATGACGGTTATTCGTTCAAAACCAATAGCATCCCTTTTCTCAAAGACGATACGCTGGTAATGTATACAGACGGGGTGACCGAAGCTTTCAACCAGAATAATGAGGAATACGGATTTGAGACACTTCACACGCTGCTTAAGGAGCAGGTTCTCGGGAATAAGGAGGTCATGGACGGGAAAGATGCTCCGGCGCGGATCTGCCTGATCATCGCTGATGATGTGAACCGTTTTGCCGGTGAAGAAGAGCAAAGCGACGATATCACCATCATGGTTGTCAAACGAAATTAGCACAGCCTGATGAAACGCACACTGGAACTTGAGAATCAATTATCCGCCTTGTCCGGTCTACTGGATATGACGGGCGATTTCCTTGATGCACATAAAGTTCCGGTCCCCGTTCAAAATAAGATCAAACTCATCCTGGACGAGATCTTCAGCAACATCGTATCTTATGGTTACCTGCCACAGGATCCGCCCGACACCGTCCTTGTTGAGCTGTGTATCGCAAATGGGAAATTCACCGCGATGTTCAACGATGGGGGAATGCCTTTTAACCCCTTGGAATACGGACCGGTGGACACCAGTCTTCCTCTTGAGGAGAGACCCATAGGAGGGCTTGGAATTCACCTTATCAGAAACCTGGCCACCGAACTTGCATACGAGAGAAAAGAAAACAGGAACGTTTTTTGCTTCTCCATAGAGATTGAATGAAAACAAAACTGACCATCGCGGCATTAGTCCTATACCTGCTGGCCCCTCTGTGCCTGCAGGCGCAGACGGCTAAAACATCTAAAGGGTATCTTATGGGTTACGTTGTAGAAAACGGGGATACCCTGTTCATCGCTACCATACCCGACTTGCACGTGTACAGCCGGGACAAGAAGAAAAGCGATCGCGAATGGAGGGAATATTACAGGACCGTTCACAATTTTGCCCGTGCCTACCCCTTTGCGCTACAGGCCAGGGAACGCATGGATAGGGCGGACAGTATTCTGGAAGTCAGCAACTTCTCCCCAAGGGAACGGGAACGTTTCCTGGAAAAAACCGAACGTGATCTTTTTGCCGAATTTGAAGCCCCCCTCAGAAAACTTACTTTCACCCAGGGTCGTATCCTGCTTCGCCTGATTGACCGTGAACTTGGCCAGACAAGCTATGCAGTGGTGAAGAGTTACCGGGGCGGACTGACCGCCTCGTTCTGGCAGGGGGTCGCACGTATTTTCGGAGCAGATATGAAAAAGCCGTACGACAAGTACGGCGAAGACAAATTACTTGAAGAATTAGTGCGCATGTACCACGACGGGCGCTTTTATTATCTCTATTTCTCCCTTTTCGGTCCCCCTAAAGATACCAATATCTCCCCGTACGGGACCAGATGGGCCAACTGACAACCAGTCTTCCAGCACAATAAGTTCTCCTCCGGCCGGCAGGGGGCAGCGTTCCGATGTATGTATGTGCCCGGTAATGCAATAATCCACCGGGCGATCGTATGTGGCAGCATATTGATAGACAGGCTTATACAGATTCATGTCCTGTTTGCACGATCCATTGTGTTTATCCCTGTTCCAGGCAGACCATTTCCGTGCAAGGGCAAAGGCCCACCTGGGGTGAAGGCAGCTGAAAAGGACCTGCAGAAGCCTGTTGTGAAACATTCCGTGTAAGAAGCGGCTTGCACAGGGCTGCCTGCCCATGCGGTGCCCGTGCGCCAGAAGAAAATACTTACCCTCCAGTTTCACATACCATTCATCACGGTGCACCTGCATGCCCAGCTCCTGCTCCAGGTATCCGTATGTCCACAAATCGTGATTGCCCACAAAAAAATGGACCGGTATCCCGCGGTCATGCACCCGGGCAAGCGCTCCCAGTGTGCGGGTGTATCCCCTGGGGATCACATACTTGTATTCGTACCAGAAATCAAAGATATCCCCAAGCAGAAAAAGCCCTCCCGTCCCGGGAGCGAGGCTGTCCAGGAAAGCGATAAAGCGTGCTTCCCTGTCCGACGGGTCTCCGTTCCTGAGTCCCAAATGAATATCTGCAACAAAATAATAAGTGCTCACAACAATGGTACGATAAGGCAGGCAAGTCCTGCCAACATGCAATATACGGCAAACCAGGTAAACCTGACTTTGCGCACAATGGTTATCATAAGTTTGCAGGCCAGCAATCCGGAAACAAAGGCAGCTGCAAATCCTATGGCCAGTGCCAGAAATGTAATCCCTGTCCGGGCCGGGGCAAAACCTCCTCCGAGGATCTCAAGAAAAGCTTCTCCCAGGACAGGGATCAACACCATCAGGAAAGAGAATGGTGCCACCTTGTCTTTATTTCCTCCCAGCGAGAGACCGGTCGCTATGGTCGCTCCGGAACGCGACAACCCGGGTAAGACGGCAAATGCCTGGGCAATCCCTATCAGGAAAGCTTCCCTGTAACCAATGGGACGAACCGAGCCTTTCTTGTGTCTGAGTGCCGAGAGCCACTGGGAAACCATCAGCAACACCGCTGTCAGCAACAACATCCATCCCACTATGGTCAGTCCCCCGGAAAAAAGTGTCTCAACCTTTTCCTTGAAAAACAATCCGACAATAAGCACAGGGATTGCCGAAAATAAAAGGCGGAGTGTAAGCCCGGTCGCAGGGGTGTTCCGAAAACGCAGGGTGTCAGAAACCATTTCCCACAACTCTTTCCGAAACACCACAATAGTACTCAAGACAGTGGCCAGATGGACCACAATCTCGAATGAAGCATCCTCGGTTTCAATGCCAAACAGTGTCTTTACAATAACAAGATGACCGCTGCTGCTGACCGGAAGAAATTCGGTCAAACCCTGCAACAGGCCCAGGATAAGCGCCTCAAACCCTTTCATTCCCCTTATCCTTCTTAACGTGCATGATGGCGATTATCTCAAAGACAAAGCCACCGCAAATCAGTAGGGGAGCTATAACCATCCGGCGAAAACTAAACAAGGCCTGGCCCGTAAATACCCCGGGATCGTCAGAGCCGCCCCCGGCCAATAAAACAAAACCCAGTGCTATGACCACCAGGCCAATAAGCAAAAGGTACACGTTCCTTGCCGGAAGGGCAAATTTACCTTTTGTTTCCTGTTCATTCTTTTTTTCTTTCTTCATTTCATATCAATAATAAAAGGCAGAAGACTCAAGCTTCACCACACGGTTTACGACAAAAAAGGTGGATATCCTGCACAGCAGTATCCCGGTCAGGATCATGGCACCCATCACAATCAGGAACATCTCCCGGGATACAAGCATCAGAATGCCTGGAAATTCCCTTTGCAGCATATATAGTATACCTATCAGCAATACAATGGCAATAAGCGAAGACAGGAACCCCTGTATTAAGGCCTGTGTCATGAAAGGCTTACGGATGAAACGTCTTGTGGCACCCACCAGCCTCATGGCATATATGGTAAAGCGGCGGGCAAAGACAGATAATCTGATGGTATTGTGTATCAGCGCAAATGAAATGATCAAAAGAACGAGAATGATGACTCCCAGGACGACGCCAATATTACGTAAATTTCTGTTTATTAACGTAATGAGGGGTGCCTGGTATGATACTTCCTCAACATACAGGAGTTTTAACAGGTATGTTTCCATGCGGGCTATACTGTCGTTGTTTACATAATCCGCATTAAGCCTCAGTTCTACAGATGCGGGCAGGGGATTGTACTCAAAGATGTCCAGGAATTCGCTGCCCAGCAACTGGGCCATTTCTGCAGCACCCTTTTCGCGCGAAATGAAAACTGCCTCCCGTACAGCATCCCTTACATAGGGCGTTGCAAGAAACTGTTTGATTATCAGTGTGGAATCTGCATCCTTTGTTTCCATGTCAAGAATGACAGAAACCCCAAGATGTTCCTTGAAATAATCCGAGACCGTCCTGGCGTTGACAGCGAGCAACCCTGTAATGCCTATCAGGAGCAACACCAGGGATATACTTACAACAGATGACAGATAGGACTGTACAAGCTGTTGGTTGATAATATTTTTCTCCTGTTGCGCCATCGTTAGTGGTTCCAAAGATAAAGAAATATAAGAAATTTTTGCTATCTTTGTATGATTTCAAGCCCTCAAGCACAATGATAAAAGCCAAAAAGATCCTTTATGTGAGTTCGGAAATTTTTCCTTTTCTCCCACAAACGGATATGTCTTATGTTGGCCGTCATTTACCCCAGGCTATCCAGGAATCTGGCGGTGAGATCCGTTCTTTCATGCCAAAATACGGATGCATCAATGAGCGCCGCAACCAGCTTCATGAAGTGATACGCCTTTCGGGCATGAACATCATTATCAAAGACATTGACCGTCCACTGATTATCAAGGTGGCCTCCATATCTACGGCACGGATGCAGGTATATTTCATTGACAACGAAGATTATTTCCAGAGAAAAAGCACATACAGAGACGCGAATGGTGAGTTTTTCGCTGACAACGATGAACGGGGCATATTTTTTGCTCGGGGTGTACTGGAAACGGTGAAAAAGCTTCGCTGGAAGCCCACCCTGGTACATTGTCACGGATGGCTGAGCCACCTGTTGCCTTTGTTCCTGAAAAAAGCGTACCACGACGATCCGCTTTTCACCAATGTCCGCGTGGTTGTCTCGTTATACAACGACCTGACCACAGAAAGTTTTAACGAAAAAATGCGGTCCAAAATAATTATGCCCGGCATAAAAGCAAAAGATATGGATTTTCTGGAAGAACCTGATGCCGTCAATCTTGCCAAAACAGCGGTACAATATGCCCACGGTGTCATCCTGGCCCATCCCGGAGTAGACAGCTCTATCGCCAAATATGCCGGATCCCTTAATATTCCCGTCATGCCATACATTGATCCGCAGGACCCTAAGAGCAACTACATAAAGGAGTATAACAACTTTTACGATCAAATTTTAGAAACCCAATGACAATCAGGGCTTGCGGCATTATCCTGTCTGCGTCTCTCCTATTCTTGATTTCCTCTTGCATTACGGTGGATAACCGCATGGGAGCCGATTTCATCCCTACAAACCAGATATTGCATATCAACTCTGTGGAGCTGGAGGCCCCCATGTTCACTGCGGTGGCAGACAGCATGAATATGTCATATCCTGCTTACCTGGCCTTTGGATCCGTTAACTTCCCGGTATTTGGCAAGACAACCACTTCCGCACTGGTCCAGTTCGCACCATATTCCTATCAGAAAGAATATGGCGCTGACCCCATAGTATCCGATATGTTCGTGAATATTCCGCTGGGCGGATTTACCGTCTCTGGTGATAATGACCGTTACATACCCCAAAACGTATATGTTTACAAGATCATAAAAGACCTGGATAAACTGGATGTATACCACAAATCCTTTTCGGAGGAGTTCATAGATCCGATCCCCGTAAGCAAACCGGGACAGATTTTCTTGGGACGGGATACCTTGCGCATAGAGTTCACAGAAGAGTTCGCCTACGAACTGCTCCAGGCAGATTCCATTGAAAGGGACAGCACAGAAGCTTTTATTGAAAGATTCAAGGGGCTGTACATTACCACAGACGACCTGAACACATCAGAAACGGGAGGCAGGATGAATTTCCTGGACATCACGGAAGCCAATATCTATCTGAACTACAAATCAGGACAGGGTGATAGCCTGTTAACCTATTTTTTCAACATATACGGCACCTATTACAATGTTTCTTCCCACCAGTCCTCTCATCTTGCCACGAACTCGCCTGCTGCACACCTGTATTACGAAGGCCTTGCAGGAGTAAAACCCTGCCTGGATGCCTCCAATATGAGAGACCGTATCAAAACCTGGGGATTGGCCCAGACACCTCCTGTAGACGCCAGCCAGATTCTGATTTCCCGTGCCGATCTGGTACTGCCCGTTGAGATACCGTTAAACAATGATTATTCCACCGTAGACAAAGCTCCTGGGAATTTATTTCCCAGTCGCCTGGTATCCAACGATACCCTTACCTTCTACAGCCCGCTGAATGAAATTTACTACCAGAATTCCGGCGGGACAATGAATCGTTCCCGCTGGGAGTACACTTTTGAAATCACCACATACCTGCAGGATTTGCTCAACAAAGACACCATAACCTCACGTGATAACCTGTGGATCATGCCCACCTATGTTGTTTCAGGCACTTCAGCAGACACGTACTACATTGACAACGCAACTTACCGCACCATGATTCTTAACGGCAACCTGTCAGACAGGCCTCCTTATGTAAGGATAACCTATGCCGTGTTGTTACAATAAAAAAAATCGTTACATTTGCACCCCGTTTTAAAGACTTCGTAGCTCAGCTGGTAGAGCAAATGACTCTTAATCATTGGGTCGAGGGTTCGAATCCCTCCGAGGTCACAACATGCAACGCTTATTCCTGTCACTCCTGTTCCTGATGTCCGTGATGACTCTCAGGGCACAGGTATATGATCTTGAACCCGGGATTTTTTTACAAATGATCGAAGCAAATCCCCACGCACAAGTGCTGGATCTGCGTGACCCTCTTGAGTTTGAATACCGGCATATTCCCGGTGCGGTCAACATCCAGCCTGCAAGCGTGTATTTCCTGGAAGAAGTCCGCAACCAATTATCCGCTTCCGATACTTTATATATATATTGCCGCATGGGCAAGTCAACAAAAGAAGTTACGCAACTGCTCCTGGACAACGGGTATCGGGTAATATTCAATCTCCGTGGGGGGAGCGTTGCCTGGGATGCTCACCTTGACAAAGAAAGACGCCGGAAGAAACGTTAGTGGCCCCTGTTGAATTCACGCAGCCAGGCCTGCCGGCAGGCCTCCTGTTCTGCATCTTTTTTCGAAGTTCCCCGGCCGGTACCCAGAACAGTGCCATCTGAAACGGCTTCGGCTTCAAACAGAGACGGGTTGCCCGGTGTCTGAGGCAACATATGAACACGGAACCCGATTGTTTTCCCTTTTTTCTGACAGCGCTCCACAATGCGGGATTTATAATCTGTTTCTGTACACTCCAGCTCCTGCCAGTTGACATGGGACAATAAAAGATGCTGCAGGACTTTCCTGCATTTTGTAAACCCCACATCAAGAAAGACAGCTCCTGCAAGTGCCTCAAGCATATTACCCCCTATGTTGCGGGATTGGTTATCATTTCCCTTGACCTCCATGAAGGGTAATAGTCCTGTCTGTTCTGCTATCTTGTTCAGGGAATCGCGGCTCACAACCTTGGAGCGAATCTGCGTCAGGTACCCCTCGTCACCATTGGGATAACGCAGGTAAACAGCTTCACCCACCACCATATCCAATACGGCGTCACCCAGAAATTCCAGTCTCTCATTGGATTCTAAATACGCAACAACCGCAGACCGGTGTGTCAGCGCTATTTTGTAGATATCAAGATTTTTTGGTTGAAAACCAAAACAATCACGCAAGACTTTCCGTAGTGTTTTGTCTTTGGGGTTCTTATCCGCATGGCGGAAAATCATTCTTCGACCTTTTTGATTAGCAGACTGGAGTTATGTCCTCCGAAGCCAAAAGTGTTGGAAAGAGCTACCCTTACTTTCCTCCTTTGGGCCTGGTTGAACGTGAAATTCAATTTGTAGTCGATTTCGGGGTCTTCTTCTTTGAAATTGATGGTCGGAGGAATCATATCCCTTTCCATGGCACAGATACAGGCAAGTATTTCAATGGCGCCGGTAGCGCCCAGGGCATGTCCTGCCATAGATTTGGTGGAACTCAGGTTCATTTTGTAAGCATGATCGCCGAAAAGATCTTTTATGGCCTTTACTTCCACTACATCTCCCAAAGGGGTGGAAGTTCCGTGCAAATTGATATAATCCACGTCTTGTGGTGTTAATCCTGCTTCGCTGATGGCTTCGGCCATGACACGGCGGGCGCCCCCCCCGTCGGGATGAGGTGCCGTGATGTGGTAAGCATCGGCGGTCAGGCCGGCACCCCCCACCTCGGCATATATTTTAGCCCCTCGGGCTTTGGCATGTTCGTATTCTTCAAAAACAAGGACACCGGCTCCTTCCCCCATCACGAACCCGTCCCGGGTCCTGTCAAAAGGACGTGAAGCAGTCAGGTATTCTTCATTCCTGGTGGAAAGCGCCCTGGCGGCATTGAAACCGCCAACACCTGCCTCGTTTATGGGAGCTTCAGAGCCCCCGGTTACTACAACATTTGCCTTTCCCATACGGATCAGGGTAAAGGCATCGCTCATCGCATGATTTGAAGTGGAACAGGCAGATACCGTGGCATAATTGGGTCCACGGAATCCGTATTGTATAGAGATCATCCCTGATGCTATGTCTGCTATCATCATCGGAACAAGAAAGGGACTGAACCTGGGAACCATGCCGCCCTTATAATACTCTCCGATCTCTTTAAGCAGTGTTTCAATGCCGCCTATGCCCGATCCCACTATCACTCCAACCCGGTCCTTATCCAGGGCATCCAGGTCCAGACGGCTGTCCATCAAAGCTTCATGGGCAGCGATCATGGCATATTGTGTAAAAGGATCGTTTCTATGGGCATCCTTCTTGTCTATGCCGAATTTCTCCGGATCATAGTTCTTGATCTCACAGGCAAAACGGGTTTTGAACAAAGAAGCGTCAAAACGGGTAATCCATCCTGAACCGGACTTGCCGGCGACAAGATTGTCAAAGTATTCAGGGACATTATGTCCCAGGGAATTTATGGTTCCTAATCCTGTTATGACTACCCGTTTGAGCTTCATGGTTTTAATTATTCGGCTTTAACGTTGTCTTTTATGTATTTGATGGCATCGCCTACTGTTGATATCTTTTCAGCTGCCTCATCTGGAATATTGATGCCGAAAGCTTCTTCAAATTCCATAATCAGTTCTACGGTATCCAAAGAATCCGCACCCAAATCATTTGTAAAGTTAGCAGTGGGGGTTACCTCTTTCTCATCTGCACCCAGTTTATCCACAATGATTTGCTTAACTTTTTCTTCAATGTTAACTGCCATAATTTGTTTATTAGTTAATAAAAATGTAGTTAATAATGCAAAATTGCGCGAACTTTGCATTTGACAAAGTAAAAAAAATAATTCCAATTAACGAAATTCCGGACGTTCCTGACCCATGAAACACAGCCTGCGAAATTCAGCTTTCCTTTATCTGGCAACACTTATGCTGCTACCCGCCTGTATGGTGAGGGCCCAGGTCCAGCGGGGAGATTGTCCTTTCTATGAAAAATTCCGCACATTAACCCTGGAAGAGCGTGAAGAGCTTGCATATGCTGAAATACTGGCCGGGAACGTGCCGGAATACATGAAAGGATTCGTCCGCATAACCACCCGGCAAAAAGACCTGAACGGGAAGACGCACCATGTCACCCTATTTGTAAAGCCCGATTATCTTACAGTACTGAGCGGCAATGTACCTTTTATTGTACCGTTGACACCCATGATCGCAGGCCGGATTGCGGAATCACTGGATTGTTCGCTGCCTACGCCAAAAATCGTGGATATTATCTTTCATCATGCAGAGGCAACAGCAGAACCTTTCAATTATATTCCGCGCGAATACCGAAACCTGGATCCAGACCTGTTCTTTGACCATTCACAGGTGATCTTCGCCCAGCTCAGGGCCGCCGGCAAAAAACCCGGAATGCTTACAGCCGGAACAAAAAAAGACGTTGTGATCACCAGGGTCCCACCCAACCTGTCCCGTACACGCCATGTCATAATCTATGGATGGCACAGGCCCGATGGCACACCCATACAACCTGTTTACGACGGTCATATCAACACATATGTTGATTACAGCCACGGAGTCCGCTTGATTTCAAACAAGGTCCTTGTAGACGGAAAAGAATACCATTACCAGGAGTTGCTCCGGGATCCAATACTGTGGCCGCTTATAAGCGGTGATTGAACTTGTTGTTTGAATGTGGTTTGATTTTTGCAGAATTTTCCCTATATTTGATTTTATAAGAGGATTCCGCTCATATGAGAACACTTAAATTCATATTCCTGACTGCAATTCTGACCGGGATTTTTCACATGTCCGCGGCACAGAATCCGAGTTCATTCGCCACTTCCATAGACGGAGAAGCTTCCATCACGCTGGGGATTGATCTGCGGATAGAAAAATTGACCGACCTGCACTTCGGGAACATTATGAGTCAATCCTCCGGAGGATCTGTGACGCTTAATCCGTCAACCGGGAATGTTACGGCTTCTTCAGGCTCTTTTCAGTTCATGGGTACCAGTACTGCCGCAACCTTTATGCTTACCGGACTGCCGGGCCAGAGTTTTCTGATATCCAGTGGCAGTTACCCCACCCAGATCACCCTAAAAAACGAAAACAACTACACAATGACTGTGAATAATTTCCAGTTCGATCCCTCAAGCGGACAAATCGGCAATGATGGTACCGCCATCCTCAAGCTTGGAGGAACCCTCAACATTGCAGCCAACCAACCGGGCGGGAATTATTCCAACACCTCGGATCTGACCGTAACGATCACTTACCAGTAATTTTGGTCTTCACTTCCATGGTCAGATCTATCGCTTGAACCTGTCCTCCCTGTTCAACCACCAGCTCACCCCGCAGCGACTGTGTTCCGTTGCTTTCAACCACCCATCCGCTCTGTATATCGATTACTGAAGTGGCTTCGCCATTTCCCGATATCCCCTCCATGCGCTGCGGTGTGTCAGGTTTCTTGGCATTGGGATCGGGCATGATGACCGATTTTGCTGTAATGATGGCCCTGTTGCCCGTTACTTCAATCAGACGCTGCTGTACCGTGACAATGGCACCCAGCTCCTGGCTGGACTCCTCATCTGTCCAGACTGAAGGAATGATCATTTCCCGTTCCGGGAACTTGGTCAGACCTGCCTGTACCACACTTTTTATGGTATTCTGGCTGAACATCTGTTTTATCTGTACCATCGTTTGTTCCCTGCGACGGCGGGCATATTGTGTAGCCAGGATGCTGTCGGCTTGGCTATAAATGGTATCTTCCACGGGCATTTGCTCCAGGATCTCCCCCCTGCGGGAAATGATCATTTGCAATGGTTGACCCATCATACTTCTGATGGCCTGCCCCAGGACGTCCTCCCCTTCCGAATCAAAAACCTGCGATTGTCCCTGCCCCTGGGCTTTTATGGTCATTTGTGTCACACGTGCTTCCACCAGGTATCCCTGCTCCACCTCTTCTGCCAGGGTCACAACAGCTCCAATGATCTGGTCTGTCTGTGTGACAACGTTCCCCATACCGGGAACAATCAGGGTCATAGTCTGGTTGATCTCCAAGAACACCGGGTATTCCACCCCTTTTTCCGGTTTGAATTCCATTTTAATGCTTTGTGCCTGCATGGAAAGGGCGGCAAACACAATTAACAAGCTTACAAGTCGTTTCATTGCTCTTTTCTTTAAATTTCCACAAACTTACAATTAATTCACTAATTTTGAAGTCAAACCACAACCTTATGAACAGAACAATCTTGCTATTTATGATGTTTACAGCCTCTCTGGCTCTGTCTCAATGCTCTGGCAACGAGCATAACAAGGCCCCCCTGATAGGGAAAAACATGGAAATACCCGAAAGTGACCTGCTCAATTCCACCATCCTGAACCTTTTCGGACGCGTTAGCGATCCCCAGGTTTCTCCCGACGGTAAAAGGATCGTGTATGGTGTTACTTATACCTCTATAAAAGAGAACAGGCGCAACCGGGAACTTTTTGTAATGGATATCGACGGGCAGCATAACGTACAAATAACACGGACACCGGCAAGCGAATCCAACGCCCGCTGGCTGGACAATGACCGCCTTCTCTTTGTCTGCGACGGCAAATTATGGATCATGCAGGCCGATGGGACCGGACGGCAACAAGTAACAGGAACGGACAAATCCATTTCTGAGTTCAGCATCTCTCCTACCGGGGACAGGATACTCTTTATTTCCACCGTCCCCTCCGGCATGAAGCCCACCGATCTTGATCCCTCCCTGGATAAGTCCACCGGACGTGTCATTGACGATTTGATGTACCGTCACTGGGATTGTTTTGTAGAAGAGATACCCCATTCCTTTACAGCCCTTTTTGACGGAAAGACCCTTTCCAATGTGACCGACCTGCTGGAAGGACAGCTTTTTGAACTGCCTACGCTACCCTTCGGGGATATAGGGGAACTGTGCTGGAGCCCGGATGGGAAAAGTATTGCCTATTCCTGTCGCAAAATGACAGGCAAAGACTACGCCGTATCCACGAATACAGACATCTACCTGAGGGACCTGGAATCAGGACAGGAAACCAACCTGAGCCAGGGCATGATGGGTTACGACACAGCCCCCAGATTTTCACCATGCGGCAACTTCCTGGTGTGGAACAGCATGGAGCGGGACGGCTACGAGGCCGACAAAAACCGGCTTATGCTGTATTCATTCGCGGACGGCTCCATCAAAGACCTTACGGCATCATTCCGTTACAATATGGAAAGTGTCACCTGGGCCCCAGACAGCAAAATGTTGTATTTCAATTCCTGTGCCCAGGGAATAAACCAGTTGTTCAGCCTGGACCCGGCAACGGGCAAGATACATCAAATCACTACCGGCTGGTATGATTGCGGACCGGTTCAGATTTCGGCTGACACGGGAACCGGAGCACGGCTCATCGGCACCTATGTTTCCATGTCCATGCCCACCGAGGTGGTCTCCGTCCATCCCGAAACCGGAGAATACACCCAACTGACCACTGAAAACAGTGACATACTCAACCACTTGACAATGGGCCAGGTGGAAGAACGGTGGGTTACCACTACTGATAACAAGAAAATGCTTACCTGGGTGGTATATCCGCCACACTTTGATCCCCAAAAGAAATACCCGGCCGTGCTCTTCTGTGCCGGGGGACCTCAGTCCACCCTTTCCCAGGGTTGGTCCTATCGCTGGTGCCACCAGTTGATAGCAGCCAACGGGTATATCGTCATCCTGCCCAACCGCCGGGGAACAACAGCTTTTGGACAGGAATGGACGGAACAGATCAGCGGCGATTATACAGGCCAGAACATGCAGGATTACCTGAGTGCTGTGGACCACATGAAACGAGAGCCCTTTGTTGATGGCAGCCGGATAGCTGCCGTGGGAGCCAGTTATGGAGGATATTCGGTATTTCACCTGGCAGGGACACATAACGAACGCTTTGCCGCCTTCATTGCTCACGCAGGCATTTTCAATACAGAACACATGTACATGACCACGGAGGAGATCTGGTTTCCGCACTGGGACAACGGCGGTGCCCCATGGGACAAGAATCCTGTTGCTGTGAACCACTATGCCCAATCCCCGCATAAGCGGGTGCAATACTGGAACAAGCCCATCCTGATTACCCATGGAGAAATGGACTACCGTATACCCGTGGACCAGGCCATGGCCGCTTTCAATGCTGCCAAACTGCACGGTGTGCCTGCCAGGCTGGTCCTCTTCCCCGATGAGAACCACTGGATACTGAAACCACAGAACAACATGCTATGGAATAAGGTTTTCTTTGAGTTCCTGGAGAAATATATGTAGGTTTTTACGATACAGGTCATTTTTTACGCACCGCTGTTATAGGTTTGATGCGTTTAACTAATAATAACGCATTATGGAACAATCTATCAACAAAGTAGAATTGATGGGACGCGTGGGAGCAGATCCCAGGATCGGCCAGTCGGAAGAAGGAAGAAGGGTGATGAATTTCAACCTGGCTACCGGAGAGGTGATTAAAACAGGCACGGGAGCGCTCAAGGAGGAGACAACCTGGCACCGCGTCGTGGCCTGGGAGGGGAAAGATATCGCCCCTTTTGAATCGGTCAAAAAAGGAACCCGCCTGATAATCACCGGCAAGATACGAACCAATGCCTACGAAAAAGACGGCCAGCCCCGGTATATCCAGGAAGTTGTAGCACAGACACTCCGGGAAGTGGACTCCAGGAAACCGGGTGACATGAACCCAAGTTAAAATTTACGTACATTTGCAGACATAATTACCAACCCGCATGCCACGAGATCTATTCATATACAATACCCTTACCAGGGAAAAGGAAAAATTTGAGCCACTTGTTCCCGGACATGTGGGTCTTTATGTCTGCGGCCCCACTGTATACGGCGACCCCCACCTGGGACATGCCCGTCCGGGTGTGGTTTATGATGTGTTTGTTAGACTTCTGAAAGAGCTGGGTTATAAAGTCCGGTATGTCCGCAACATAACAGATGTGGGACACCTGGAAAACGACTCGGATTCGGGAGAAGACAAGATCGCCCGCAAAGCCCGGCTGGAGGAACTCGAGCCCATGGAGGTGGTACAGTATTACACCATCCGGTACCACCAGGCCATGGCCCTCCTCAACACCCTGCCTCCCAGCATAGAGCCAAGAGCCTCGGGACATATTACCGAACAGATAGCCGTGATAGCGCAAATCCTGGATGCCGGTATGGCTTACCTGGTCAACGGGTCTGTCTATTTTGACGTTGAAAAATACAACAAGACACACCGTTTCGGGATACTTTCAAGGCGTGTCCTGGAAGACCTGATGGCCAATACGCGTAAGCTGGAAGGCCAGGAGGAAAAGCGCTTTCCCTTTGATTTTGCGCTTTGGAAAAAAGCATCCCCGCAGCATATCATGCGCTGGCCGTCGCCATGGAGCGAGGGTTTCCCCGGCTGGCACCTGGAGTGTTCTGTGATGAGTTCCAAATACCTTGGACAAGTATTTGATATCCATGGCGGGGGAATGGACCTGCTGTTTCCGCACCATGAATGTGAACTGGCCCAGAATACCATAACAAGGGGCAAAGACAGCGTGCGGTACTGGATGCACAACAACCTGATTACCATCAACGGACAGAAAATGGGCAAATCCCTGGGGAATTTCATCACCCTGCAGGAATTGTTCCAGGGTACCCACCCTCTCCTTACTCAATCCTTCCATCCCATGACTGTCAGGTTTTTCATCCTGCAGGCACATTATCGCGGAACACTCGATTTCAGTAACGATGCCCTGCTAGCCGCCGGCAAAGGCCTTAAAAGGCTGCTCCAGGCACGCAGGGTGCTTGCAAAACTATCCGTTTCTCCAGAGGCGGCCGTTTCGGCTACGTTGCAGGAAATGGAGGAAAAGATCTACCAGGCCTTATGTGACGATATGAACACACCCATTGCCCTGGGAACGCTTTTTGAGCTGGTAACCTGGATACATACCGCCTCTGATTCGGCCCGCCCTGTTTCGCAGGGAGACAAGGAGCTTGTGGAACGGATATACAGCCGGGTGGTAGAAGGAATCCTGGGCCTGAGGGAAGAAGGAGACAATGACCGGCTTCCCCTGATTGAAGGACTGATAGATATGATCCTGGAATTCCGGACTCAGGCCAGGGCCACGAAGAACTGGAACGAATCGGACCGCATCCGCGACCGGCTTTCCTCGCTGGGCGTTCATATAAAAGACTCCAGGGAAGGAACCGGCTGGGAGTTGTAAGCACGTATTCGGCCAGGAAAAGCAGGCCTATCCGTGAAAGCAGGAAATGTAAAGAGGGATACTGTCGCCTTTCAGTATCCCTCTTTATTTCGTGGCACGACCCATGGATCTTCTGTTTGCATGAAAAAATTCCGCGTGCTCACTGCTTTAGTTGTCAATAATATAGTCAAATAGCGTTCCAAAAACTTTCCCCGATTTTCAATCTGCTGATTTTCAGAACTGTTTTTTCACTGACAAAAAAGAAAGCCAACGACCTGAGAAATATGTTGGGGAACTGAGTGTGCCATTTGGGGAATAATTCCCCAAATAAACAGTTCATTTTCCCCCTTTTGTGCTACTGGGATTTCTTTATATCTTAGCTTCATGAAACAAGATGTGGGTTTTCGCCTGAAAGTGGTTTTCAGTTACATATTGTTGGCGGCTCTGATCGCCGGTGCTGGCTGGTACGTGTACAAACGTGTGTACCCGTTTCTCTTTCAGAGCGATGACCGCCGGGAAGAGATCCTGGAACGAAGCCTTTTGATCAGCAACACCATATCACTGTTATACGAAGCCGAATGGCTGGGAACTCGTTTTATCCAGGACCCAAAAGCCGAAAATTATGACCTCTACCGCTTTGCCCTGGACAAGGTAGATGTGATGCTCGATTCCCTGGGAAGGGGTACCACCATGGAGCGTCAACAGGAGATCCTGCAGGAAATTGACAGCCTGCTGGTATACCGTAACATAAACATACAGGATATTGCCCGGCAGCAGAAGGAACTCTCCCAGCGCAGCAACCGGGATGTGGCGCAAAAAGTGGACAGGGCGCTACCCCAGGTTCCGGCTATGACACAGACCCCAAAACTGGCCGAGATAACTTCCCGTCCCATGCCACCTGTTGTCTTACGTGAAGAAGTCATTTACGATACCATCACAACGGCGGTACACCGGCCCAGGCAGAATTTCTTTGAACGGTTGGGCAACGCTTTTGCTCCTTCCCGCATGCAGGACAGCATAACCGAGATAAAGCAGATCCGCCGTACCATAACCGATTCCCTGGTCCGCATCATACCAGGGACCCCGCAACCTGTAGCCGTTCAGACCACAGACCGTGACACCGTGGTCCAGGCGGTCATGAGGGTTCTGGACGATGTGGAAGCCGCACGGCAGCGTCAACTTAGGGCCATCTCGATACAACTGGAGCAGCTGATAGAAACAGACCGGGCCCTGAACCTGCAAATCAATAAATTATTGGAAGAATTGAACCAGGAGTGGTTCAGCACTACTCTTACGGCCCTGGAAACCCGCAGGGCTTCGCTGGAAAAGGCCGGGAGCTCACTGTCCATATTGGGCGTAGCCGCTTTGCTGATCATTCTGCTCTCCACCCTGCTTATTTTTACTGACCTGAATAAAAGCCGGAAATACCGGCGGGATCTGGAAGTGGCCCGCAGCCGTGCCGAGGAATTGATGAAAAGCCGGGAAAAACTGCTGCTTACCGTAACGCACGACATCAAAGCTCCCCTGAGCGCCATCATAGGGTACCTGGACCTGCTTAAGCACCCCTCGGACAAGGGCCCCGAACAACAATTGAAAGAATACCTGGACCCCATGATACACTCTGCCGGACACGTGATGGAGCTGTTGGCCAATCTGCTGGAATACTACCGCCTGGATGCGCATAAAACGCAGCTCAATCCCATCGTGACACCTGTCAGGAAATTATTCGAAGAAGCAATTGACGTGTTTGCCCCGACAGCAGGCAAAAAGGGGATTATCCTGAACCTGCGCACGGCCATTCCCCCGGAAACATGCATAATTACAGACCCTTTGCGTTTGCGGCAAGTTATGATGAACCTGCTTTCCAACGCTGTTAAATTTACAGACAAGGGACATATAGACCTGCACGTTTCGCTGGATGGTCCGGAATTATTCTTTTCTGTATATGACACCGGGAAGGGCATTGCCCCGGAGGCCCAAAAGCGCATCTTTGATGAATTCACACGCGAGGAAGCGTCCCGCACTCCTGAAAAGGAAGGCGTTGGACTGGGTCTTTCCATAGTAAAACGTACTATTGAGCTGTTCAAAGGCAATATTACCCTATCCAGGAACGAGGATTCGGGGAGTACTTTCTGCGTTACCATACCAATAGAAACAACCAGCATGCAGGCACCGGACATTCCCCTTGAAGTCAAACCGGTTTATTTGGAACCGCTCCGCGTTCCCCTGCGCGTCCTGGTTGTGGACGATGATCCGGCTCAATTAGCCCTTTCCACGGAAATGCTGCGTCTTTCGGGCCACCTGGTTGCCACGGCGCAGGGAGCAGAAGCTGCTATCAACATAGTAAAACATGTACCGGTAGATGTGATCCTGACGGATATCCAGATGCCGAACGGAGATGGATTCCATTTACTGGAACAGATAAGACGCCTGGCAGATACTCCCATAATTGCAGTGACAGCGAACAGTTACTATACATCCCGGCATTTTTTGGATAAAGGGTTTTCAGGCCACCTGGCTAAGCCTTTTGTGAAAGAACAGCTGACCCAGGCGCTTGCACCCATAACATCTGCAGTTCCCTACGAGCTGTTTTCACTGGTGGAAATGGGACGCATGGTGGAAGCCGATCTGGATGCTGTAACGCAGGTGTTGCGTGTTTTTCATGCTGCCACAAGCGAAAGCCTTAAAATAATGGAAAAATCTCTGGAACAGGGCGATTATGGAAGGATAGCCTCTGTTGCTCATAAAATGCTCCCCATGTTTCGGCAATTGCAATCGCCCATGGTCAAGGACCTTATTGTTCTGGAACGTTCCGGGAAAGAAGATCCCGCAAGGGTGAGCCGTGTGATCAAACAGGCCGCAGAGTTACTCCAGGTTATAGAGTTTCATTTTATTGTATAAGGTCTTGCGGTCAATCCCCAGCAAACGTGCTGCCCGTGTACGGTTGTTCTTGGTTCGGAGAAGTGCTTCCGTGATCATTTGCCGTTCATGCTGTTCTTTCAGCGTATGGGCATCCTGACCTTCGCGCACAGACTGAAGTCCCCGTATTTCTTCGGGCAGGTCTGTGGCCAGGATTTCTGGGCCTTCGCTCAGGAGTACGGTACGTTTTACCACATTGAGCAACTCCCGCAGGTTTCCCCTCCAGCTGTAAGCCATCATCAATTGTTCTGCCCCCGGTGAAAATCCCTTGATCTGCTTGTTCATCTGACGGTTGGCGTATTCCAGGAAATGCCTGGCAAATAACAGCACATCCTGTCCCCGTTCCTGCAGCCGCGGAATGTGCAGCTGGAATTCATTGATGCGGTGGTACAGGTCTTCCCGGAATTTTCCCTGTTCTATCATTTGCTTCAGATCCACATTGGTGGCGGTGATGATCCGGATGTTGACCTCAATGATACGGGAACTACCCACCGGCTTGATCACCCCCTCCTGCAGCGCCCGTAGCAGCTGCATTTGTACATCGTGCGAGAGGTTCCCCACCTCGTCCAGGAACAGCGTTCCCCCGTCTGCCATTTCAAAAGCTCCTTTTTTATCACTGATGGCCGAGGTAAAGGACCCTTTCAGGTGCCCGAATAGCTCGCTCGAGGCCAGATCCCTGGGAATGGCACCGCAGTCCAGAGCCACAAAAGGACCGTCCCGCCGGGAGCTGTTCTGATGTATATGGTTTGCGACATATTCCTTGCCTGTGCCACTTTCACCGGAAATGAGCACAGAAAGGAGTGTTGGAGCCACCAGCATCATGTAGTCGTACATTTTCAGGGAAGCGGGACTTTCCCCTTTAATAAAAGGTATGCGTTCGTGAGGTCTGTCTTTTTTCCGGAGCACTTCGTCAATCTTTTCCCTAAGGATCACCGGATCTACCGGTTTTTCCAGGTAATCGACCGCTCCCAGGCGGATTGCCTGTACGGCGGTCTGTATATCGGCATACCCGGTCATGATGAACACAGCGCTGTCGGGCGAGGTTTCCCGGATCCATTTGAGCAGGGTAAGTCCGTCGGTATCGGGCAACCTCAAATCAGAAAGGACAATGTCATAAACTTGTCCCTGCACGGCCCTCATGGCTTCTCCTGCCGACAGAACGCCTTCTGCCCGGAATCCTGCTTTTGTCAGCCAAGTCTTCAACAGGGCGTTGAAAGCTGCGTCATCCTCAATGATCAGTATTTTAACCATAAATGCAAATGTAAAAAATATTTTTATGTATCTTTGTCTTATGATGAAGGCCCGTTTATTCTCTGTCTTTCTTTTAGTTTCCCTTTTCTACGGGAGCTTTTCTGCTGTTTACGGACAGTCCAAAACAAAAGTGGTAAACATACCTTCCGTTCTTGAAATAGAAGTGATCATTCCCCTGTCTATCTCCAAAGAATCCAATCTCTCATTCGGGTATGCTTCTCCGGGACAGGGAACAGGATATGTGACGCTCACAGCCACTGAGAACCCGCAAAGGACAGCTTCCGGTGTGGCCACGCTTTTACCCAGTCCCGGAGCTGTTTATGCCGGTAAATTCAGGGTAACGGGAGGCCCTAATGCGTCGGTCAATGTTACTGTCCCCACATGGATCCATACCCTGACCCACAGCAGCGGCTCCCCCAGCCTGAATCTTGAATTGACAACCCCCTCTGCCACCCTTCAGCTGAGCCCTGCGGGCGAGGCAGTATTTTATGTGGGTGGTACCGTCACCATGTGGTGGGGCCAGGCCCTTGGCCAGTACACTGGCACCTTTACAGTGACCGTTTCATACCAGTGATTCCCGGGATTGTTGAAAAAAAACGCCCTTTCGTAGATTGTTTTCAGCCTTATATTGAAATCGTTTTTTTGTTTAAAACGCAGAGCATACTTTTGTCCCGCGTTTGAAAAATTAGTTTAAAAAACAATCTTAAAAATATTCATTATGAAAACAACTCTCAAAATCTTCGCCCTCTCAGTAGCCCTCTTCGCATTCTCAAACATTTCTTTCGGACAAGGTAACACAGCCGAAGCAACTGCAACTGCCGGAGCTAATATTATTACACCAATCGGGATAACAGTTGATGCAGGATCCAAATTGCAATTTGGTGATTTAATTGCCACTTCATCCGATTACAAAGTAACCATTGCACCCGATGGCACAAGAACCTCCACTGGAGATGCCGCCTTTTTTACAACAACCGGATTTAGTGCTGTATCTTTTACAGTAACAGGAGAAGCTGGCGCTGCTTTTAGTATTACTTTGCCTGAAGACGAAACTATTGATCTTACAGGAGATGGTAATGATATGGCTTTAACAGACTTTACAAGCAGTGTCGGCTTATCTTCAAGTATAAACGGAACAGCGGGCTCTTATAACTCCGGATCAAAAACTTTTACGGTCGGTGCCACATTATCGGTCGGAGAAAACCAGGCAGCTGGTCAATATAGCGCAACCTTTGATGTAACCGTAGCTTACGAATAATAATAGCTCCACACGACTAATAGCTCCACACAATAATATATTTCCTCGGTCGCTCCTTCCCAATGGATGGAGCGTTCCGGGGAAAATTAAAA